>CANLKN010000108.1 GCA_947491475.1 Akkermansiaceae bacterium | reverse complement strand
TGGCAGGCGTGCAGCGCGTTCGGGGAACTCACCGCCACCCAGTCGATCAACTGGTCTCCCAGCATCTCTTCGAGCGATGCCGCGAACTTGGGTTCGTCGGTGGCATGCGGCCAGTCGTGCGAGCCTTCTGCCATGGCGGGATCAAAGATGGCCCGCAGGCGGATCTGGCCGCTGGTTTGCAAAAGATGACCGAACACAACTTTGGCGCGTGCTCCCGCGCCGCAGAGCGCGAGACCGACGGGGACATCGATGGAACTCATTTGGGGATCTTGTCACAGCTTGGAATCCGCCCGCTTGCCCAAGTGCGGCAAAAATGTGTCATTTCCTGTCAGCCCGGCCGACATTGTTGTCACCATGCCGCCACTCATCATCATCCGCATGCCCAAGCCATCCGCCATCGACCTGCCGCTCCGGGAAAAACTCGGCTGCCTGCCCGAGCCGGCGGATTATTTCTCAGGCTTGGAAGCGCCATCCGGGACGACAGTTCCCCGCAACGTGCTCTGCTTTCAGCGAACAAGCGGGCGTGATTTCGTTTCTCAAAACCAATCGTTCCACCATCATCACCGGCATGTTCTGATCGCGAATCTGGGCGGCTCCGGCAATGTTTTCGTGGATGACGAAATGGTCCGCTTCCAGCAGGGCGAGGCCTTGTTGATCCGGCCGTTCCAGTTCCACCATTACGTCGTGCCGCCAAAGACGCCGCTTGGCTGGCTCTTCATCACCTTCGAGCTCGATCCGCCATTCGAGGGCGGACAATTCCATGTCGAAGTCGCCGCGAATAGTCCGGCCATGCGCTGCCTGGAACTGTTTTTCGACATCTACCTCGCGGGGCGGGATGGAGACGGCGGTTCAGCCGAGGCCGCGGGTTTTCTGCTCGGTGCCGTCCTTGCGCGGATCTTCCTCACGTCCCACCCGGCGGGAAAGCTCGTGCAAAACCCGAAAAACCCCCGGCTTTTCACACGCATCCGTGAATACGTCCGGGCCAACCCGGCGATCAAACTCGACGAGCTTTCCCGCAAACTGGGCGTCTCCGAAAGCACCCTGCGCCGCCAGTTCCGCGATGCCGGCGGGGATCATCTGGGCGCTTACTTGATCGAATTGAAATTCCACCTCGCGCTCAACGATCTTCGCCGCCGAGATCTCAGCCTCACCGAGATCAGCTTCCGGGCGGGCTACCAGTCATCCCAAGCCTTCAGCCGCGCATTCCGGGCCCGCATGGGCATGCCCCCCAGGGAATATCGGAAACGAATCGCCGAGCGGCATGCCTGTTTCACGGCTGGAGGCGAAGGACGAGTGTTGGGTTCTGTTTCATGACGATGGCCGCGCACAATGCGACAAACCCATTCTCGAAGAGCGCACGGCTCTCTGTTAGACCGCGCTGCGGGGCTTGGGGTGGATTCCGGTTTGCGCGTATCGGTTCCGGCGTTGCCATCATTACGGAACATGCCATGTTCTTTCCGGCAACACCCATGTCCCCTTCAAAAAAACGTGCCGATACGATCAGTTTGTCGCAGTTTGGACCGCAGGTGCAAACCGCCGGATACTTTGAGTTTCCGCGTGCGACCGAGTTCCATTACCAGCTCAAACTCCACCACTTCCTGCTGGTGGAACGCGGCCAGGTGGAGGCCGTGACTTCCGATGGCCCGGTTTGCGCAAAGGCGCACGACCTGCTCTGCCTCCGCCCGGCCGCCGCGATGTCCTACAAGGTGGTGAACGGGACCACCTTCTATCAGGCAACCGTCCAGTTCTCCCCGGCTCCCCGCAACCTGCTCACTCCCGAGTTGCCGGAGGTCGGACCGTTGCCGATCCACACGCCGACGGGCGACGCGTTCAGGGAGTTCTGCAAGTTGTTTGAAATGATCTGCATCGAGCTGCCGCAAATCGGCTCGCGGCACCACTTCCGGGTGCAGGGCGCAGTCTATCGGATTCTCGCCCTGCTCGCTTCGGCCGTCGAGCAATCCGCCGAACCGCCGGCCCCCCTGGATGCCTGGGAACACGCTTATCTGCGATGCGCGTCCAACGAGGCCGGCGAAATTTCCGCGAACGATCTGGCAAGCGATCTCGGCGTTTCGAAGGGTCATTTCTTCCGCGTCTTCAAGCAGCGCTTCGGAACGAATCCGGGCATGTGCCGCATGCACGCGCGGCTCGGCGAGGCGGTGCGCCGCTTGCGCGAAACGGATGAAACGGTGAAGTCGATTGGCTACCGCCTTGGCTTCGACGGAGCCAAGGGCCTCAGCAGGGCCATGAAAAAACACCTGAACCTCACCGCTTCGCAGTTCCGGCATGAACCCGGGGACGGCTCCACCCACGACCCCACGCCGCCACCCGGCGGTCTCTTTCCAAGTAATCAGCACCTCCTGCCGCCCGGCGATCACGTGGATTTGCTGATGGCCCGCTACAACGTGAGTCGCCGGGAACTGTAAGCGGCGGGATAGTATCATCATGGTTTACCCTGCCCCTCCAAACCGCCGTCTGGGATTCCACGGACGCATGAAAGCCGCCTCGTTGGCCTTGCGGGAGGTGTGCGGACCAAGGGAATTCCAACCCTTATAAATTTATTGACAGCCCGATTTCAGGAAGCGACTTTGTAATCACAAATGCAATCGTTTGCACTAATTTGTAATTCCTCGCCGATCACGGGTTTCCTTCGACGTGATTGGCGGCGGGCGGGTTGGACGAGAGTGAGGGGATTTTCGCTCGTCGAGGTGGCCATTGCTCTGGGAGTGGTGGCGTTCTCGCTCACCACCGTTCTTGCGCTGTTGCCCTCTGTGCTCAAATCCATGCGCGAATCCATTGACCAGACATTGGAAAGCCAGATCGGCCAACAGATCGCCTCGGACGTGCTGCAGACTCCCTTCCGCGATGTCGGCGCGATGACCAAATATTACGATTCCGAAGGCTTTGCGGTTGCGGCGGAAAGCGATGCGGTTTTCACCGCCAAAATCACTCCATCAACTGTCTCGTATCCGGGTTCCGATTTTTTGACCGGCCTCGCGACACCGCTCTCCAGCAGTTTGAAGGCGCTCAACGTGACCATCACCACCCGGTCCAACCAGCGGCTCGCCGCCCGCTACCACCATTCCTTCACGCTCTATCTCGCGCGGCGGGAAAAACTCTGACGTTTCCCTTTCATGAACTCCTTGCCAAAGATACCACGCCGTGCGGCCGCCGCCTTGAGGGCGAGGACCGCGTTCACCCTGCTGGAGGTGATGGTGGTGACCGTCATCCTCGTCCTGATGATGATGGTGTTGTTCCAGGTCATGACCGTCATTACCAGCACCTGGACCCAGTCCACCCAGCGGGTGGATGCGTTTCAAGGAGCGCGCCTGGCATTTGACCGGGTGACCCGCATGCTGTCGCAGGCGACCCTTAATGTTTACTGGGACTATGACGATCCGAACAAGCCGTCGGTTTACCGCCGCCAGTCGGAGCTGCAGTTTTTCGTGACGCAGACCGGGGCCAACGGTTTCCCCGGTGCGAACCCCGGCGCGGGCCATGGCGTGTTCTTCCAGGTTCCGATCGGCGCGACCGCGAAGATCGACCGACCCGACTACCGGCCGCTTTCGCAGATGTTGAGCGCGGCGGGCTTCAGCGTGCGCTGGACGGGTGACAAGGACATCCGGCCGCCCTTCATCAAGGGGCCGGAAAAATTCCGTTTCCGCCTGATGCAATACCGCGGCCTGAGCGAAAATCTGGAGATTTACACGGACACGTCCATCGGTACGCCGAACGCCACTCCCGGGTGGATCAAGAATCTGGAAATGGCACCGCTGGCGGACAACATCGTGTTGCTGGCGATCCATCCCCGGCTCTCGGCCATCGAGGATCCCGAGGGTGATGATCTCACAGGCGACTACACCTACGACAGCCGCAAGGATGCCGACAAGATTCCGCAGCCTATCAACGCCAACCAACTGCCGCCGACCGTGCAGGTGACCATGATCGCCATCGACGAGAAGACCGCCATGCGCCTCCCGAACAAGGGTTACGACGCGCTGCTTGTCGAGGCCTACCAAGGGACCCTCGCCGATGTGAAAGATTACCAAAAAGATCTGGATCGGATCTCCCAACGACTCACCGAGGCGCGCATCAACTTCCGCATCTTCAGCACCACCGTCCAATTGCGGGAGTCCTCATGGTCCCGTTGAATTCATCAGTTCCCCGCATGTCCATGATCAACACGAAGTTTCCCCGCACGGCTGGCTCCGGCGGCTTCACGCTCATCGAGATGCTGGTGGTGATCGCCATTATCACGATCCTAGCCACGGCGATGCTTCCCGGCCTGAGCGGCGTCGTGCAGGGCTTCGACCTTACGACGGCCGGCCAGTCGGTTTCCGATCAGGTGACCCTGGCCCGCCAGATGGCGCTCGCGAAGAACCGCAATGCCGAGGTTCGCTTTTACAAGAAGAAGGCGACAGTGGGTGATGCCGTCAGTTTTCGGGGAGTGCAGATCTGGACCCAGGTTTCGGAGAATGGCGCGATCGTTTACCGGCCCGCCACCCGGGCCGTGTGGCTGCGCGAGGGATTCAAAGTCATCGAGAATGAAACTTATTCCCCGCTGATAGGATCTGAATTTTCCGCATATCAAGGCACCGGCACCACCGATGCCCCGCTGCCGCGCGGGGTGGAGTCTTATGTCGCCGTCCGCTTCCGCCCCACGGGCAGCCCGGAAGCCGCGCTCAAGGCGTCCAACAACTTCGTGACCATCGTCTCCGAGCGCGAGACGGGTGCCGCCCTGCCGAAAAACTATTACACCGTCCAGATCGATCCGCTCACCGGCCGTCCCACCACGTATCGTCCATAAACCCGTTCCCCATGAGAATTTCAAAAAACCCGTTTTGCCATCCTCTCGCAGCGTTATTGCGCGCGCGCCCGGGAGTGGCGCTGGTGCTGGTGCTCGGCAGTCTGGTGCTGATTCTCGTCCTGATGATCGCCCTGCTCACCCGGGCCACGACGGAGCGGATTTCCGCCAAGAGTTATGCCTCCACCACCTCCGCCCGCCAGTTGTCGGAGATGGCGGTCAACCTGGTGCAGGGGCAGATCACCGCGGCCACGACCCAGGGCGGCGAGGTTACCTGGGCAAGCCAGCCTGGCATGATCCGCACCTTCGGCACCGAGACCAATCCGCTCAACGGCCGATCCAAGCTCCTTCTTGCCTACAAGCTCTACTCGGCCACCGATATGGTGAAGGACAAGCTCAGTTTCCAACAGGGTGACCTGTCCGAGGATTTCCCGCCGCAGGACTGGGCGAAGAGCCCGGGGATCTGGACCGATCTGAACGAACCCTCCAAGCTGCTCGTCGATGGCCAGTCCCAGGACATATACCCGATTCTGGATCCGAAAGCCGGCACCGAACTGAACGTGGAAGGATACGTGACGCGTGCTTTTGAGGAAAAACTACCCGTCCGCTGGCTGTATGTGCTCAAGGATGGCTCGATGAAAGCCGGCACGCTTTCCGGCACCACCGTCAACGTCGCCGGAGCCACGGCCGGAAATCCCATCGTCGGGCGCATCGCATTCTGGGCCGACGATGAAACTTCCAAGATCAATCTCAACACCGCGGGCATCGGCAAGGCCGAGGATCTCAATACCACCACCCCCACGCTCAACGGCGCGGAGCCCGAACTCTACTGGGACGTGCCGCGCTTCATGACCCTGTTTGACAAGAACCTGCTGGCCAACGCGCAGCCTGCCAAAAACGAGTTCACCCGCTACCCAGGCCATCCGGCGTGGACCTCGCTCTCCACCGTATTTCCCACCTTGTCCATGTCCGACACGCTGTCCTACGGCCTGCTGCCCCGCTACGAGTGGGGCGGCACGCGGGGCGGCTCGCGCCGGGCCGACAAAGCCATCACCCTGAGCACTCCGCCGAAACGGCTGTTCGCCACGGTGGATGAATTCATCTTCAACCCGGACCGCAGCGACACCGGATTCAAGCCCAACGAACTCCAGAAACTGCGCTTCTTCCTCACCACCAACAGCCGCGCGCCGGAAATCAACCTGTTCAACATGCCGCGCATCGCCTGCTGGCCGATCGCGGACGCCTCGCTCGGGGAAACCTACCGCACCGCATATGACCAACTGATCGCCTTCGCCTCCTCTGCCAAGGGCCGCGCGGGTGGCAGCGATCCCGCGGAGCCCTACTACTTCCAGCGCAAGAACGCCTACAGCACCACCGAGGACTTCGCCATCCAGCGCAACCTCGACCTTTACAGCTATCTCCAGCAGATGACGCAACGGCCGGTCCCCGGCTTCGGCGGCACCTTCAGCACCAAGTTCACCGTGCCCGAGCGCGACCAGATTCTCACCTCCATCGTCGATTACGTCCGCTGCACCAACCTCTTCGATGACAACCTGGACACGGGCAAACAGTTCACCAGAGGAAACAAGGTTCCGAATTCTGCCTTTGATCAACCCGCCGGCCATGCCCAGGTGATGCCCCTGCGCCATCCCTCCAATGGCACGCAAGGCTTCGGGCGCTTCTATTCCCTTTCTGAGTTAGCGATTCAATTCATCTGCAACGCCGATGGCAGCGGCGAGTTCAAGAATCCACCGCCCGCCGCTCCCAGTGCCACCAATCCTCCGAAAACCTTCACCAACGCGGTCGATCAGATCAACAACAACGCCAAAATCATGAGCAATATCGCAACCGGCATCAACGCCAACCGCACGCTCAACGGCACCAAACTCAACTTCAATGAAAAGCGGATCGAGGCAATGATCCATCTGGAACTCTTCTCCCCATCCCTCGGCAACCGCCCGATGGCCTCGGATCTTCAGTTCCGGGTCAAAGGCTTGGAAGCGTTCAAGATCAATGGCGCTGCCATGGGGTTCCCTGCCGTGGGCTTGGTCAAAAGCCGTATTCTGGGCACCAGCATGTGGATCGGCAAAGCCGAGGGTGCCTGCCCCGGAATCCGCTACCTCCTCATGCCGAACAGCATCACCGATGCAAACGCGCTCAAACGCGCGCCGCAGCGCGGATTTCTCGCGGCGGACGCCGGAGCCAAAATCAATACCGGCAGTGCCGATTACAACCTCTATCCTCTGCTCAGCATTCCCATGACGATCACCACGTCAGCCACCGACCCAAAGACCATGGTTTTTACCGGCGGTACCGTGACGGTGGAAATCTTTGGCAATGCGGATACCGCGCCCACAACTACCAACCTGATCCAAACCATTACCATTGATGTTCCCGGCGGCACCTTCCCGACCCCCAACATCGTCTCGTTGGGAACAATCAATTCAACGCCCACCCTCCCGGGCTATGCGACCAATCCCGCATACTGGTGGACCTTTTCGCGCGATGGCGCGACCAGTCCGGCCAGTAGCACCGTGAGAAATCACACCCAATCCCAAGGGCGTATCTCGACCTTCAATCCGGTGTCGTGGTCCTTCAACTACAACACCCCGTTTGCTCCGAAATTGCTCTTCGGGCCGTCAGTTCCCGCGGCCACTGTTCCTCTCGGGGCTGCCCTGTTTCGGGGAGGCACGGAATACAAGTGGGATAACAGCGTCACAGCATGTCCAGTGCAAAGTCTGGCCGTATTACTCTCAGCAACCGGCCCCACGGTCACCTTCACGGCCAAACCCGCGATTCCTCAGACGTTCCCAGCCCCCTTTGACGTCGTGCGCAGCCTGCTTCCCAAACATGGCGACTACCGGTTGATTGCAGGCCGCAAAGACGTCCCGGCAAGCGTGTTCGTCAAGCATCCGGACTGGGATGATGCGACGAAGATGTTTGCCTGCAACCTGTATGACAACGCGCCGCTCGAACGTCTGCCGACGTTTCCTACTGATAACTCCACGCCTCTCGGCTCCGCCACCCTCAAGACCGCTCCGGGCATCGGCTACGTGGAGGGAGTCAATTACGGGCCGAGCCCGGGCGGTGGCGTGATGGCTCCGGACATCATCTCGACCTACCTTGGCAGCAGCGCTCCCCAGCAGGAGAAACCCGGCTTCACCGGGGATTTTGACAACGGCCTGGTCGCGTTCCAGGACGGCCCCTACATCAACAAACCCGACGAGGGAAATGCCAGTTACGAACTTGTTGGGTACGGCAGGGAAGTCATTCCGTATTTCAGTGATCTGGGATACTCCGCGCCGCAGGGCTCGGTGCTCTTCTCGCCCAACCGCATCATGCCGTCGCCCGGCATGTTCGGCTCGATCTCCACCGGCATCCAGCGCGACAAACCGTGGCAGACACTGCTCTTCCGTCCCCAGCCGAGCCACCCGAATTCGGTATCTCCGCCCGACCACCTGCTGCTGGATCTGTTCTGGATGCCGACGGTCGAGCCCTATGCGATCAGCGATCCCTTCGCCACCGCGGGCAAGGTGAACATGAACAGCCAGCTGATGCCCTTCACCTGGATCGAGCGCACCACCGCGCTGCGCGCCGTGTTCAAGAGCGAACGCATGATCGTCGTGCCGAACAGCCAGGCGGAAAATTACAAGTCGCCCGTGGTTTCCAGCTGGGGGGACCCCAAACCCGGCACCTCGAAAAGCTATCGCCTGCCACTGGAAGTCGATACCACCACCAGCCCGGTCAAGGACGACACGATGCAGAATTTTCACCTGCGTTTCAACCAAGGCGACATCTTCCGCTCGGCCACCGAGATCTGTGATCTCTGGATGGTGCCCAAGGGCTCCAAGCTCAGCGAAATGACCACCTATTGGAACGACAAGCGTCTCACTGGTGATGAGAGCCGCGAGCGCATCTACACCACCCTGCTGCCGCGGCTCACCACCAAATCCAATACCTTCACCGTGCATGTCCGGGCGCAGGCGCTCCAGAAATCTTCCACCAGCCCGCCGGGTGCCTGGGTGGAGGGAGTGGATCTCGTTCGCGGCGAATACCGCGGCTCGACCATCATCGAGCGCTACCTCGATCCCAACGAGGAATCCATCCCCGACTACGCCACCAACGCCAGCGCCGCGCTCGCAGATCCGCTCGACCGCTATTACAAGTGGCGCCAGCTCCAGACGGTGGACTTCAACTATTGATTTCGCATCCGCCGGAAACCGCAAGCGACTGGATGGCGGCTCGGGGAACTCGCGGCATGGGAAAAATGCGACTTTCAGCCCCCGGAATCACAGCTTTGGTGCCTGCTATGTTGTCGCCAGGAAACCGATCGAAGGCAACATTTCCGGAGCTTCCGTCGGGAGCTCCAAAATCCGTAGCCAAACAATGACCACCGCCCGTTTCATTCAAATCTCCGTTTCGGTCTTGGGGCTGGGATTGCTCGGTTCTGTTCCCGTCGCGGCCGAAACGATTCTGCTGCCGAATCCGGATTTTGAAAACGGCGCGGCCGGGTGGGTCCTCTCTGCGGGTGCCGGAATCATCGCGGCCCCCGCAGGCATCGCTTCAATGCAGGGCAGCGTGTTGTCGCTGGCCACCGGTGCTTATGGGAATGCATTCCTGGATTTTCCCGCCGCCGCGAATACCAGCTATGTGTTCACGGTGGCGCTGGCCCCCGCGCAGGCCGCGTTGGCCACCGATGCCAAGCTGACCGTCTTCCTCCACCGGGGTGCCGAGACGCAGGGAGTGACCGTGCTTCCGGTGCGCTGGGAGGCGGGCTCCCCCGATACGCAATCCGCCAGCGTGGAGTATGTGTCCGCCGCCGTGCCGGAGACCGATTGGAAACTCGGGTTTCAAATCCTCTCTCAAAACCAGGCGGTCATGGCGGATGCCGTCAGCCTCAGCGCCACGCCGGTGCCTCCTCCGATCCTGCTCGAAGGAGATTTCGGCCGCGTTGAAATCGACGTCAACAAACCCAGCCTCACCTCCCTCACCCTGCGCCGCGCCGATGGTACGCTCGAACCGCATTCGCTGCTTTCCCCCAAGGGCGTGCCATGGATGCGCTCGATGCCCGCCTGGGGCACCCAGGCTCTCACCTTTGCGGTGGATGAGACGGGCCGCCGCTTCGAGAGCCGGACCCGCGCGCCGGAGTCGGTGGAGCTAACCGCCAATGGAGTCACGCTGCGCGGGGTCGTCCTGGCCGACGGCGCGGGCGAACCGGTGGCGCGCGAGGATTGGACGCTGCAAACCGAGGGCGACGAACTCGTCTGGACGGTCGAGCGCACTTGGTTGCGCGGGCTCACGACCACCAGCACGGGAACCCCGGCCTTGTTCTTCAGCACCCGCCCGATCAACAGCAACCCTTCCACGGTCCTGCCCAATGCGGTGGCCACGACGTTTTGGATCACCCCGGAAAAACTGCACGCCTGGTATAATCCGTTTTACCGTCCCGCGGAGTTTCCGTTTGGCTACAAACTGGCGCTGGAAAACAACGTGGTCGCCACCGAGCCGGGCGGCTGGGCGGTGCTCAAGCTGTTTCCCGCATGGCAGAACGAGAGCGAGCCGCGCTTTGCCGCCACCGGCGGGCACCTCTACCGGCGCGGGCATTTCGGCTGGCTGAGCGAGGCCGGTGTTGTCTCGCATCCCGAGGCACAGCGGGTTTACCAGGCGGCCGAGCTCGAAACCTGCACCCTGCGGATCAGCGCCGTGCCCGCCGCCGCAAGCGGACACCAACTCGCCGTGACGGCCGAGGACCCGAGCGGCACGGTGGACACCCTCAGCCGTTATTATGGGGCGCTCTTCAACGGCGGCTGTGTGAACGATCAGGCGCATTACAATTTCGGCAACGAAACGGACGGCTGGTATTACGGCGGAGCCTCGTGGATGAAGGGGCTTCCGATGCTGGCCGGAGTGCCTGCAACGGACGCCGCGTCGTCCCATCCCATCGATCTCCCGCGCGCGTTCCGCGACAACCTGCAGATGATCCTCGGCACGGAGTTTCAGCCGGGGCTCACGCGTTTCGGCTACAATTCGCAAGGGGCCTACACCGATGACAACATCATCCAGATCATCGGCGGCCGCGCCTATTACCTCTATTCCGGCGATATCGACTTCGTCCGCCAGAACCTGCCGTTCTACCGCCGCGCGGTGGATTGGTATCTGCGCCAGCGCAATGCCGACGGGCTCGTTTCACTGTCCCCGGCGCATTGGTATTACGACGCGATGATCGCGAGCGGCGTGACCACCTATCACAACGCCTTTCTCTACCGCGCGCTGGTGGATCTGGCAGGCATGGAACGGGCAGCCGGCAACTCACAGCGGGCTGCCGCGCAGGAGGCGGAGGCGGCCACGCTCAAGGCGGACATCAACCGCGTGCTCTGGTGGGAGGAGGCCCCGAACGGACCGCGCTATGTGGACTGGATCCAGCCCGACGGCACGAAGATCGCCTATGGTGCCGACCTCTGCCAGTTTCCGCCGGTCGCGTTTGGCATCGCCTCGCCCGAGCAGGCCACGAAACTTCTTGCCACCATCGACAACCGCATCGCCGAGCTTGAGAGCGGAAACGGTTATGCCGGATACGCCTCGCGCTCCGCCTACTGGCCGGTGCCCGCCAGCGTGAACACCCATCCCGTCAACCAGGGCTTCGGCAGCTACATGAACGGCGGCTCCTTCCTCTGCATGACTTACTGGGAAATCATGGCCCGCGCCGCAGCGGGCGACGCCGAAGGCGCGTGGAAACGCCTGAAAAAATTCGCCGAGGGCACCCGCCTCACCGGCGGCAAGGGCTTCATCGGCAACAACTGGGTCATGCAGGATGGCAGCATTGGTTTCGGTGCGGGCGACGAGCCGTTTCTTTCCGATGCCATCGCCGTGCCGGGCGCGCTGGTGCAGGGCATTCTCGGCATCCGCCAGACCAATGACATCCTCGAAGTCAATCCGGTGCTGCCCGCCGCGCTGCAAAATGTTTCCGCCGAGGTCATGCATCTCGGCATGCGCAAGCGGGTGACGATCCAGGGCGGAAACGTGACCATCCAGGAACTCGGCCGCGCGTTCTTCCCGCCGGACGAACTCGTCTGGCGCGTCAATGCCGGCAGCCCGACGGAAACCGACCTCCACATCGACCGCTCCTTCGAATCTGGAAATGCCTGGTCCGCCACACCGGAAATCGAACTCAACCGCGGCGAGGGCATCGTCTTGAAATCCGGCTCGCTTTCAGGAAGCTACACGACCGCCCCTTGCGACTGGGGGCAAGTGGCCAGGCTCATTCGCCTGCGCACCAACGCCACGCTCAACGACGGCGGCATCAACGCCCGGATCGAGGCCTCGAACGACGGCTTCAAAACCATCGTGGCAACGCAGAGCCTCGCATTGCAGGAGGGTGACGGATATCTCACGCCCGATCAGATCGAACCGGCCCGCCAGGCCCGCGTGACATTCACGCTCACCATGCCCGCGTCCGGGCAGAACGGCCCGGTGCTCCAAGCTGTCGAATTTGCGGCCAACACCGGCTATCCCGCCATCGCTGCGGCCCAGTCCAATCTCATTGTCTCTTATGGCGGCGACAGCCTCGGATTGTTCACCGATACGGGAACCAAGATTCGGGATTTCGCCACCGATCTTGTCAATCCGCAGGGCGTGGCGACTGACGACTCCGGCCACGTCTATGTCGCGGAATACGGAACCCCCGGCGCATACGACGGCAATGTCAGGATGTATGACATTGCGAGCGGGGCGTTCATACGCAACGTGGTGCAAGGTCTCTACAATTTCACCGGGCTCGCGTTCAATCCTGCGCATCCCGGTGAAATCATCGTGATGGGGCAGTATAACTCGGGTAACACTCAATTGGGGCGCTGGAATACGAGCGCAACCAACGTCAACATTGCCGCCAACAGCGCCCTTGGCGTGCCCTATGCCGGCATATATTACAATGCCGCCACTTTCGGCGGAGCCGCGGAGGGCATCTATGCCGCAGCACCCGCAGGAGCCGTCCAGCAATACGACTCCACTTCCCTTGCATGGGGATCCCCTGCGATTTCTGATATTGGCATCGCTGCTCCCAATGGCATCACCGGCTTGGGAACCGACTTGTTTTTCGCGAGCGGCGGCGGTCTCATCACCAAAAAATCCGGCGGAGCCCTCACAACGGTTTATCATAATCCGGGCGATAATTATTATGGCATCACCACCGACGGGATGGACCTCTGGGTGGCGCAATACAGCAGCGGATATGCCGGACGTTATAGCACTTCCGGCACGCTGACCGGTTACTTTGCCATAGCCAGTCCCGTGGGCATCGCCTACACGACCCTTGGCGGTCTGGATGACCGCTATTCCACATGGGCGGAGGCCTTTCAAGCCCCGGCGCTCTCCGATCCCGCGTCCACGGCCGACCCCGATCGCGACGGACTGCCAAACGCCATGGAATACGCGCTGGGCCTGGACCCGCGCTCTCCCAGCGCCCCGCCCGGCGTCCTCACTAACAATGGCAGGACGCTGACCTTCACCAAGGGAGCCGAGGCCAAAGTCAACGGCGACGTCACCTACCGGATCGAAAC
>CANLKN010000107.1 GCA_947491475.1 Akkermansiaceae bacterium | reverse complement strand
CTCCACAGAACTTTGCAGCTTTTGAGCGTTCATCCGTTCGAAAAAGTCACTCTAAATGAGCTACTTATGGAAACTGACCACAGAACTTTCATCAACTCTGATCCTAACCAATTGAATTTGTTTTAGTTACAACCGGACACTTGTGATTTTGAATAAGGAAAGAGCTAAATATCGCAACAACCCAAAAGGTTTAAGGATAATTCAAAGGCAAATGCAATACACGGCTCCAAGCTAATCTATCAGAAAAACCATTCATCTGGAAATCATCATCCGCGGTGCCATCCCGTGATCCGGACGAGCAGCCAAAGCCCACAAAACCATCCGCTGCGGCCTTGGCATCCGGCGTCGCGGAGCGATCCGCGATCAAGACCACACGCCGGGGTAGGAGCGCCCGCCGCCAATCCATGATCACGCCAGCCATGCTGAAAAAACCGCACATCGCGCAATCGCGGACGGAATCCATGTGGGAAGCATCGGCATCGAACATCAGTTCCGGAGCCTCCCAATGTTCCACTCCAAGCGCATGCACCACCGGGGCCGCCAGTGCGGCGGGAGAATGTGATAAGACAACCGGCATCCAGCCGTGGCTCTTGGCATCACTCAGAAACTTGATCGCACCCGCAGCAAGAGACTCAATACAGCGTGCCGCAGCATCCGCACAAATCCCCCGATCCGGGCGGATCAACTCCATGCAGCGCAGCCAGGCATCATCCGGAGCGACCGCCCCCCCCCTCATAGCAGCTCGCATATTGGAGACATCACGCAAGGTTTCGCTGCCCCGGCAGCGTGCGAGCTCGATCATGCCATCCAGCGGCGTGAGCACGCGATCAAGCATGATGAAAAGCAGCGCGCCGTGCGGCCGGGTGGCAGGCTGGATTTCCACCGGATCATTCGGGGCCACCATGTCGAACAATTCAATCATGTCATCGTTGCGCAGACGCACACAGCCATGGCCGGCGGGTTTGCCGATGAGGTCCTCACGGTTGGTGCCGTGAATATATACGCAACGCTCAAGTGTATTTGCATTGGCGGACTCCAAGCCATCAAGACGCAGGATACGGGTGAGCACTAGGTCGGCATGGGGTGAATCCCCCATCTGCCAGTGACCCACCGGCACGCGGGCTTTGAAAATCGTTCCGCGAGCGTGTCCCCCGCCGATTTTTTCGCAGATGCGGAACAGCCCGGTAGGAGTGCGATAACTATCCTTGGTAAAACCCATGCCCTTGATGGATGTGGACACTGGGAAAACGCGGCGGGATGTTCCGCCATCCATGACAGTGAGCGTTTGATCGTCGATGGAAACCACAAGCCGCCGGGTATCGCTCATGGCGCGGTGAGGACGAGCAGGGCGTTGTGACCGCCCATGCCATGTGATAACTTGGCCACCGGGCCGGCGGCGGATGTTTGTTGTTCGGGCAAATCAAAGTCCGGCGGCGCATGCAGGCCCTGCAGGTTGGGCGGCAGCTTGCCATCGCGCAGGAAGGCGGCGAGCACCACGCTTTCGAGCATGCCGCTGGCACCGATCGTGTGGCCGAGAAAGGGTTTGAGCAGATGCAGTGAAGGCTTTCTTGCGGGAAACGCCCGCAACAGAGCGGCCGGATCCGCCGCGCGCTGCACGGATGTGCCAGTGGCATGTGGACAAACCGCCGTCGGCATCGTTGTGAGAGGTTTGAACAAATCCGGCGTCCTTCCGCCGTCCTTGGGGATGCCCACCGGATCGCAGGCGTCCGAGTTGCAGCCATAATGCATCAGGCGCGGATGGTTGCCTGAAACTTTGTCGATGGTCATGGCGGCCGCTCCTTCCGCCGGGATAAAACCGGAGGTCCCGGGCCGGTAGGGATCGGCGGTCAGCTCAGCGGACAGGATCCCGGAAGCCGCGTAGTTATCTAACAACAATGGCACCAGCGGCAGGTCCACAGCCACCGCCAGCGCACGCGGCGCGATACCACATTTCACCAGCATCATAGCGATGCCAATAGCATCCAGTCCGGCCGCGCAGCCGCTGGCCAGCACGTGATTCGGGCCGGTGATGCCAAACTCGATGCTGATTGCGGATACCGGTTCGCTGTGAATCGTGTTGCTGGCAGCCATCAACTTGAATGGCCGCCTGCCTGGCCATGGCCCGAGCCAACCGGCGGCATTGCCACGGCTGGTGCCGAGCACCAGTGCGGCGTCGCGGAGGTCATCTGCCGTCCACCCGGCATCGGCGATGGCCTGCCTCGCCACGTGCAGCGCAGCCATCGTGGCGGGGCTCCATTTGCGATGAATCAACAAAGCGCGGTTTGCGATCCACGCACCGGGCCTGGCTGCATGCGGGCTGTCTGTGCCGAGCAGCTTTCCGAGCCGTTGGAATGGGATCTGCCGCTCGAGCACCGCGCGGTGATGTGATGATACATCGGTGCCAAGTGCGGACAAAGTGCCGAGACCGGTGATGGAAAGCATGGTGTCGATGGCCACGGGTTATCAATCAGCCCCGCGCGGGCAATGCCAAAGTGAGAATTTTGATGCCATTCCAGAGAGTTCGCAGGCTGTAGCAACGAGCGGCGCTGCTGTGATGACAAAACAAAAAACCGCTTTGCCCCCGCCGATCATGGCAGCTTTGGAAGCCCACGCTGGATTGAATGAAATCTGAAGTAATATGGGATGGCGCGGGGTTGACCTGCTGCCTTGTTGGAGGCGGCAGTGATCGGACCGCTCCTTGTTCATAACCAGAGCTCAGGCGGTGGCACCCACGGCACCTGGAATCGGGCCATCGTCCTGGGTTTGGTCTTCCTCGGATGTTTTGGCAGCAGTCTTCTTTTGAAATTCCTCGGGTACAGGCGGCGGCTTGGGCGTGGGCGGCGGGTTTTTCAACTCGCCGGTTTCGAGAATTTCGCGGACATGGCTGGCATCGAGTGTTTCATATTCGAGCAGGGCGTTGGCGATGATCTCGACCTTGTCCCTGTGCTCGGTGAGGATGCGCTCGGCGGTGGCGTAGGCTTCATCGATGAAACGCTTGATTTCAGAGTCGATGATGCGGGCGGTTTCCTCGGAGTAATTGCGGGATTTGTTCATGTCCCGGGCAAGAAACACCGGTGAGTCTCCTTCGCCGTATTCGATCATGCCGAGTTTCTCGCTCATGCCCCATTCGCAGACCATGTGGCGGACCAGTGAAGTGGCCATGCGGATGTCTCCGGAGGCACCGTTGGAAATGTCGCTGGTGTAGAAGGATTCGGCAATGCGGCCGCCGACAGCCACCACCAGGTCCACGAGCGCCTCCTTGCGCTGCTTGCAGTAGCGGTCGCCCTCGGGCAACCACATGGTGGAACCCAATGAAGGGCCGCGGGGGATGATGGTGACCTTGTGGAGCGGCTGAGCGTGTTCGAGCTTCGCCAGCAGGATCGCGTGGCCTGCCTCATGCCACGCGGTGGCGATTTTTTCCTTCTCGGACATGGCCAAGCTGCGGCGCTCACGGCCCCAGCGGACTTTGTCGCGTGCCTCCTCCATTTCATCGAGCGTCACGGCGGTGAGGCCACGGCGGGCGGCGAGCAGCGCGGATTCGTTGACCAGATTGGCAAGTTCCGCACCGGAGAAACCCGGAGTGCCCTTGGCAATGCGGGAAAGATCCACATTGGCGGCGAGTTTGATCTTCTTCACGTGAACCCTGAGGATTTCCTCGCGGCCGTTGACATCGGGCAGGTTGATGGTGACCTGGCGGTCGAAACGACCGGGGCGGAGCAATGCGGGGTCGAGCACATCGGGGCGGTTGGTGGCGGCGATGATGATCACGCCCTCCTGGGTGTCGAAGCCGTCCATTTCGACGAGAAGCTGGTTGAGCGTTTGCTCTCGCTCGTCGTGACCGCCGCCCATGCCATGGCCGCGATGGCGGCCTACGGCGTCGATCTCATCAATGAAGATCAAACAAGGGGCGTGCTTTTTGCCTTGTTCGAACATGTCACGAACACGCGACGCGCCGACGCCGACAAACATTTCGACAAAATCGGAGCCGGAGATCGAGAAGAACGGCACGTCGGCCTCACCGGCGATGGCGCGGGCGAGCAGGGTCTTGCCGGTGCCGGGCGAGCCGACCATCAGCACGCCCTTGGGAATGGAGCCGCCGAGTTTCTGGAACTTGCGAGGATCACGCAGGAAATCGACGATTTCAAACAACTCTTCCTTGGCTTCCTGAATGCCGGCGACGTCCTTGAAGGTCACTTTGTTGCGATCCATGGTGAGAAGGCGGGCCTTGCTTTTGCCAAAGGACATCGCGCCGCGGCCGGCGGATTTCATTTGCTGGCGGAACAGAAAGAACAACAAACCGATAATCAGCAGGAAGGGCAGGAAGGTGAAAAGGGCGTTCTTCAGATAATCCGTGCGGCGTTCATAAACCGCCTTGTCCTTGACGAGTTCGCGCAGTTCCTCGCCTTGGATCACCGTGGAAACCTCTACCCGGAACGGCGTGGCGGCGACCGGTTTGCCAGTGGCGGCATCCTTGGGCTCGACCATGTTGGTGATCACTTCCCGTGTGCCGACGATCACCGCATCCCGCGAACCGGCGATGGTGAGGACGCGCATGGGATTGACCGAATCGGCAATTTGGATCTGCCCCAGCGCGTGAGATTTGCGGAATTCCGCCAGTGAAAGCGTCTCAACATCCCCCTCAAGCGGGGAATCATTAGCAGAGCCGATCTGCTGCATGCGGAAATCATCGCCTAACAAATCGCGGATCTGGTCGCCTTGGAAATCGAGGTTTACGCGCACTTGGAAATCGCTGCGCTTGGTCTCGGGGCTCTTGGGTTTCTCCATGCGCGGCTTTTCCCAACCCATGATGACCGCATCATAAGGGGTATCACTGGTGACCACCTTGAGCGGGCGCTTGAAGTCACCGGTGACGATGCGGCCCTGGTCCCATGCTTGGCGGAATTCCGAATAATTGAGCGTCCGCGAGGTTTGGTTCATGTTCGGCCCTAAGAAGGCGAGGCCTAGGATCACCGATGCCACGCTGAGCAGCACGAGCAAACGCCAGTTGAAGCCATTGGCATCGCCGGACGGGCGGTTCGGTGGTTGAGGTGGCTGATTGGAGTTCGGTGAGTCAGACATGGTAGCGAAAAAAGACCCGGGCGGGGGCGGTTAGAGCAGGCCTTGGCCAACGACCGCCGGTGCGTCCGGGAGCAAGAAATGATAGCCGATGCCGGTAAAAAGCAAACCCCTTTTTTGCACGGGCCTTGCGGGTTGGTGAAGTGTCTGCCTAGAAATCCACGTGGAAAGCCATCCCCCATCCGGAAACCCGTGGCTGCCGCGCCTGCATGTGCGGGCACGGCTGATGGGTTGGCTGCGGGCGTTGCCGGGCGTGGGCCGGCTGCGCGCGCTGCGGCCGGGAGCTGATGCACAAGTGGGCGTGCTGGTGGATGCCTTCGCGGCCTTCGCCACCCTGGATGGCGAGCTCAACCCGCTGGAGGCGGATTTGATCCTCGATATGCTGCGCAGCGCGTTTCCTGAAGTGGACCACGGTTGGCTGGGCCGCCGCCTGCAGCGCGCGGTGCGGAATCCACGGCCCGTGCAGAGCCTGGCACTGGAATTAAAGCGGATTTACGATGACCCGAGCAAGCTTTCGCTGGGCTTGCAATTGTTCACACTGGTGGATGCAGCCGGTCGCTCGGAGCGAAACCGTGCGAGCTTCGAGGTCTTCATGCGGCGGCTCGGGCGGCCGGAATATGGCTCGGCGATCCTGCGCGAGATGCGCGGCGATGCCGAAGAGGCGACCGACGAAGAACCGCCGTTTGAACGGCTGGTTTTCGGCAGGGACGGCGCGGATGTGGTCCTGCCACCCGCCGCCGTGGGCCGTGAGTTCCGGGTTTACCGCGCCGGCGATCTGATCCTTGTCAGAAACACCGGCGAAGCCCCACTCTGGATCCGCGGCAGGTCCGTGGAAACCGGTTCCTTCCTGCGCATGCGGGAACGCCAGCCACTGGTGGTCCCAGGGTGGACGCTGAGTTTTGAGGACTTGATGTTTTTCCTGGACGTCAAACGAACCGGCAACCAGCCCGCCATCTACCTGGAAGCCGGAGAATCCGGGCTCACCGCCGAGCGGACGCGCGGACGCCACAGCGCGCTGCGGGTCAAATTCGGACTCGCTGCCGAAGTCGAGGCCTTGCACGACAGCACGTTGCACGCCGGCGGACGCGGCCCGCTCAAGAAGGGCGATCTGGTCGTTTGCCGGAATCACGAGCGCTTGGGAGATTCCACCGGCTTCAGCCTGTCGATCGACGAATTGCGGCGCAGGGCCACCCAGTCGGGCCGGCGCTTCCGCTTGGCTGGCGACCGCCAGGAATACCTGGTCTCCAACGATGCGGCAGAGCTCTCAAGAGGCGATCTTTTGTTAGGCCCTAAAATTTCGCCCAAGACGGTATTGTTCATCCGTTATGATGCACAACGCGCCGTCGGTGAGCTCGAGGTCCGGGAAAGCAACGGGCCGATCCTGGTGGATGGCACGCCGGTGCGCTCCAGCGCGCCACTCCAGGATGGATCGTTGATCCGTTTGTCCGGTAGCCAGGCGGTGCGCTGCCGGTTCAGCGAGGGATTTCTCGACGAAGAAAGGACCTTGATCGAGTCCATGCGGGTGGAGGATCTGATCCACGATTTCGGGCCAGACGCGCGGGCACTGGACCACATCAACTTCGAGGTGAAACGCGGTGAAATGCTCTGCATCATCGGCCCGAGCGGCAGCGGAAAGAGCACCCTGCTCGCCGTGCTATCCGGCCAACGCGAACCGACACGCGGCGCGGTAAGGCTCAATGGCATCTCGCTCTACGACCGCCGCGAGCACCTGGTCCCCTTCATCGCCCACATGCCGCAGGAAGAGGCGCTCAACCCCCAGCTCACCGTGCGCGAACACCTGCGCCACGCGGTGACCATCCGACGCCCGGCGCTCTCGCTCGCGGAACACGAGCGGCGCGTGGACAGCATCCTCGCCGAGCTCGGCTTGCAATCCATCGCCCGCCGCCAGGTCGGCGCGCCCGGTGACAAGACACTCTCCGGCGGCGAGCGCAGCCGGCTCAATCTCGGGCTCGATCTCGGCAGCCGTGCAGAAGTTTTCCTGTTCGATGAACCGATCTCCGGACTTTCTTCCAAAGACTCCGAGCACGTGGCCGAAACATTGCGCTCGCTGGCGCGTGAGAAAATCGTGATCGCATCGCTCCACCGGCCAGGTGCGCCGGTCTTGCGGCTGTTCGACAAGGTGCTCTTGTTAGACAGCGGCGGCCGCCTGGCATTCTTCGGCACACCGGCGGCAATGGTCGGCTATTTTCGCGATGCCTGCGCCGAGCTCGGCATCCCCCACCCATCCATAAACGCCCAATCCCCGCTGGGCGCGGACTTCGTATTCGACGTGCTGGAAACCCCACTCAGCGCGATCGGTGGCGGCTCCAACACCGGTGCAGCACGGCGTTTCCCTTCGTCTTTCTGGCAGGAACGCTTCGAAAGCGCGGACTTGATCCAATCGCTGCAAACCAGCGGCGGGCCGGTCTCGCGGCTGGGAGATCCAAGCACGGGTGAGCGGCTGCCGGTGCCGCCCCGTCCCTCGCGGCGGCTACGCGCCGTCATCGCGGTCTTTGCCACCCACTTCCTGCGCTCGCTGCTATCGAAACTGCGCAACCGCGGCACGATTTACAGCACCTGCCTTGAGGCCCCGCTGCTGGCTGCGCTCATCGCCATCACTCTGCGCTCATCGCCGGTGGGTTCCTATGAATTCGCCACCGCGCTGCACATTCCCGCCTATCTTTTTTTGAGTGCCACGGTGGCGATGTTTCTCGGCCTCACCAACTCCACCACCGAGATCCTGCGCGACCGCCCGATCATGCGCCGCGAGCGCAACTGCATGCCCGATGCCACTTCCTATGTCATCGCCAAATTCGCCGCACTCGCACTGGTGTCCTCCGTCCAGTGCTTCACTTATCTGATGGTCGGAAACCACTTCCTGGAGATTGAGGGCATGATCCTCTATCACTGGATCTGGATGACGCTCACCGCATGGACCGGCACCGCGCTGGCACTGGTGGTCTCATCCATGGTCAAGACCGAGCGCGCCGCACTCACTGCCGTGCCGCTTCTGCTGGTGCCGCAGATGCTGCTGGCTGGAGCTCTTGTATCCTACAAGGAAATGAACCACGGCCTGTTCCAGAACGCGCGGGATGTCCGCGAGCGCGGCGGCATTCCGGTGCCCGCTGTGATCATGCCTCTGCGCTATGCCTACGAGGGCATGATCGTCTCACAGGCGGTGCGAAACCCCTTCGAGGTCGAGCGCGTCCGCCTTCAGCGTAGAATCGATCGAGCCCGCCAACCGGGCACGATGGAAAACGAAGTGAGCGAAGAATTCGAACTCGCCAAGGAAGGGCTGAGGCGTCTGCTGGCTGCCGGTGCCTTGGACAAGGCGGAGGCCGCCGCGCTGGTCAAGCGCATCCGGCGGATCTCCATTTCCGGCACGCGCCTCGAAGTGGAAACGATGAAAGTCTGGCCGGACGACGAGGATAACGCGCGCCCGGCATCGGACTTCTTTGTCAACGAGCGCATCGACTTGCTGGTGCGCGAGGCCGAGACCTTCCGCAATGATTACCGCATCAAGGAAAACCGCGTCGTTTTCCACGCGCTAAAGAAACCGCTGCCATGGATCGCGGAGCCACCGTCATCCAGCATCGTCTTCAAAGAGCCCCGCGGCCACATCGACACCCAGCGCTATTGCGGCTACATCCTCGCGATGATGATCCTGCTTTGCCTCACCACCGCCATCCTGATAATCTCACGACAAAACCGGCTGACCCAATAGCCTCTAATAGGAAATTTCTTCACTTTACGATGGAATCCGGGGATGCCGCCCATGACATCCACATCTCTCGGAATGCTCCCTCGATTGCGCGGGAAAATGCCGGTGCATCGAGGAGCCGTGACGCCCGCATTTGGTCACGGAGATTGGCCCGATCGTTCGCAAGCCGTTGGGCATTTCCAGCGAGCTCTACGGCAATCCGCACGTAATCCTCTTCGGATTCGGCCACCAACTCGGGCAATCCGGCGTTGGACAGCAGGCTGACACCGACACGCGAGACATGGGAACGTCCTGCCAGAGTGACAACCGGAACGCCCATCCACAGGGCTTCGCAGGTGGTCGTGGTGCCGTGATACGGAAAAGTATCCAGCGCGATATCGATCTCGCGGTAAAGCGCGAGATGAGACTCATGATTGTCTTCCGGCCCCCTGATATCGAGACGCTCCTCACTTATCCCGGCTTTGGAAAGCAGTGCTGCGCTCACCCGCTTGCGTGCGTCCATGCTGAGAAAACCGGCCGATTTGAGCAGCAGCCGGGAGCCGGGGACAACCTCAAGGATCCTCGCCCATGTGCCCAACATGCGCTCATTGACCTTGGCCAGATTATTGAAACTTCCAAAGGTGACGCAGCCTCGGAGCGCTGCCGGGCTTTCTGCGGGTAAAATCTCTGTATCAGGGCCGTAGCACCATGCGCAGGCTGGCAGCCGGATCAATTGCTCCGAGTGATGTGCCTCGGTCATCCCCGGTGGATCGGCAAGGGCATCGGTGATGCGGTAGTCCATGGCGGACAAGCCGGAGGTGCCGGGATAGCCGAGGTAGGTCGCTTGCACCGGTGCGGGTTTGCGTGCGAAGACCGTCAGCCGGTTGCCATTGGTATGTCCGGCGAGGTCAACCAGAATGTCGATTTCATCGGCCCGAATCAGCTCCGCTGCCTCGGCATCCGGCATGTTGATCAAGCTCCGCCAGTGATCCACATGCTTGCGGGCCAGTTCCGTCCACTCATCCGGTTCGGAAACCTCCGCGTAGGCAAACAGCTCGATTTGCTCCCGATCGTGATGCTCAAGAAATGGCAGCAGAAAGCGAATGACCGGATGTCCCTTGAAATCAGGCGAAACCAACCCGATCCGCAGTCGGCGATCCGGCATCCGGTTGTTGGCATGCGGGGCGATGGTGCCGGCAAGGTGCCCGGCGTGGAACCGATCCCAATCCCGATGCTCCGCAAGGAGTGAAACCGGATCATGGCCGTCCAGGCAGTGGCAGGTGAGCAAGATGCCGCTGTGCGCCTCATGCCATGAAGGATGAGCCGCAAAAGCCCGACGCTGGGCGACAATCGACTCCTCCACCATGCCGCAGTCCTTGAGTAGGATGCCCAGATTCCGGAGCACTCTGGCGTAATCAGGCTTTGCGGCAACCGCCTTGCGGAAGGATTCGACAGCCTCATCAAACCGTTTGCATGCAAAGAAGGCCGCTCCCAGGCTGTTGTGCGCTTGGGCAAAATCCGGCTTTGCAGCCACTGCCTTGCGGTGCCACTCGACCGCCGCCGCCGGATCATTTTGCTGATGCGCCATCAAGCCGAGCAAATGGAATGCCTGGGCATGTTTGGGCTTCTTCAAAAGCACCTTCCGGCAAAGTTTGGCCGCCTTGTCCAGCATGCCAGCCTGATGGCATTGCACCGCCAATTCGAAATCGTGATTCCCTGCCACCCAAGCACCGTGCCCGATACCTCCCATCTTGTCAATCGACAGCCAAATGACACCAAGACTGCGCGGGATCATCGCTTATCTCGACGAGCGGATCGCCGGTGAACGAAAGGTGACGGATGCGTAGCTCACTCATGATTCAATCCTCCGAAAATTCGATACCACGCCTGGTTCAATGCGGATCATTGGCCTGCAAACGAGGCATCGAGTTTGTCTAGAATCGCAAGGCCTTTCTCGGTAGATCCTCTTTCTGCGAGGGCGCGAAAGCGCGATTCAGCATCAAACTCCGCGATGCTGATGGTGGCGAGTTCCTCCACCAGTTTGTTGACGCTGATGTCGCGGTGCTTGGCCAACTGGCGCAAGCGGGCGTGTTTGTCATCGGGAAGGCGGATGGTGAGTGTGCTCATGGCAGCGTGGCGAGGAATTGACGGGGCTTTTGGCCATCAACACGGAGCGGCCGAGCAAATCCTCGTATTCATGAAACAAAGCGGCCGCCCATTAACGGGCGGGCCTTGCCGAGCAGACATGCCCTCAGCACTTGCCGGTTTTCACCCGCCGGGCTCAGGATCGCGCCGATGAAGACTTTCGTATCCACGACAACGCGGGGTGGCATGCGTTTTTGATAGCACAGGCGATGGCAGATTGCAAACCACCAAATCGTGCAGAATGAGGCGGCTCTCACTTTAATATGGGTCCGGAGAGCGGGTGATGTTCTCTTCCGCGGGGGCGCGTGCGCTCCCCAAGAAATGAGGCGGGACCTTGCGAGCCCGCCTCTTGGTTGGAGATGAACATCGAACATCCAACATCGAACATCCAACATCGAACATCCAACATCGAACATCCAACATCGAACATCCAACGTCGAAGTGAAGAGCAAGACTGGCTTATTTCTTCACTTCGATGTTCAATGTTGGATGTTCAATGTTCGCGCAACGCGCGCAGAATCAAATCCGGCTTGCCCGTCGTAGCCTCTGGCGAAGGCGGGCGGCGAAGGACACCGAGAGCGCCCAGCGCACCGAGAAGCGCGGCGGATGGGTGGAATCAGACAAGCTCCATCGTCGGCTTGATACGGGCTGGCGGCAACTGGCGTGCGTCGCTCTCGAAAACAGTTTCCCATTCGTCGATCACTTTTTGCAACTCTCTTGCCACCTTAAGGGGGTCGTCGCCGTGCACTCCGCCATGGAATAAATCAGGGCAGCGCCCGATGTAAGACTGATCTTCTTCCGACCAGGCGACCCAACAGTGATAAATATCAGTTTTGCGGTTCATTGTCCTTTTGATTTCCGAATGGCTGCCTTGACGTCCTTTTCTTGATAGATTTTTGAATCGGCACCGGTCTTGCCAGCCAAGGTGACATTCGTGCCGCTGGCCGCATGCACGAAGTTCCGATGACTCCCCTTCCCTCCGCGGTTCACACATCCCTCTTTTTCAAGATCGGAAATGAGTTGGCGGATTTTGCGAGGTACGACCTCCAAAATAGCGCATCCGGGCGAGCGAACAAGTTGAAATCCGAAATCAAAGCAATCGGACCTGGCGCTTGCAAGGTGCCGCCACGGGAAGAGACCTTCCGCGGGGGCGCGGAAGGCGGCACGCGGGACCCAGCCTTCGTGTTACTACGGCGGGCAAGCTGCGTGCGCTCCCCTAAAAGAAAAGAGGAGGGACCTTGCGGGAAATGAACATCGGACATCCTTCTTCGCTAAAGCTACGAAGGACGCGTCCAACGTCGAAGTGAAGAGCAGGATTGGCTTATTTCTTCACTTCGATGTTCGATGTTGGGCGTTCGATGTTCGATGTTCGCGCAACGCGCGCAGGATCAGATCCGGTGGTTGCTGCGTCTCGCAGCAACAGGCGTAAACCCATGACGTTGCGGCGAGACGCCTCAACCACTCTGGGAGCGCTGCATGGCTCTGGAAGCGTGCAGGAATGTGAGACTGCGGGGACCCCAGAGACTGACCCCAGAGAGGTGGTGGCGTGCGGGCATCGCAGGGAGATGCGAAACCAAAGCTCGCAAAAACGGGGAGATGCGCTACAGTGCATCCATGACAGCGCAGGCCTTCTTACAAAAGAGCATCCGGTATGACCGGGGCGGCAAACCGCTTGAAGTCGTGATCCCATACGAAGAGTTTGTCGATTTCATCGAGACCTATGGTCTCGATCTGACCGACGACGAGAAAGATTCCATCCGCGAAGCCAAGGCCGACCGCGAAGCGGGCCTGAGTGGCAACTTCATCGCGCTGGAAGACCTCGAAAAGCAACTCGGAATCTGATGCGGGCCATCATCTTCCATCGCCGCGCCGCCCGCTATCTGAGCCGTATGCCACGTGACCGTGCCGCCCAGGTGCGCGACGCATTGCGCGCGGTTGCGGAGTGTGCCGCCATCACGGACCCAACATCAGATCCATGAGTGGCGGCATGGACGGATGGTTCCGACTGCGGGTGGGGGAGCTATCGCGTAATCCTGCAAGTGACGGTTATCGAAACGACGAAGTGCTTTACGTGGACGCCATCGGACCGCGTGGGGACATCTACAATGCTTGAAGACCACAACGTCGAAGTGAAGAGTGTGGAAAGCCAGTTCTTTATCTTAACTTCGACGTTCAATGTTCAATGTTGGATGTTCGATGTTCAACGCGCGGCGGAGGGCGCGAGAAGCGCGCAGGAATGTGAGACTGCGGGGACTGACCCTAGAGATGATTTCCCATCAGCACCCACGCATGCACCCGCCAGCCGTGGCTTTGGCAAACCCGCTCCAGCCAGTGCAAAAACGATTCGTGATCTTCCTTCCCTGCGAAAATCCGCTTCCCTCCGTCGCCACGCGCCATGACGTGATAAACCGCTCCCGGATACTGAAACCTTGGTGGTCTGGCCATGCGGCATCTCTAACATACACCGCCCGGACGTCAACCACCATATTGAAATCCAAGGACTGACCCCATTCACTGACCCCATTCATTCATGTTAGACTGCGGGGACTGACCCCAGAGAGACCCTTGCAAAGCAAGAGGC
>CANLKN010000106.1 GCA_947491475.1 Akkermansiaceae bacterium | reverse complement strand
GCCTTGAGGGTTTCGGTGCGTTCGGTTTCCAGGGCACGGCTGGAGACTGCGTATTTGTCCCAGAGGGTTTCGATCGACAGGATGAGCTGGCGTTTGGCGGCGTTGAGGTAGCGGTTGAGTTCGTGGGTGGCGAGGTCGTGGAGTTTTTTAAGAATGAGGGTCTTGGCTTCCTCATCCGTGAGCTTGCCGCCGATCTGGGAGAAGAGGGCGTCGGTCTTGGCGAGCCGGGCTTCCAGCGCGGCGTAGTCCTTTTGCAGGGCGTTGAGCTTTTTCTTGTCCTCCTTCTTCTCAGGATCGAGTTCGGCGATTTGTGCGGTCACCTGGGTGAGAAGCTGTTGGCTCTCTGCCTTGTAATCGGCATCGCCGATGCGCTTGAGCTGGAGCTTGAGATCGAGTTCGTCGGTGAGGACTTTCAATTCGACCTTGCTGTCCTTGATGCGCTTTTCCAGCAGGGTGATGGTTTTCTCCTGCGCTTGCAGGGCTTTGAGTTCCTTCTTGGCGGATTCGCCCTTGCTGTCCTTGAGATCATCAATGACTGCCTTGAGAGCGGCTTTGATGACGGCGGCGGTGATGGATTCGTCTTCCTCGGGTTCGTAGGCAGCGAGTTCCTGCCCGGTCTCCACGGCTTCGGCGAGTTCGCTCTGGGCCTCGCTGATAGATGCCTCCATCGCCTCAATGGCATCGGCCTCTGCTTGGAAGAAGGCGGCGATCAGATAGTTGTCCGGGATGAGCGTGTGATGCCAACCGGTGGAGATGATGGTTTTCAGATCGTAACGGATCTGCTGCCACCAGTTCACAAACACGCCCGCGCTCTGAAATTCGTCCAGCACGCCGAGCGGGATGAAGCGCTCTTTCAGCGTGGTGAGAAGTTCCTGCCGGACTTCGGGCATTTTCTTGCCCTCACGCAGCAGGGCGAAGTCATGGCGGGCGATTTTCCACCAGATTTGCAGCGCCTCGCGGTGGCGGGTGAGCGTTTCCTGAACCGATGCCTCACCCTCGATCAATGGCTTGATCGCCGCCTTGCGATCGATCACATCCACAAACGCCATGTAGCCCTCCCGCTCCGGTCGGAACAGCGTGGAGATGTCCAAGTCAAATTTTCCACTGATCACTGCTAACTGATCACTGATCACTTCCCCAATGGGCACGCCGCCGATGAGATGGGCCTGCACGTCCTCCGGCTCGGGATCGGGCGTGTTGTCCACGTAGCGGCGGATGTTGAGGTTGAAGTCGTGTTTTTCCACGATCTCCTTTTTGGTCACGAGGCGGCTGTATTTTGGCAGCTCGCGCTTGTGGGTGAAGACGAAGTCGATTTTCTCGATGTCCTCGGGGCGGAGTTTGTTCTGATTCTTGCCCTCGGCAAATTCGCGGTCGGCATTGATGAAGAGGACTTGGTCTCGCAGGGTGTCCGGCTTGTTTTTGTTGAGGACGATGACGCACGCCGGGATGCCCGTGCCGTAGAACAGGCCGGGCGGCAGGCTGATGATGGCCTCGATGACGTCGTCGTTGATGAGAAGCTCGCGGATGAGCTTTTCCTTGCCGCCACGGAACAACACACCGTGCGGCATGACGGTGGCGGCGAGTCCATCCGCCTTCAGCGAGGCGAGCATGTGCTGGACGAACATGAGGTCCGCTTTTTTCCCGGTCTCCGGGCACCACTCACGGAAGCGGGAGGGAAACTTGAGGGTGGCTCGGCTGTAGTTTTGCGAAAATGGCGGATTGGCGAGGATGCGGTCGAATTTGCGCGGCACGCCGCCATCCAGGATGAGCGGATCTTCCAGCGTGTCGCCATTCTCGATGGTGAAGCGGGTGATGTTGTGAAGGATCATGTTCATCACGCAGATCGACCAGACGGTGCCATTGGAGTCCTGGCCGAAGAGGGCGAGGTCATTCGGGTCTTCGCCCTGCTCCTCGACGTATTGGTGGCTCTGGATCAGGAAGCCGCCAGAACCCATGGTGGGATCATCCACCTCGTGGCCGGCGCGGGGTTTCACGATCTGCACCAGCAACCGCACCACCTCGCCGGGGGTGTAGAACTCGCCGCCCTTCTTGCCCGCGCTGTCGGCGAAGAACTTGATCAGGTATTCGTAGGCCGCGCCGAGCAGATCGGGGAACTCGAAGTTGTCGTTCACTAGCGTGAAGCCGGGCTGGTTGAAATGGTCGAGCAGGTCCTTCCACTTCTCGTTGGGGATCTTGGTTTTCCCTTTGACGGCGTTGAAATCGATGTTGTTTTTCAGCACCCCGTTGAGCGCGTCGTTTTCATCCTCCACGGAGGCGATGGCCTTGTTGAGCATGCTGCCGATGTCGTGCTTGAGGTCCTTGAGGGCTGGGACTACGTCGCCGTTTTCGTCGGTCCAGGATTCATGCCAGCGGGCGCGGACCGGGACGAAGAAGGTCTCGCCATAGGTGGCCTTGTCTTCCAGAAGCTCCGCCAGCAGCTCCGGGCTGAGGTGAGCGAAGTCCTTTTTGATCGCCTGCCGTTTCAGTTCAAATTCGTCAGACAGGCGCTTGAGGAAGAGCATGCCGAAGATAAATTCCTTGAACTCCGAGGCGTCCATCTTCCCGCGCAGGATGTCGGCGGACTTGAAGAGGAAGGATTCGAGCTGGGAGAGGGTGATCTTTTCGCGGGTCATGAGAATGGGAGTGTCGCAGGGAGGAGGTTCAAAACCTGATTTCCCCCTTGCGTGATTCAATAGATTCGGTCCGATTTTGGCAACTCCCGGGATCATTCGGCCAACTATCCGGGTGCAGGACAAAAAAGTTATCCTAGACATTGAGAGGTGCGTCATCGGCCTCCCACCGAGGGGCGGAACGTGTCCGCCCACGCGGATGATGAGCCGATGCATGGCTGAAAGGGCCTTTCCATCGTCATTTCATCCTCACGGCGAACACGTTTCGCCGCTCCTTAACTTTTTTGTCCTGCACCCCAACTATCCCGCACTCCGCGCCTTTTCCTCGCGGTATTGTTCGATGGTGAGGTTACGGAGTTGGGAGTCGCGGCCCTCGATGTTGTGGACAAATCCGACGGAGGAAACGTGCGGCTCGATGATGTGGATTTTCTGCAAGGGGGTGACGATGAGCAACTGGAGGTTGAGCTTGGCGAAAAGGCGCAGGCCGTATTGGGCGGACTCGTCGGAGCCGCGGCCGAAGGCTTCGTCGATGACCACGAAGCGGAACGAGCGCGAGCGGACGCGCCCCCATTCTAGGCCGAACTGATAGGCGAGGCTTGCGGCGAGGATGGTGTAGGCGAGTTTTTCCTTTTGACCGCCGGATTTACCTCCGGAGTCGGAATAGTGCTCATGCTCGGTGTCGTCCTCGCGCCAACGCTCACTGGCAGCAAACGCAAACCAGTTGCGCACGTCGCTGACCTTGCGGGTCCAACGGCGGTCGAGTTCGGTGGTGCCTTCGCGGCCGCGGAAGCGCTCGATGATGGCTTTGACCTGCAGGAATTTGGCCTCGGAGTATTGGTCATCCTCGGAACCTGTTAGAGCGCCCTCGGTGCAGGATCTCAGTTCAGTCTGGAAGGCGCGGATGTCCTGGTCGGGCACAGGAGTGGCTTCGAGGACAATGTAGCGGCCGGGGTTGTAGTCGATTTCGATAAGTGACTGGTTGATGCGAGTCACGCGTTCGCGGATAGTTTCACGCTGTTGGTTGAGGTGGGCGTTGAAATTGGCGATTTCGCGGATGGTGTTCTGGTTGAGCAGTTCTTTGAAGCGTTGCTCGAAGCGCGGGAGATCGTCGCCGCGCAGTCGCCCTAACAAGTTCCGGAACTCTCCGGCGGATTCCACGGCGGCATCGATTTCGCGGGTCTCCGACTCGAACTCCCGGCGGAAATCGCTCATACGGTTGATCAGGCGGTCGCGTACCGTGGCGGCGGCTTTGTCGCGCGAGTCGATGCGCGCTTGGAGCCAATCGCGGGTTTCCTTTTCACGGGTATCGCAGCCTTCGATGGCGATGGCTTTGTCGCCGAGTGCCTCGCTGCGAATGGCGGCAAGACGGTCCTGCCATGCGACAAGGGCGGCGGTGTCGGCGCGGGTTAGCAAGTCGCGGGTGGCGGCGAGTGAGGAGTTGTTGTTCTCGATGCGATTTTTTATGCCGCCGAGTTTTTCGGTCTCCCCTGTGAGTTTCTCGCTGCCATCGGCGATGGCTTTTTCGACGACGTGAAGTTTCTCGTTGAGCTGGCGGAGGATGTCGGAGGCGTTTTCGAGCTGGTGGCGTTCGTCTTCCAGTGCGGCGATTTCGTTGGCGACGGTTGACCAGTCGATCTCACGGAAGTCGCGGTATTCTTCGAGTTTCGAGAGCAGGTTCACCCGCTCGCGCAGGGCACGGCGCTCGGCATCGGCCTTGGCGAGGCGCGCGACAACGCTGGCTCCTTGGGATTCGATCCGGGATTTTTCGTGTTCGAGAGTGGCGATCTTCGCCTCGTTGCTCCAGCCGAGGATGAAGCGCGAGCGGTCGTCGATGCGTGTGCGATCGTCTTTTTCGTGGCGTTCGCCGGGCATTTTCATCTGCCCGGAAAGGGTGATAGCGCGGGTCTCGCGGCGGAATTGCTCGGAGGTTGCGCAGCAGGCGACATCGAAGCGGTGGGCGAGCTCGCGTTCCATCCAGTCGTAGAACGGCGAATCGGGGCGGATCTGGAGTTTGCGGACGACAGAGTCCGCGTGGAGGTCTGGCGTTTCGTTAGACGCGCGACTGCGGATGCGGAAATAGACGAGCCGCCCGCGGAGGTGTGTGCGATCGACCCACTCGACGACTTGAGGGTAGTGGCTGTCCGTTACTAGCAGTGAGAGACCGAAGTTGTGGAGCAGGCGCTCCGCGGCTCCTTCCCAATTGGCTTCTTCGGGGCGAACTTGCAGGAGTTCACCGGCAAAGGGCATATCTTCCGGCGTAAGTCCGATTGCCTGGCAAAGCGCTTCGCGGATGGCAATCTGTTGGGACGGAATGTTGCTGCGGCGGGCTTTGAGGCTGTCGATTTCGGCGGAAACGGTGGCGAGTTCCTCCTGCAAGTCGCGCATGGCGACTTTGTCTTCCGTAATGCGGTTTTCCAGGTCGGCCTCGTCGGATGCGCCAGCCGCCTTGAGGGCGGCGATGCGGTCGTGCTGGGCGTTGAAGGCGGCGGCATCGCGTGCAGTAGGTTCGTCGAGCTTGGAGACGAGATCGGCGTAGAAATCGAATTTCTTTTTCCGTCGGTCGCGTTCGCTCGAAAGCTCGCCGATGCGGGCTGTTAGAGTGGCGATTCGGTCGCCGCCGTTCTCGGCGATCTGGCGGTTGAGGTCGGCTTCGTCGCGGCGAAGAGAAGCAAGTGTTTCGGCGATCCCCTGGATGCGGGCGGTCTGGCGTTCATGCTCGGAGTCGAGGGTGGCCGCGCGATTGTCTAACAACTCCAGCTTGAGCGTGGCGAAGTGGGCTTCCAAGTGTTCCCGGGCGGCGCGCAAATCTTCGACTTCGGCGCGGAGTTCGTCGTGCCTGTCACAATCCATGACGATGGGTTCCAACAAAGTAACCTGGCGTTTGGCGCGGATGACGGCGGCGTGAGCGCGGTCGAGGTCGTCGAAATGGGCGATGAGAGCGGAGATACGGGCTTCGACATCGAAAGGTTCGAGCATGTGGCCGCGGACGAAATCTGTTAGGTTGCCGACTGATTTCATCGAGACCGTCTGGTGGAAGAGGTCGAGCGCCTGCTCGGTCTCAATGCCGAAGCGACGTCGGAACCACGAGCTATACTCGGGGAAAGTATCGAAGGTCTGGGCGTCATTTTGGCGAAGCCTGCGGCGGAGTTTGTTGATGTCCGCATCGAAGTCCGAGAAATCCGCAGTGATCGAGAGCGCCTTTTCCGCACCGACATAGAAACGCGCGGGCTGGCCGGCGGGGTCCTTCATCCAGAGGACGCAGGCGAGGGTGATCGTCTGGTCGTAGCCGCCGTTGTGGAAGACGGCGAGGATGACGGAGAACGCGTTGGCATCGCGCAGGCCGACTGGTTTGGCGGCACCGACGCCGCTTTCCGAGCGTTCCGTGCGGTGGTAGCCGAGCACGTAGGAGCGCAGGCTGCGTTCCTTGAATTCCGCGCCGGCGGCCTTGTTGTAGGCGATGCGGTTGGCGGGAACGAGCAGCGTGGTGATCGCATCGACGAGGGTGGATTTCCCTGAGCCGATATCTCCTGTTAGAAGGCAGTTGCGACCATCGGGATGAAGGCTCCAAACGCGTTTGTCGAAGGTGCCCCAGTTATACACTTCGAGGCGTTGCAGACGGAAACCCGTGAGGGCATCGTCGGCTGCGAATTCGAGCATCGGCGGATCGGAATCAATCATCGGAGTTTTCCTCACCGGGGTTTTCGAGGTGGCGGCGGTAGGCATCGAGACGGGCATCGAAATCCGCAAGCCATTGGGCATCGACGAAGGCTTTCAAGATACGGCGGACCTCGTAGCTGGCGGGTGCGGAAGGGGAGCTTGCCTTGAGTTTGCGGATGAATCCGAGTTCGGCGATTTTATTGAGTTGGGTTTCGGTCTGGTCGGTCAGTCGCGCCTCGTTGCTGTTCGCAGGCAGGAAAACTCGGATCATTTCGACGATTTCATCGCGGGAGAGAACAAGCCGGGCCTCACCTCCAGAGGCGTCGAATTCTGCGAGTTTCTTTCGCAGCAGAGCGAGCAGCAGGCTGACGGGGAAAGACAATTGGCGGCGAGGGAACAAGCGCGGAATAGCGGCAGGCTTTCCGGGCTCACCCTCATCAGTCTCCCGGGAGCGGAGGAAGGCGTATCCCTCCGCCTCATCAAGCACGAGTTCGAGATCCAGCACGCGGACATAATCACGCACTTTGGCATCAAGGGCGACGAGACGTCCCCAGAGAGGCGGATCGTTTTCCTGATAGATGACACCCTTGAGCAGCGGAATGACCACGGCGGAGAGTATGGGTTCGATTGGCGATTCTGGAAGCAATTGCGAAGTGTCCATGCGTGGTGCGGCGGGTCAATGTGTCCGGAGGCAGGTGAGCCATTGCCAAACGGGCAAGATGGTGATGCCCTTCGGTACGGTGGTAGCGGAAGGCGGCGAAGTGTCGCAGAGCAGGAGGGCGGTGGCATCCTTGAATGTTTTCGATGCTTCCGCCAGGGCTCGGATTTCACGCTCGTAGGTTTTGGCAGAGGTGATGTCTGCGGCGACCTGAATCAATTGGCGGCTTCCGTCGAAACCCGTGACGAGGAAATCCACCTCGTAGCCAGCGGCTGTTTTCACGTAACCCATGTCGCGACTGTGGCGGGAGAGTTCGCAGGCGACCAGATTTTCGATCAAGTGCCCACGATCCATGGCTGCGGTCGGGCTGAAGGCGAGGGCGAGGCCATGATCGGCGAGGTAGAGCTTGCGCGGGTTCACCTGGCGGCGGCGCTCCGAGCGGTCGGAGAGCGGCACGGTGAAGACCAGAAACGCATCCTCCAGATAGGCGAGATAACCCAGCAGCGACTCCTTGGAAACCGGGATGCCACGGGAGGTGAAATCGGCGTGGATCTTACTGACACTGAACAGCGTCGCCGGGTTGCGCAGGAGCTGGCGGACAAACGCGCGCAGCGCGGGCAGATTGGCGACTTGGTGACGCTCGGCGACATCCCGGAACAAGACGGTGTCCACGTATCCTTGAAGAAGGGACACACGCTGGCGGTCGTCTTCACAAGCCGTAGCTTCCGGGAAACCGCCGACCGCAAGATACGCATCGAAGTGTTTTCGGAGTTCGGAGCGTTGGGTGCTGCTCGGCAGACCGCCGGGCGCACCGTCTGGCCACTGGCGCGAGCGTAGGAATTCACGAAAACTGAAGGGTGTTATGACGGTTTCCATTGCCCTGCCACGCATGCTCGTGGCGACCTCGCGGCTCAGCATCCGGGCCGAGGAACCGCTGAGGAAAATCTCGACCTTCTCCTCGTCGAGCATGCGTCGCACGAAGCGTTCCCAGCCTGGAATCACCTGAATCTCATCGAGGCACCAGATCACCTCGGCACGATGCCGGAATTGAGGAAACTCACGGTAGTATTCCTCGGTCAGCCAACCCAATTCCTCGGCCCGCCAACCGGCAAGGCGTTCGTCCTCGAAATTGAAATAGACCAGTCGCTCGCGCTCGATGCCTTGCTGAAGGCGGGAGGCGAGGTTTTGGAACAGAAAGCAGGTCTTGCCAGCCCGCCTCATGCCAATCACCGCGTGCGCTTTGCCCTTGAGCGTCGAAACCCCGGCGTCGCGCCGGGTCATCATTGGAAACCCGACGCGGACCGCGTCGCCAAGCTTTTGCCGGATGGTTTCCAGAATTTGGTTGTTCATGCAAACCGATTATTGATAAAAGCGGTCTTGATGCAAGACTGTATTTAGCGAGTGTATTTTGCGAGGTAAACGAAGGCCTGTGCATCGTGCCGGCGTTTGCAATCAACTTTGGTTATTCCACAAATGGATTCATGACACGCACCCCCGCATAACTCTGTCCATGATTCAGATCTTCCGAATACACGGTATGGCAGCCGAGTTCCAAGAAGAATTCAGCGTGCATTGGCATCGGTGCGCGTGAGGCGTTTGGCTGCGGTGATGCCCGAAGTTTTGTCCATGGCGGCGAAAAGCTTCTTGGCCCGGTCTTTGGCTGACACTTGCTTCTCCGAGATTACACACTCCAAGCCTTGAACCACCAAGGCGCGCAAAGTGGTTTGACGTTCAGCAGCCAACAACCTCGCTTGCCTGGCAATGGAATCAGGGATCTCTATCGTTATTTTCATAGCCGGTAGATACGGCTCTACGGTCGGATTGACAAGTTTCCTCCCGTCTCAAACCCAGCTTCAACGCACGAAAATCACACGAGGCAGACGAGCATATTTGTGGATGGGTGAACCGTCTTCCGTCATGCCAGACCATTCCAGCACATCCTCGGCGGATTCGTCCACCGTGATGGTGAATGAGGCATGGGCGATTTCGAGATAGGCGATGATTTCCGCGAGGCCATGCTCGGGCGGGCGGGATTGGACGAGTTGGCGAAGCGTAACCTGGCTGGCATCCCTGAGGCTGTGGCGGATGTGGGAGGCAAGCGCCGCTTTGTCCACCAGCCGCACGGCGAATAGGGCGGAGGCATCGATTTCCTCGCCGGATGCGGTGAGGATGGCTGAGGCCAACGAGGGCTTGAAGGGCGGCGAAAACAGCGGGCGTTCGAAGGGCAGCGTGATGGCAGCGGAAGTCTCGCGCATTTCCATGAACGCAGGTGCGGACGGTGGCGACTCCCGCACGGCCAGGGATTTCGCCTCGATGCCGCGAAGCAAGTCCATGATGCGGCGGTTTTCCAACCACGCCTGATCGTCGAGGAAACGGCGGAGTTGCTTGGATAGATCGGCGACGGTGCGCTGGGTATGGTCGCCCGCCTGCAGCCAATCGTAGTGCACGCGCCGCAGACGCGGGTCGGGTTCGGTGCAGGCGACTGCGGGGTGTTCGAGGATGGTATCCAGCAGATGCGTGAGTTCCTGCTGGCGGCTGTCGGACATCAGGAAATCCCAGAACGCGCGGAAACTACGGCCTTGGTCTGAATCGTCGATGGCATCCTTGCGGCCCATGATTTCATCCAGCAGGCCGGCCTTGCCACCTTCCCAAAGGGCGATGCGTTCGCGCACCGAACGATCTAACAATCGGAAGTTCTGCTCGACCTCGCGGAAGTCGGAAAGCAGGTCGCGGGCGATGTGAGTGAATTGTTGAAAGCGGTCGCGGATCGCCGTGTCATCGAGCACGGCGACGTTGCCTGCCAGGGTACGGGCGATTTCCGCATCGATCTCGTCGCGGCGTTTCTGCAATTCGGCCACACGAGCTTCCGGATCCGATTGGGAACCGGTGGCCATCTGGCGGAGCAAGTCGAACAACAACAGCAACCGCGACTCGGTTCCGACGAAGCTCCGCGCTTCCAACTCGCCCAGCCATGCGATGACACGTTCGACGGCGGGCACCAAGTCATAGCTGGGTTCATCGGTGCCGCGCGGATAGAATTTCCGCAGCCATCCCTTCGCGGGCGACGACCAGTCGGATAGATAATCGCGGGCGGATCTGGGAAACGAATCGTGGCCCAAACGCTCACGCAGCACGAACAGATCGTCCTCAAGTGCCTCGCTGAGATCGGCTTCCGCCATCAATCGGACGTTGGGCTGGATGAAAACGCGGTGAAGGAAGGAAACGACCAGCGGCGCGTGATCCGAGCGCAACAAGCGCCAGGATGGATGCTCCTTCTGCAGGAGGTGGAGAGTATCGTAGTCGAGGGCGGCCATGCAACGAGGGGAATTCGAACATCATTACTTACGATTCACCGCAGATGCTTGCATCTCTGCAGAAGTCACCGAATTCCTGATAATCCCCACATTCTTGCATGCTAGCAAGAAGGGCTTCTTGAGAAAATCAGCGCTGTCGTAAGGAGATCGTTCGGCTGCCCGGATGACTTGGGCTAATAAATCGTCAATAGTCAGGCCAAAAGTGCCTTTGGGAAGGAAGTGATCATAGGCTTCTCGTTTGCTATGATGCAGGCCCTTGATATCTCCATAAGCGCAGTGGGGGCACTTGCCTTCGTTGTTCTCACAAATGAAATCCTTGTAACGAGCGTCGATTCTTCCTATTTCCACCTCACGGTCGCTGAGTTTGGATCCTTCGATCCGTGTCGATGACCCGATGCTCTCAATGGTGGCCACACATCGCAAAGACTGGAGCCGTTCCGGCTTGATGCTCTCCACTGCCCGCCACTCGCCCTTGAGCTCGTCGATAGACACGATCAGGGGGAGGATTTCATTCGAGGGTTGGATGCGCGGTGGCAGCATGATAGAGGCAAGAATACCTCCATTTTCATCCAATTCCATCCATTTATTCCCCCAATTTTCCGCACCCATTTCGCAGCCCTCTACCTTTTCCTGCGGAACCTGAGCCGCCAGTATGCCGGCGGCCAGCCCCCCGGCGGCATGATGGAGAACCACGCTTGGCATCTTCCTCGGTCACTACCTCCCGCTAGTGGTGGAAGATCATTTTCGGGGAGTTGCCAGGCTCAAAGGCAGTCCGGGCGATATCCCCGGTTTCTGCCATCCGATAGCTGATGAATGAATGGCGCAGGGCATTCTGACGCGATCCGCCTGGGATTCCTGCTTTGAGCGACAAATCACTCATTGCTCCTTAAAAAAATCGGTGATCGTGATGATGTGGCCCGACTCGTTCCGCCAGAAACTCGCCTTTGGACCTCTTAGAGGATGGTCGCCAGCACCATCTCCGCCCACCGCCGGGAATTCAGTCACCATCATACATCCTCCAAACCTGAAATTCCCGCTCATGCATCACCCACCAAAAGACGTTTGCCTCCCAATTCGACACGCTTTCACTCTCTAGCAAAATGTCCGGTTTTGAACCGTCTCCAAAACGCGAAAAATCCGGTCTTGACGACGTATTGCATATTTGAAATATGAGAACCATGCCTGTTGCGAAACTTGAAGTGTTTGAAAAGCAATTGGTGGAACTGGCGGGTTTTGCGCGTGCTTTGGGTCATCCGGCGCGGATCCGCATTCTGAGCGAACTCTCGGGCCGCGGGGAGGTGGCGTGCATGGAGATCGTCAAAGTCCTGCCGCTTTCCCAACCGGCCTCTTCACGCCATATCAACGAATTGTGCAAAGCCGGCTTGCTGAAGTCTCGCGCGCGCGGTAGCCATGTGTATTTCAAAATCGATGATTCCGCCCTTAAACGATTCTGCCAGTCGATGAGCCGGACTCTTCATTCCGAATGAAGCAAAAGACGAAGCGTTCATCCGATTCTGCCGGAATTCGGCAGACCCATCACAAACCTGAAAATCCCACTGAATAGATGAAAACCAGACCAGAAACCATTGTTATCGTCGGCGGTGTGGCCGGCGGAGCCTCCGCCGCGGCCCGTGCGCGGCGCCATTCCGAGAGCGCGCACATCATCCTCATTGAGCGCGGACCAGACGTTTCCTTCGCCAACTGCGGCCTGCCTTATCACATCGGCGGCGAGATCCCGGATCGTGCGGAACTCGCGCTGCAGACGCCCGAGAGCCTGCGCACCCTGCTCAATCTCGATGTGCGCACACTCACCGAGGCCACCGCCATCGACCGTTCTAACAAACAAGTCCGCGTCCGTTCTCTAACAGACGGTGCTGAGTCCATGATTTCCTATGACAAGCTGGTCCTTTCGCCGGGCGCGAGCCCGCTGCGGCCGCCGTTGCCAGGCATCGACAGCCCGTTGATCCTGACGCTGCGCAACCTGGAGGACATGGACCGGATCAAGGCCGCCGCCGCCAAGGTCGAGCGCGTCGCAATCATCGGCGCGGGTTTCATCGGTCTGGAAATGGCGGAGCAACTCCATGCCATCGGCAAGCAGGTCAGCGTGATCGAACTCCAGCCACAGGTGCTGCCGCAGTTGGATGCGGAAATGGCCAAACCTCTGGCCAAAGCCCTGAGTGAGAAAGGCGTGGAACTGATCCTCGGCGATGGCATCGAGGGCTTCGAGAGTCTGCCTGTTGGCATCGCAGCCAAGTTGAAATCCGGCAAGTCGCTGGGAACCGGGCTTGTCATTCTATCCATCGGCGTGCGTCCGGAAAACGGCCTAGCAAAGGATGCCGGCCTCGCACTTGGGCCGCGCGGACATGTCATTGCCGACAAGTATCAACTCACATCCGATCCCGACATCTATGCGGTGGGCGACGTTTGCGAAACCGAAGATCCCATCCTCGGTCGGCGCGTGGCCATCGCGCTCGGTGGCCCGGCCAACCGCCAGGGCCGCACCGCCGCGGACCACATGTTTCTTGGCGACAAGGCGCTGCCCTATCCCGGCAGCATCGGCACCTCCATCGTGCGGGTGTTCGATCACGCGGCGGGCATCACGGGATGGTCCGAGACGCGGCTCAAGATGGAGGGTGTCTCCTATCAGGCCGTCACCGTCAACGGCGGTTCGCACGCAGGATATTTTCCCGGTTCGGAAACCATTACGTTCAAACTGCTGTGGTCGCCGGAGGACGGCCGCGTGCTCGGCGCGCAGGCCAGCGGCAAGGACGGCGTTGACAAGAGGCTGGACATCATCGCCACCGCGTTGCGCGCACGCATGACCATCGAGGATCTCGTGCACCTCGAGTTGTCCTACGCCCCGCCATTTGGCAGCGCCAAGGACGTTGTGAACATCGCCGGTTTCGCCGCCTGCAACATCCGCGACGGCTTGCTCGTTCCCGTGCCCGATCTCAAAAGCGCGGGTGCCCAGATCATCGATGTTCGCCCGGCCGCGGCCGCAGCCAAACTGCCGGTGCCAGGCGCGAAAAACATCCCGCTCGGCGAGTTGCGCGGGCGCTTGGATGAAATCGACCGCAGCCAGCCGGTGTTCACCATCTGCCAGATGGGCAAGACCAGCTACTTCGCCGCGCGTATCCTTGCCAACCACGGCTTCGATGCCCGCAGCATTCTCGGCGGCGCGCATCACCAGGTGTAGCTTCCTCAACGTCTAACAGAACGTGCCTCGCCGCTTTGCCCGAACTC
>CANLKN010000105.1 GCA_947491475.1 Akkermansiaceae bacterium | reverse complement strand
GCCCGGGTAAGGTGGTTTCCGGTCGGAAATGGTGAAGACGAGAATCGTGTTGGCGGGATCGGGCAGGAGGGACGGCTTGTTGAAGGCGCGGGTGGGTTCGTCGGACATTTCATCGATGTCTGCGACGAAGACGGAGTTGTTGAGGATGTAGCTGGAGGCTTTGTTGGCGAGGCGTTGCTTGGCTTTTGGGTCGGCGGGACAGATGCGGACTTCGTCGAATTTCCCGAGGTAGGATTCGAGTTGATAGATCCATGCCTTGTCGGCGGTCTGGGAGTGGGTGGTGTCTGGATAGGTGCCGTTGTCCATGGCGTATATGTGCATGGCGAGGCCGATGTTGCGGAGGTTGGACGCGCAGGCTGTCATCTTGGAACGCCCACGAAGCGTCTGGGCGGCTATGAGGCCCATGCTCGCTAGGGTGGCGATGATGGCGATGACGACGAGGAGCTCGACGAGCGTGAAGCCTTGGGTCGGGCGTTTGGATGAGATGCGAGAGATGGTGGAGTCGATCACCATGTGCGGTGGAGGCGGTAGAATCCAGTGGGTGGGGAGTCAAGGGGGACTGGTAGGTGCCACCAAGTGTCGGTAGAGACGGGGTCGCCGGGAGCGGGCTGCCAGGGAGTTGAGAGATCCGGCGAGGTGACGGGTGTCCAATCGGTCTTGGGCCAGCGGAGGAAGAGGCCGCTGCTGTCGCGTTCAATGGTGAGGGTGGGTGGCGGGGCGGTGAGGTCGGGGTGGCCGTCGCCATCGCGGTCAGTGGAGCGCCATGCGGTTTCGGAGGGAAGGACGCCGGCGAAGGTGAGTGAGTCGCCGTTTCCTAACAAGGCGAGCAGCGCGGCGCGGCTGTGGCTGGTGGTGCCGTCGGCGGAGAGGTAGAGCGAGTTTTGCGCGTCCCATCGGAAACGCGCGGTCATGCCGCCGAGCATGCCATTGGCGACGAGGCCGTTTTCGCCGAGCGCGCTGCGTGATTCCAAGACGCTGAGTTGGGAGAGAAGACCGGCTTGGTTGTTGTTAGAGAAATTGAGCGTGAGGTCGTGGGTGGCGCTTGGGGCGGTGCCGGTGTCGAAGGAAAGGATGAAGGCCGTGAGATTGTCGAGGGTGGCTTGATCGACGGGTTCTTGATTGATAGTGGAGAGGAAATAAGGATGGACGATGGGCATGGCGTGACGGGAGCCGTCCGAGCCGAGACCGAAGCCGGAGAGGGAGGTGGCTCCGGTGCCGGGGTTGAAGATGCCGAAGCGCTGATAGACCGTGCGCAGGGATGGGTTTTTCATCGGTTGGAAAACATCCACCAGCTCGGGATCGTCAATGTTCTGGTTGGTGCCAGCGGGGAGAGCGTGGCAAACGATGCAATGGCTGTTGCCGTGATCGAGGAAGACGTTCTTGCCGAAGAGGGCGTTGCCTTGGGGCAGGTTGGTGCGAAGTGAGCGGTCGAGATTGAGGTTGGGATTCGGTGCGAGTACGATGGAGCGCAGGTAGTCGTTGAGTTGGTCCATGGACGCGCCCGATTGCAATGTGCCGCCCATGAGATTGGGGAAGGTGGAGTTGAAGGACTGGATGGAGGGTTTGTCGCCGCGCCAGTGGAACTTGGTGGCCGTTGCTTGAGGAGGATGCGGGAATCCGTCGGTGGGGTCATTAGGAGGGGCATCATTGGCGGCCAGGCCGCGCAGGGTCTGGGTGATGAGCGGGCCTTTCATCGGATGGAGGTTCTGGGTGTAGAGGCTGAAGTCGTGGGCGGACAAATTAGCGCTGGTGACCGTGACCATGCTGCCGCCGGGATCGCCGAGGTCCCAGGCGAGGCCATCGCGATCGGCATCGATGTGGCAGGTGGCGCAGGAGATGGCGCCGTTGCCCGAGAGGCGGGCATCGTAGAGCACGCCGCGTCCGGCGCGGATGTGGGCGGGCATGGGATCGGTGGAGCCTAGGGGAATGTCTGATAGAAGGGTGCCATCGCTGGTTCGGATAGTGGAAAGGGTGTCGGAGATTTTGTTGAGCACGTAGAGGCGATGCTCTCCGAGAGCCAAACCGCGCGGCCCGCGCATGGCGGAAGTGCCGGCACCGGATGGGCGCAGATCGATGCGGCGGAGGATGGTGCCGGTGGCGAGTTCGATTTCCGCCACGCGGTCGGAGTTGAAGGCGGCGATCCAAGCGCTTTGGCCGTCATTTTTGATGGTGAATGCCATGGGCGCGGCGAGGGCTTGGGCGATGCTGGCGGGATGGGGCGTGGTAGCGCGGGCGATGCCGGGGTTGAGATCGTGATGGGTGACGCTGGTGGCGGGCAGGGCGATGCGGCTGAGGCGGTGATCGACGAAGTCGCCATTGAGCGCGGGCTCGAAGCGCGTGAGGTTGTCCGAGTTCGAATTGGCGCACCAGAGTGTACCATCAGGATGAACGGCGAGGGCGAAGAGGTTGGTGCCGACATCGGTGATCCAGCGGGTGATGTTGTGGGTGCTGGTGTTTATTTCCGCAATGTCGTGATCGCGCACGTTCCATGTGACGCGGCTGTCGCTGGCCGGGACGATGAGGCCGACTTCGGGAGCTGGCGGGAGGGAAGTGTTGGTGGGCGCGGGCTGGGCCGGGGCTTGGTAGGAGTTGAGAATGGTGGTGCGGTTTCCCGAGTAGAGGCAGGCGACGTAGAGCCTGGAGCCATCGCTGCTGGCAGTGAGCGCACGGGGCGCGACTCCATCGACAGGAATCTGGGCCAAGAGATTGCGTGTGGAGGTGTCAAAGACGCTGATAGTTCGCGCTTGGGCGGAGCTGACGAAGGCTTTCCCGTTGGCAAACACCACGTCTGCGGGTTCGTCCGCCACACGCAGGGTGTCAATGATGGTGCTTTTGGACAGGGAGACGATGGAAACGGAGTCCGCTCCTTCGTTGACGATCCAGACTTCGTCGTTGGTGCGGGCTTTGACGGTTACGGGAGCGGTGGAGAGGGGGATTTCTGAAATCAGCAGCGGCGTGGCGCGAGGGGGCGAGCCGACATCGAAGACCGAGAGGGAATGGGCGGTGGAATGAAGGGCAAGCAGCCGGGTGCCATCGGGCGTGAGGGTGATGGGGTGCTGCTGCCTGGGTTCAAGGTGCGTGTAAGCGCCGGCTTGTGCAGTCAGGACAAGGAACAAGCAGAAACAAGCGATTTTCATTAGATGGGGCGACAAAAGATCCGGGGATCAAGCGCTGCGGCGACGGCGCAGGCAAACTGTCAGTCCACCGATGACGCCAAGAAGTGCGGCTGATGGCTCGGGAATCGCTAGGGTGAGGTTAAAGCCTTTGCCGCTGGTGTTAAGGCCGGAGTCGCCGATGTTGCCGAAGACGATGGTGTAGAGACCGGGGTCCAAGTAGACCGATTCAGACAAGCTGCTGCCGGTGGTGTTGGAACCATTGTCGAAGTAAGTGAGGCCACGGGTGGCTCCGGGACCGTTTTTGTCCCAACCGTTATTCAAGGCCATATTGGCACCGTCGTTATTGTAGGTGTGGGCGTTACCAAAGGTGTGATTTAACGATTCGCCCGAGAAGATGGTGAAGCCTGGACGGGCATCGATGGTATCATCTCCCGGAGTGTCCGGATTATTCCACGGGGTCATGGAGATCTGTAAAAAGTCGGCTTCTGTCACCTCGACGAGATACCAGCGGCTTGTATGTCCCCAGCCTTGATTGATGCCGGTCAGCGTTCCTCCCGGTCCTGGGGGTGTGTGAGCCGCACCTTGAAGGTTGGCCCAGCTCCAGCCACCTGGAGTGATGGTGGTATTGAAAGCCGCATAATCATTGTTGGTGAAAGTCACCTTGGCTTGATAGCCGAAGCGCGCGGTGCCCGGAGTGCCGTTGTTGACGGACGTCGGGTTGGCTCCGCCGGTATCCACCGCAGCGGCGTTCGTGTAGCCGGTCTTGGTCACTCCATCGAGGGTCAAGTAGGTATTCGTAACAGATACCGCAGCGTGGCTGGTGGTGGTGCATGCCATCGCCGCGATGGCGATGAGGGATGTGGTTTGTGGTCTGATCATGGTTCGGTTCGGTTCGGTTTGGTTTGGTTTGGTGAAATCCATCTCTACCAGGTGCGGCGGAGGCGGAAGAATTGTTGGGCGGGCTTTTCAGATGCGGGCTGATAGATCTGCCATTGATGAAGGGTTCCCGAGCACTCGATGAACCAGTCCGGGCGAGCTGGATGGGGAATGGGGTCGAGCGTGGAGCTGATGGAAAGAGCGGGAGGCGGGGTGTCGCCGTTGAGGATGCCGTCGCCATCGCGGTCGATTGAGAGGCGCACGCCATTTCCCGGAGGCACGGAAACGATGCGCAAGTCGGTGGCCAAGGCTGCAAGTTGGGATGGGCTGAGGCTTGGCTCATGAAGGGATGCGGGCAGGTAGGTGCCGCTACCGGGTTGGTAGAGAAACGAGCGGGAAACGCCCCCAACGAGGGCGTGGGCGATGACATCGCAATGGCCAGTCGCCGCTTGGGCATGCAGGATGGAAGAAGGCGTGGCTGAGGAATGGCCGACCACCGGTTTGGTGTCGGTTTCCGTGCAAAGGATGAAGGCCATCACATCCGCCTCGGCACCCGGAGTATCTGCGAACAAATCCTGCGAATACTCGTGGCCACGAGGAATGTCGCGGCCGGTGCCATCGTGGGTGAAACCGTAACCGTTGAGGGTGCTGGCTTGCGCGGGGGTGTAGTGGAGTTTTTTGTAAACGTGCTCGAGGGTGGCGTTTTTCACCGGTTGCCGGGTCAAGACGACGGAGAAATCATCAAGGATGTGGTTCGTTCCTCGTGGTCCTTCATGGCAACTGGAGCAAACCTTGTAATCCTCGAAGTGGAGACGGCCGCGGGTGGGGTTGCCACCGGCGACGCTGGTGGGCAACGAGTTATCCAGTAGCCTGTTAGGGTTGGGGTGGTTGCGGAGGGACTCGATGTAGGCGACGACCTTGTCCATCTCCGCGGCGGGGAGTTGCTGGCCGCCTTGGAGTTTCTCGAAGCTGGAGTTGAACTCGTGGATGCCGGCCTTGTCGCCACGCCAGTGGAAGGGACCGGCGTCTTTGATGCCGCGCAGAGGCTGGGTGACCATGGGGCCTTTCATGGGGTGCATGATGCGGTCCACGGGGTCTGGTTGGCCGACGGCGATTCCATATCCTGTGACGGTTTGCATTTGGCCGCCGGGATCGCCAAGGTCCCAGGCGACGCCGTCGATGTCCGCATCGAAGTGGCAGGAGGCGCAGGAAACGGTGCCATTGCCCGAGCGGCGGGAGTCGTTGAATAGTCCGCGGCCGGTGAGTTGATCCGCCGGAATGGGGTTATGGCTGGCCACGGGGATTTCCCCGATCACGCTGGCGGTGGCCGGGTGGAGGATTGAGATGGTGCTGGAGAGTTTGTTGAATACCGCGAGCCGACCACTCACGGGATGGCGGGCGAGTCCGCGCGGGCCGCGCACGGTTGCCGGAAAGGTTGCGCGCAGATCGATGCGGTGGAGGATCTCTCCCGAGTTGTCGATGCGGGCGATGCGGTCGCTGCCAAATGCGGCAATCCATGCGCCGTCCGTGTCTGCCAGAACCGCCATCGGTTGGGCGAGAGTGAGGTTTTTGATTTCCGCCGCCGCGACCTTGTTCGTGGCTTGCGGGTTGAGATCCTGAAGAGTGGTTGCAGTGGGAGTAATGCGAGCGACGCGGCTTTCCTGAAACGCGCCGTTCAAGTTCGGCTCGAAGCGGATCAGGTTCCGCGCCTCGGTGGCACCCGCCCAGATCCGGCCATCCGGGGCGCAATCCAGCGAAAAGATGTTCGTCCCGATGTTTTCCCTGTAACTGAGCACCGTGAACGTGGTGGTGTCGATCTCCGCGATGTCGTGGTCAAGCACATCGTAGGAGATGCGCGGATCGCTATCCGGGACGATCAGCGCGACTTGTGGGGCGACTGGAAGGGCGGGATCTGTGGGAGCGGGTGGCGCTGGTGCGTCGCGGAAATGCAGCGTCGTGGTATTATTTCCCGAGAGTAAAAATCCCGCGTAGAGCCGGGACCCGTCCGGTGAGAGTGCGAGTGAGCGCGGGAACATCCCTTCCAGTGGAATCATGGAAAACGTGGCGCGGCTTGCGGTATCAATCACCAGGATGCGGTTTTGCCGGGCGCAGGAAACGAACGCCTTGCCGCCTGAAAACACCACGTCCGCCGGTTCATCGCCGACGGCCAGCGTGGCGACGACTTTTCCCTGAACAAGATCCACGATGCTCACGCTGTCGGAAACCTCGTTGACCACCCACGCCTCGGCATTAGAAAGTGCGCGAACGCTCACCGGCTCCAGGCCGACAGGGATTTCCGCGATGAGCTTGGGCAAATCCATTCCCGGAGCGGTGGAGAATACCGACAAGCGCCCTTCCGGCGCATTCACGGCGAGCAGCAGATTTCCATCCGGCGTTTGTTCGATGGGATGGCAGTGCCTTGCCTCGAAATGGGTGAACGCCGCTTCAAGCCTTGGTATGGCCAAAACACACGCGAATACCAGCAAATGCAGCCGCAGCATGTCCGCGCCGCCAAGCCTCCGCGGAGAATTATCCGGGATGGGTGGTGGGAGGAAAAACACAGCGACTTTCATGAACGCGCGGAGACTAGGCGGCGCTTCCGGATCCGGGAATGCGTCAAATTGCCGCAGGATCGCGCGGTCCGTGAATTACCACTCGGAATGGCGCGCCGGCTATGCCTCAATGCGCCGCCTCATGATCACAAGCACGGACGGGACTGCGGAGAAATTGCTGGGAATGCATTGGCTCATCCGGCTGCGCTGGATGGCGGTGCTCGGGCATATCCTGATTTGTCTGGTGGTGGATTTGTTTTTCGGAATCCGGCTTCCGGTGGCGATCCTGGCGGCTTGCATTGGATTTACTGCCCTGAGTAATGGCGTGCTGGTCTATTACCAGCGTGCGGGGTATGACGGCGCCTGGGTGAAGCCCTTGGTTCTCGGCGGCGATATTGTGATTCTAACCATCATGCTCTACTTCACGGGAGGGGCGCACAACCCGTTCACGATGTTCTATCTGCTCCACATCACCATGGCGGTGATCCTGCTTCCGGCGTGGGGCGCATGGGGGGCGGTCGGGCTTTGCACGGCGGGATTCTGGGCCTTGTTTCACTCGCTACACGCTCTGGAAAGCAATACCGGCGCGACCTGCTGCAGCGACATGAGCGCCCACTTGCAGGGCATGGTGGTGGCCATGGCGCTGACGGGTTGCGGAGTCGCGTATTTCGTGGAGCGGCTGACCGCCGGGCTGCGGGAGTCCCGCCACATGATCGCACTGGCCCGGGCGGACGGAGAGAATGCGCGGCGCACAATGGAAGTGGCGACCCTAGCAGCCGGCATCGCCCACGAGTTGGCCACTCCGCTCGGGACCATCGCCATCGTCAGCCAGGATCTGGAAACGCGAGTCGGAGAAACGTGTGGAAATTCGACTTGCGCGGCCGACGCGCGCTTGATCCGGCAGGAGGTGGAGCGCTGCCGAGTGATCATCGAGAAACTCGGGCGGACGGGCCATACAACGGCGGAAGATAGCAAGCCGCTGGAGTGGAACAATCTAGCGGATTTGCTCTCCGGTTATGTTTCCGATACGGTCCGCGAGAGACTGGAGGTGCGGGTGCGGCCATCGTCTGTTAGGCCGTTTTTTCCCCAAAGCAGGTTGTTGCAATGCCTGTCGATTTTAATCAAAAACGCTGCGGAAGCCGCGCCGGCGAGAACTCCGGTGACTCTGGATGCGGAAATCCGTCAGTCGTCCTGTGTTTTCCGCGTGACGGATGAAGGTCCTGGATTTCCGCCGGGATTCGAGGACCGCATCGGCGAGCCGCTCGTCACCACCAAGGCGAAAACCGGCGGACTCGGACTGGGTCTCTATCTGGTGAAGGCATTCGTCGTCGAACGCGGCGGTGATCTGAAGGTGGATGCCGGTCCGCACGGGGAGACGGTCGTGGAAATCCAACTGCCGCTGGTGGAATACGCTTCATGAAAACGCATCCGCCGCGCCGCATTCTGGTAGTCGATGACGACATGGTTTTTCTGGACCGTCTCGCCGCCTCGCTGCAGCGGCGCGGGCATGAGGTGGTCACGGCGAGCGGACGGGAGGAGGTGGCAGGGTTGCTTCGTGGATTTTCACCGGAATTTGCGGTCATCGATCTGCGCTTGGACGGGGAAAGCGGTCTGGAAGTGGCGCGGACGCTACGAGAACGCCTGCCGGAAATCAGAATCCTGATTTTAACCGGATATGGCAGCATCACCACCGCGGTGGATGCGATGCGCCTCGGCGCGGTGGACTACCTGTCGAAACCCGCCGATACCGGGCAGATCGAAGTCGCCTTGTTTGCCGGACCTTCGATGGCTGTTCAAGCGGAGTCCGATGCCCCGGTACCTTCATTGGAACGTGTTGAGTGGGAGCACCTGCAGCGCGTCCTGCGCGACTGTGGCGGCAACATCAGCGCCACCGCGCGCAAGCTCGGGATCGAGCGGCGGACCTTGCAGCGGAAACTGCAGAAGTATCCTCCGGTATCGTGAACTGCATCTACTGGTTCGGCGGGTATTTCTGGAGTTTGCGTTGGAGCGAGCGGCGGTGCAGCCCCAGCGTTTCCGAAGCGCGGCTGATGTTGCCGCCGTGGTCATGTAGAACACGCTGGATGTGCTCCCATTCGAGACGGTCCAGCGACGGGGCTTGATAGGACTCGTCTGCCGGAGCGTGGCGATGTCCTGATAGAACGGCGAGAATCTGCTCCGCGTCCGCAGGTTTGGTGAGATAGTCGATGGTATGGTGCGAATGCCCTCACCGGGCACGCTTGGCTCATCATCATCCCCCTGATCACCGCCGCATTTTTGTTAGCCTATCTGCACAAATACACCTGGCACCGCTTGGAAACCGGCACCGCGAAGAAATTCCACTGGGGCATCGTGCTCACGTCCTCGCTGCTGTTTCTGTGCATCCCTTTCGTGTTCCCCGCAAACGTGAATCTCATGCTGTTTCCCAGCGAATGGGAGAAGGTGAAAGGCTTTTTCTCATCGTTAAAAATCGGCAATGTCTTCCCGCGGTACCTGCATTTCCTGCTGGCCTCCATCGCTCTAACCGGGCTGGCCGGTGCCGGTTGGTTCTGGCGGAAAACCGTCGTCGATCACCTCGACAACGGAATATCCCGCGAGGAGCTGCGGCGGCTGTTCTATCAAATCGCCGCGCTGGCCACCGGCCTGCAGTTTGTCGCCGGACCGCTGCTGCTTTTCACCTTGCCAGGCGTCGGCGTCACGCCGCTGCTCTACAAGATCGTCCTGCCGTCCGCCGCGCTGGGGCTGGTGCTTTTCATTGTTCTTTTGAAAAAGGCGAAAGGAGCGGATGCAAATCCGCAACATGGCTATATGATGCTGTGCGTGTTCTTTTCCATCGTCGTTCTCGGCATCGTCACTTGGGCGACGGCTCCCGGCAAAAAGCGCCCGGACTTCCCGCAGATGCCGCCATTCGCCCACCTCGGGCCGGATAAGCTCCGCATGATCGCGGAATATATTCTGGCGACCGCACCGAAGTGACTGCTAACAGGCGAAGGCAAGGAAACCTGTGCCATCGGTTTTCTGGAATTGAAAATCGAATAGTCCCATGAAGCCGGAACCCTCATCTTCTCCGTAGCCCGCAACCTCACCCTCCAAAGAGGACTCAGCATCGCTTTTATGGGTGTCGCCGCGTATGAACCGCCTGAAAGATGAAGAGTTTCGCGCTTACTCATCCGCATCGGCGGGCGCAGACGCGCCACTACAGGGCCACCCTTGCACCAGAACTAAACACGTTCACCAGATTGGTGATTGCGCCTCGATCCAGATGACGGGATTTTCAAACGAAGCATGAAACCCATTTTGATACTCGCCCTCATCGCCTGGATTCCGTCGGCCAACGCCGGGAATTTACTGCCGGAAGGGTCGATGGAAATCCCCAGCGACCAAGGACTCGCTGAGGGATTCCGCTATCCGGACCCGAACTGGCTCAAAGGCTTTGGAGCGGCCGTGACGGTGGAGAACGAGAATGGCAACCGCTTCATCCGGTTGAACATGCCGCGCCCCGAACAATTGATCGCCTGCTCATTTGAAATCCCGGTGCCCGAGGGCGCGACCTCGTTGCGCGTCCGCTGGCGGGTGCGCGCTAACGTCCAAAAAATCCCGACCAAGGAAGAACCAGGCGGCTCCGGCGTGTGCCTGATCGCGTCCTGGTATGCCGCGCCGCGCGGCCCCGGCGAGCGCGGTTACAAATTCGGCGGCATGCAGTCGATCCATGAATCCACCAGTGGCTGGATAGATCAAGAAGCCATCCTGCCGGTGCCCGATGGAAAAAAATTCATCAGCTTCCAGTTCGGCACCAAAAACGTCGCCGCCACCGCGGACTTCGATGACATCGTGATTGAGAAGCACTCCTAATCCTAACCCATGCTTCTTTCATGAGACTATCCGCACTTCTGCTGCTCGGACTTTGTTCTGCCCTATTCGCCACGCCGCAAGGACCTGTGGTACAGATCTCCACCACTCGCGCCGAGATCGTTCTCAACGGTGCCTGGCGTTTCGAACCGGCGGCTGACGGCAAGAAACAACCCACCGACGACTGGGGCAACATCCAAGTGCCGGGCTCGTGGTTTCCCAAAAAAGGCTCGGTGCCGGGTATTCTTGAAAGCGGGAAAAGCGCCGTCTGGAAAACCATCAACGAGACCACCTCCGCCGCGTGGTATGAGCGCTCTATCGAAATTCCCGCCGACTGGGCTGGCCGCGAAATCGAGGTGAACTTCGAGCGCGTCAGCACCGAAGCCATCGTATTTCTCGACGGCAAGGAAGCCGGAAAACTCGAATGGCCCGGCGGCACGGTGAACCTCACCCGCACCGCCAAGCCGGGCCGCCAACAAACGCTGCGGCTCTACGTCGTCGCCACCCCAGATGCGGTGGACCTCGATTACATGGGCATCGGCCAGAACACCGCCCGCAAAGCGACGCTCGAAACACGCGGCATCACCGGCGATGTCGTGCTTTCCTGCCGGCCGGGAGGAACATGGATCGGCGGGATTTTCATCCAGCCCTCCGTGCGCGGGAAGAACCTGAAACTCACGGTGGAATGGAGCGGCAAAACTCCAACCGCGCCCGTCGCCTGTGAAGTCATCGCGAAACGCTGGCCCGGCGGCGAGGAGGCGAAACGCTGGACCGTCGAGCTGCCAGCCGGCGCGGTTTCCTCGGTGGATTGCCCGTGGGAAGACCCCCAACTCTGGGATTACAAACAGCCGAATCTCTACACGCTCTCGGTGACAACCCCGGCGGACTCGGTCAGCGAGCGCTTCGGTTTCCGTGAGTGGCGGATCGACGGACGCACGTTGTTGCTCAACGAAATCCCGTTCCGCCCGCAGCCGGTCAATCTATCCAGCGGCTGGATGTCGCCACCCGGTTTTGGAAATCACCGGGCGGTCGGTGCGCTGCTCGATCTCCAGCTCAACCGCGGGATCGGCCTCGGCTGGGAGTGGCCGGAGAAGTTCTTCCAGCGAGGAAACCCGACGTGGTTCGGCCAAGACCTCGTCACCCACGATGGCATCGATGCCCTGCAAAGCGCGCCCATTCCGGATGCCGTAGGATTCAATGATACCGAGATTCCATCCGAGTCGGTCACCCGGCTCAACGTGGAGGGACCCGGGGTGTTGCAATTTCACTACCGGGTGGATTCCGAATCGGGGCGCGATTTTTTCATCACCCGGAGTGACGGAATCGAATTTCTGCGCAAGAGCGGTTTCGTCGAGTGGAGACAGCACACGCTAGAATTGCAGCCGGGCAGCCACGTCCTTGAGTTCGTTTACTCCAAAGATGGCGCCGGCGCGTCCGGCGCGGATGCAGCATGGATCGACGAGGTGGCATTCATTCCGGGCCCGGTGCCGCCGCCACTCCAAATCGAAGCCATCATCATCAATCCATCGAACCCCCGCGAGCGCATCATCCAGTTTCACAGCAGGCGCGGCCGCATCTACACCGCTCAATCGTCGCCGGACCTTGTGGAGTGGCAGGACTTTGGCGGAGTGGTGATCGGTAATGGCCAGCTCAAATCATTTACCCACACGCTGCCTATGCGAATCCCCCCCGCGTGGTTCTATCGGGTTGGCGAAACGTTGCCGGAAAACACGCCCTGAACCGCTATCCAAAACCGGACGGCATGCGTCTGCTTGGCAGCCAAGGCCTTGAATGGATGGATACGAAGATCTGGAGAAAATGGCGCACCCTGCGCAGCCTGATCTCCCCCTCTACCCGACGCAGCGAAAAGATGCTTAAAAAGCAATTTTTTTGCCCGTAATGTCCGCGTTTATTCGCAGGCGCCTTTCGGTGCTTTGTCTGATGCCCGTGAAACATCATATGCTGGCGACGATGCTCGAAGACGCGCCGCCGCTGGCGGGAATCAGCGAGGCCTTGCGCGCGTCCGCCGTTTGCTTTGCCATCGATGAAGCGAACCGCACCTGACAGGTCGTGGTCAAGGGCTCGGTCGAATGGAAAGGCCCGATCACGGAAAGCGACTATTTCCACTTCGCGCGGCTTCCATCGCACCGCCCGGTTTACAAAATCCAACTGCCGGCCGGCGTGTTTTCCGGAGCACACCCCTGAACTTCCGGTGTTCGATGTGGCCCCGAACCGATCAAGGGGTTTGCTCCGCTTGCCACATTGCTGACTGACGATCTGCTGGGTAAAAAACGCGCTCCCGGACGGTTTGCGGTCGGGCCTCTGGAAAATCTTCCGCTCGATGGCACGCCGGTCAAAGTTGATCCCAGAGTTAAGTATTCCTCCCATTGACTCCTATGAAAAACACAAAATCCGATGACGGCAACGGGTTTTCCGGTGCCTACGCTCGCAGCAAAGACTGGCAGCCTCCCGCCGATCCGTTGGCGCTGGAACTTGTCTTTCATAGTGTGAGTGAGGAGGCATAAAGACTTTCACAGATGGCGGTTTGCCATGTGCCTGGAACTTCGGATGGCACCAAATAGGCTTTGTATCCCAGCTTCGCCTCCATGCCTCCCTCCGCGCTGATCTCCGGTGTAGGCAGGTAGGAAACGATGCCGTTGCTGAAGCCGAGCACAAAAGTGTCCGGACCGAGCTCTTCTCGCAGGGCGAGGCCGGTCTCGGCCATCGCCTCGAAGGGGATGGCCAGAATTTTCAAGCCGCCAATCCTCATCACCTGAAGCGGGAAGGTGATGGTGGCGGGAGCCGTCGCAACACGGGCGGCGTCGAGGCGTTTTTGCGCCCAGTGATCAAAGCGGATGAGCGGGTTCACAGTCCACTCCCGGCCATCCTGCTCTCTGGCGGCCTGGAGTTTCGCCGCCCAGTCCGCGCGCTCGGCCTCGACTTCTGCTAGAGGAGGAAATGATGTGAGAGGAAGCGTCAACTCCGTTTCAATTGCCGCAAGCGGCCCCTGCCGCGTGTCTGGGATGTCCTCGTAGCCGAAAAGCCAATAGCGCCCGACGGATTCGACCAGCACGGGTTCGCAGCGTCGGCGGTGCGTGCGCAGGGTCTGCGCGACCTTGATCACCTCGCCGCCGAGCATGTGGCCCAACCGGTCCTTGTCATCGTTCACGCAAGGCGAATCGTCAGCATCCTGGCCGATGCCGGTTGCGGGGTTGATGTTGCCAGCACAGCCTTGCAGGAAGAGCGAGGGACAGCCGAGCGCGGACTCGACCACGCGGCGGGCCGGCCCGGCGAAGTCGGGGGAAACGCGGTTGGTTTTCGGTCCCAGGGTGACCGTGTGGCATGAGTAGCGGAAGGCCACGGCAATCGGGCGTCCGTCCATGGCATCCACGCGAATCACACCGACGCTCGAATCGCACGCGCCCGCCGGGTCCTCGCCTAACAGCACGGTGCCATCGGGAGTTTTCTGGCGGCGGTTGATGTTTCCGCGGCACTCGCCCCAGCCCACGGCCAGCCTGGCGGGGGCCAGGGAAGAGAGCGCGTGTCGCACCGCATCCGCAGCCGAAA
>CANLKN010000104.1 GCA_947491475.1 Akkermansiaceae bacterium | reverse complement strand
CACTCCATCCTTCGGCGCATGGCTCTCAACGCCCACAACCGGATGCCCTACGAAGGCAAAAAGCGCAAAAGCCTCCCGAAACGAGAACTCCGCGCCGCCCACGACACGGCATACCTCGAACAACTCCTCTCCCTAGTGTAGGGACCCTGCCTACTGCGCGGAAGAGATCCAGGATGAGGCGATCAAGTGCAAACATTGCATGGAATTTCTGGACGGATCAAAGCACTCAGCGCCACCCATCCTGCCCGCCGGCCCAAACCAAACACTGCCCTGGTATTTCAGAACTTCGTTCATCGTGCTCATGTTCGTGACGTTGCCTCCATTGGCGTTGCCCTCCGTCTGGCTGCACCCGAAAATGCACTTGGCTTGGAAACTCGCCATCACGGCGGCAATCCTGGGATTTTGCTGGATCAGCGTCATCGCCTTTCAAGGCTTCATCCATCAGTTCGATGAAGCTACGAAGATGATCAACGAAATGAAGTTCTAAGCTAAAACCAGCGTTGCGCCGGATCACGCGGAGCCGGTTGGCTTGACTTTGGTTTTCTCATTCACGCCGCCCGCCGCACCTTACAACAGCCAAACTACAGCGCGACATGAGCCAGATCAAGGTGCTCTCGATCGACGAGTGTAAACGCCTGATCTAAGTGGCGATGCTTATGGAGGACAAGGCTACGGCGGTTTGCGGCGCGATCGGATGAGCCGCCGGGTTGGGTCCCAGCGAAATCAGTTGCCGGGCATTACTGACTGGAAAATTCGAGCATTGGACAACAGCGCAATTAGCTGGCAGTATCCACGCGGCTTTGCCGCAACACATCTCCATGAATACAGCGTTTCTTGAAATTTTCCTTATCCTAGTTCTCCTCATCGCCAACGGCGTTTTCGCCATGACGGAAATAGCCATCGTCTCATCCCGCAAGGGTTTGTTGCAGTCAATGGCCGACAAAGGCAGCAAAGGAGCATCGAGGGCGCTGGCCCTATCAGAGAACCCCAACCGTTTCCTCTCGACGGTCCAGATCGGTATCACCTTGGTCGGTATCATTGCGGGTGCTTTGGGTAGCGGAACCGTGGCAACGCGATTGGCCGAGGTTTTGGTGGTTGTTCCGGTGATCGGCGAGTATGCGAAGCCGGTATCGCTGGCCATCGTCATTGGCATTCTCACCTACTTGTCATTAGTCGTGGGCGAACTGGTCCCAAAACGGCTGGCGATGAAGTTCCCGGAAACCATAGCCAGCGCGATGTCCGTGCCCATGGCTGGACTATCATCGGCGGCTTCTCCTGTGGTGAGTCTGCTGTCATGGTCCACGGGTGGATTGCTGAAGCTTTTCGGCGTCCGTGAAACCGAAGAAAGCGGCATATCGCGGGAGGAACTCACGGTGCTTGTCCGGCAGGGAATTACCACCGGATCAATCAATGCAATGGAATCCAGAATGATGCAGGGCGTAATCGGATTTGAGAAGCTCGTCGCATACGACATTATGATTCCACGCTCAAAGATCGTCTGGATCGAGCGGGACGCAAAGCACGAGGACGTCTGGCCAATGATCATGCGCAGCACTCAGGGAGTTTTTCCCGTCTATCAGGGACGTCGTGAAAATCTGATAGGTGCGGTGTCGATCAAGGACATTTATGGCCAACTTGCGGAGGGCTCCCCTGTTTCGTTTCCAGCGATCATGTATCCTCCGTTGCTGGCACCGGAAACACAGAAGGCTCGCGTCCTGCTGGAGACATTCCGTGCGTCAGGACAACGGGCGGCCTTCGTGTTAGACGAGTTCGGCAGCGTCACGGGTATGGTTACGCTCATTGACCTGATGGAAACCATTGTAGGTGATGTTCCATCGAAAGAAGAACAACTCACCATGCCCGTCAAACAGCGCGAAGACGGGAGTTGGCTCATCGACGGACTTTTCGAGATTGAGAAACTGCCGGAGCGCTTGGAGGGATTCGTCATGCCTGAAGGTGGTGGCGACGATTTCCAGACTGTTTCCGGCTGGCTGATGAATGAGCTTGGACGTGTGCCGGTGGAAACTGACAGAATCACCGCAGGAGAATGGACTTTCGAGGTGATCGATATGGACAGCACGCGTGTGGACAAGGTGCTCGCGATTAGGAACACCCCGCCATCCGTTGCGGAATAGAATCAGTAGTCCGGCTCAATTTCAGCCGCCGGACAATTTTTTTTGGAAACCCGGTTTGGATTTCCACGCGACGCGGTGGAATTGAAGGCATCACGATGGCGAAGTTTCCGAAACACCATCCGGCGGGAAGAAGCGAGCCCACCCACAAGACCGCGCCGATGACGTTGTAGGTCATGAACTTCTTCTAATTCATCGCCCCTGAACCCGCCGCAAACGGAGCGAAGGTGCGGATGATGGGGACGAAGCGCGCGATGATGATGGTCTTGCCGCCGTAGCGTGCGAAAAAGTCCGATGTTTTGTCGAGATGACTCTGCTTGATGATTTGAATGGGAGTAAATTCTATGGACTGGGATCTGCGGGCACCTTTCATGGATAGCTTGGATCAAGTGGGCGTCACTTCGTCCTTATTCTTCTCACCCACGATTAGCGAAGTGATGATCCCGGTGGCAAGGATTGCCAGAATGACAGCCAAAACAGTGAGGTTGAACGAATCGCCCAACCATGCTTTGAGCCATTTTGCCGCGAGCATTTTCACACCAACCAAAACCAGAATCAGCGAAAGCGCCGGCTTGAGGTAGCGGAACTTGCTGATCAGTCCGGCCAGTGCGAAATACAGCGAGCGCAAGCCGAGGATGGCGAAGACGTTGCTTGTGAAAACGAGAAAGGGATCCGCTGTGATGGCGAAAACCGCCGGGATCGAATCGACGGCGAAAATCAGATCGGTCACCTCCACCAGGATCAATGCGGCTGCGAGAGGGGTGAGCAACCATTTGCCGGCAGGCGCGGAGTCCACCACCGGATCGGGTTTTGATTCGACACCGGGTTCCGAAGCTTCACGGGACCACTCGCTGCCAGCCCTGACCATGAAATGCTGTCCATGGAATTCCTGGGTGATGGGGAAAAACCTTCGAAGCCAGCGCACCACGGGATTGTTCTCGGGATGCTCCTCCTTTTCCTCCATCACCAGCATTTTGATCCCGGTGAAGATCAGGAAGGCTCCGAAGACATAAAGTATCGCATGAAAGTTCTGCACCAGCACCGAACCCAGGCCGATCATCGCGCCACGCATCACGAGAGCGCCGATGATTCCCCAGAACAGGACGCGGTGCTGATAGCGGGCAGGAACCGCGAGTGAGCTGAAAACCATCGCAATCACGAAGATGTTGTCCACGCTAAGCGATTTTTCCACCACGTAGGCGGTGAGGTATTTGGTCGCGGCGAGTTTTCCGGTGTTCACCACCTTGTCAACGGCGTCCACCGAGTTGCCGAGATCAAACCAATGCAGGTCGTATGCGAAATAGACCAGGGAAGAAAAAGCCAAGCCCAGGCTGATCCATACACCGGACCAGGCGAGGGATTCCTTGAACCCGACGACATGTGATTTCCGGTGAAAGACTCCCAGATCGAGAGCCAACATCACGAAGACGAAACCGATAAAAATGATCCATGCCCAAATCATACGCGGGCGTGTTATGGACGGGAGATCTGAAAACCGCGACTGGAAAAATCGGGAAATATTTCAAATCCGGTGGGGGCTGGTTTCACAAGAATATCTTCGGCGCGGATTCCACATATTCCATGTGATGCCAGTCAAGCCGACCGCAGAAAGCGATTGGAAATGGGGCTTTCCATCCTATCGCCCGTCCGCTACGGGTTCCCCGGCATGGATGAATCGAGCGAGTCGGGCCCGAACACCACCGGCCTTCACATTTGCCGCCAAGTGCTGCACCCACTGTTGTCGATTTGCTCGGCTGCGTGCTTTCTGGCGCTCGTCGGCTGGACCGGCGAGATTACCGGTTGGATCCATTGGTTGACGCTGGCCGCCGGATTGGTGTTTGCCTTGGAACGCACGTGGCTGTTGTGGGCTGCGAACCCGCGGGGTGGGGAGCGCCGCCGCTTGATCCTCCATGAAGTTGTGGCCGTCGCGGTTTTCTTTGTTTCCCTTGCCCTGCTGTTCCGGGAGATGTCCGGCGCGGATTTCCATACCACAGGCTGGCATGTGTTCATCCAACTCGGGGTTCTCGTCTCCGGGTTGGCATCGATGATTCATCACCAAACCCGCTTCACGGCGCGCGCGGTGCATCCCGGAGTCATGCTGATCGGATCATTCTTCGCGATCATCGTGGTCGGCACCCTGCTGCTCAAAATGCCGCGCTGCGTGCTGCCAGGAGAAACCTGCTCCTGGCTGGACGCGGCGTTCACCAGCACGAGCGCCGTGTGCGTGACGGGATTGTCCGTGCAGAACACCGCAACGTTTTTCAGCCACACCGGGCAAATCGTGATCCTGCTGCTCATCCAGGTGGGCGGTCTTGGCATCATGACGCTCACCTTTTTTGCCGCGGTCGTGTTGTTAGAAGGACTTTCGCTGCACGACCGGTTGTTGCTGGGCAGGATGATCCAGGACAACCGGCTGTCGAGGATCAGCAAGACGCTGACATTCATCGTGGTCTTCACGATCATGTGCGAAGGGATCGGCGCGGCGCTGCTCTTCGCGGGTATGGATGCGGAGATGGGTTGGCGGGAACGGGCCTTCCACTCCGTCTTCCATGCGGTATCGGCATTCTGCAACGCGGGATTTTCAACCTTCCCCGACAACATGGCAAGCGGAGTGGTCCGGGCAAACGGGATCTGGCAGATCTGCGTCATGCTGCTCATCGTGATCGGCGGCTTGGGCTCACTGGTGGTCGAGGACTTGTGCCAGTGGTTCCTTGCCAGATACCGGAAGTTTCTCGGAAAAGAAGGGAGTCGCCATCGTCTGCGTATCCACACCCGGATCGTGCTCGTCACGACTGGCGTGCTGGTATTTGGCGGCGCATTGGTGATTCTTGCCACCGAGTTTGCGCTGTGGAACGGCCCCGAAAACGGCGGCAAGGTGCTGACCGCTTTCTTTCACTCCGTTACCGCACGGACGGCGGGTTTCAACACCGTTTCCATGAGCGCCATCGGCCCCATGACCGTGAATGTCCTAATGATTCTCATGGTCATTGGTGGTTCCCCCGGCGGCACGGCGGGCGGCATCCGGACGACCGTGGTGGCGGTGGGACTGGGGCATCTGTGGAGTCAGTTGCGCATGGGGCACCGTGGCATGGTGGCCTTCAACCGCACCATTCCGTCAGAAACCGGAAGCCAGGCGCTTGGCCTGATCCTCCTTGCAGTGATCTGGCTTGCTGGGAACTTCATGCTCTTCCAATTCATTGAGGCGGGAAACGGAATTTCCGACACCCGTCTGCTCTTCGAGCTCATCAGCGCGTTCGCCACCGTCGGGCTTTCGATTGATTTAACCCCGTTGCTGTCGGATGGCGGCAAGACACTCTTGATCGTGAACATGTTTGTCGGAAGAATCGGCCTGCTGACGGTCATGGCCACTCTGGTTCCTCCGGATACCCGCACGGTGTCGGGCAAACCCCGCGAAGACATTCTCCTCAACTAAACTCCATCCTCATCATGAGATTCTGCATCATCGGCCTTGGAACTTTCGGCACCCACCTCACACGGCAACTCAGCCGTGAAGGACATGAGATTGTGGCGGTGGACAACAATCCCTCACACATCAACCAACTGAAGGATGAAATCGAATTCCTGATCCAGGCGGACTGCACGGACCTCAACGCGTTTCATGAAATCCCGATCGATGCCTGCGATGCGGTGATTCTGGCAATCGGCGAGGACTTCGAGGCTTCGTTATCCATCGCTTCCAACGTCCAGCAACTCGGCGCGAAGAGGATCATCAGCCGCATCATCAATCCGCTTCACGGACGGCTGCTCAAGCTCTTGAAGATCGACGAGTTGGTGATTCCCGAGGCGATGGCCGCGGCGTGGATGGCGCGGTCGCTCAAGACGCCCGACCTACTGAATAGTCTGGAGCTTGGCGGAGGGTATGAAATCGCACAGATGGTCGCCCCATCCCGCATGGTCGGCAAGACGCTCCAGCAGGTCGCGCTCCGCGACCAATACGAGCTCAATCTCATCACCATTGGGAAAAGCCGCGGCTTGTCATCATCTGCGGCCGGCCATCACGCCATTCAGAAAGTGCTGGGTGTGCCGCAACCTGAGCGCTGTTTCGAGACCGATGACATCCTCGTGCTTTTCGGCAAGGCGCAGGATGTCCGGCGGATGATGCGTGAGCACGGCGTTTGACCTCGGCATGGCCGGATCTTCGGGGCCACCCCACGCAAGCCGGAGTTTCCAAAAGCGGGAAGTCTTCAATGACCTTTTGAGGCATCCACCCCGACGATCGCCTTGGATCCGCTCAAGCGGCTCCAGAAAAACCCGTAAAAGGCGACAATCAGGAATCCGAAACACGGCATGAGGAAGCCCGCAGACATGCCGTGGTTGTCACCGATCCAGCCCATGAGCTTGGGCATCAGCGCGCCGCCCATAATGGCCATGACGATGAACGAGGAGGCGACTTTTGCCTTGCTGCCAAGTCCATGAATGCCCAAGGCGAAAATCGTGGGGAACATGATCGACATGAAGAAGAAACTCAGGAACAGGGCGACAACGGACAGCCAGCCAAGCTTGAGTGCAATCAACAGCATCAAGGCCGAATTGACCACCGCATACAGTCCGAGCACCCGGTGCGCGGCAAAACGATTCAGGATGAAAGCACCGGAGAAACGCCCCAGCAGGAAAAGGGTGAATCCGACGAAGGCGAGCAGTTTAGTGGCTCCTTTTTCGTTCACGTAAAGAAGGCCGTCTCTCAATTCGGTGCCGCCTGCGCCACCGATAAGCCAGCTGTCCCTCATGCTCATGGCAATGGAGGGCACATCCTCAATGATGTAAAAGATGAAAAACCCGAAGATGCCGGCCTGGCAGGCGACATACATGAACTGGGCGAGAACGGCTCCCGAGAAGTGCGAATGCGACCAAATGGACCGGGTGGGCACATTCGGGCTGTCATCGAGATGATAGGCATCCTCGCTCTTGATGTCCGGAATGCTTGCTTTTGCGAAGATCAGGCTCAGCAGAATGACGGTGCCGGCGATCCACGCGTAGGGAATCCACAGGGTTTCCTGGGCAGCCTGGGCTCCATCCTTGCTGTAGAAGAAGATGCCTCCGATGATCGGGCCGAGAATCCACCCAACCCCGTTGCAGACCTGCGCGATGTTGATTCGCACGGCGGAATACTGCGGCGCGCCGAGGACTGTCGTGTAGGGGTTCGCCACGGTCTCAAGGAAGGTCAGGCCCATGGAAATCACGCACACTCCTAACAGGAATGCCCAGAACTCCTTGATGCCGGTGGCGGGGATGAACCAGAGACAACCCGCGGCCACCAGCAGGAGGCCGGAAATGATGCCCCCCTTGTATCCCAGCCTTCTGGCCAGCCAGCCGGCCGGCAGCGCCATGAGGAAGTATCCCAGGTAATGCGCGAACTGCACCCATGCGGACTGCCGTTTGTTGAGGTGCAGGAGTTCCTGGAAGTGCTTGTCCATGACGTCGATCATGCCATTGCACAAAGCCCAGAGGAAAAACAGCGAGCTGATCAGCGCGAAGGTTACGAAATGGTTTCTGCCATCGCTGGTCTTGAAGAGTCCGGAATGCATGGGTTGTGGGTGTTGTTGGATTTAGGGAAAAGTCGTCTCGTGGTGGAGAACTTCCGCCGTTTGTTAGCAGGCGCTTGGGTGTTTGTCACCCGGTAAGCGCTGTCCGGTTTTGAAACAAAGCGCAACAGCCACGGTGACGATGGTGCCCGCCATGATGCGCCATGGGAATTCGATCACCGGCATCACGATGATGACGAAATAGGTGCCGATGATGAAGAGATCCAGGAGCAATTCCCGCATGCCGCGGAGGCTAGGGGCACGGCGGCGGGTTCCAAGCGCCAAGTTTGGGCGCGCACGCTTCCTCACAGCGTGAAAGCTGCGGACAAGGCATCTCATTCGAAGACAAAACGGTTGAGGAGATTTAATTTCTCGCCAGCAAAATTTCCCTCCGACAATCTCGGGGTCGTCACGGGAATCAAAGGATTCCCTCCAAAAAAAGCCTGCCTTCCCAAGTCATGTCAGCCACGTCCGTGAGTGAAAAAATCGGTAGCTACCGCTGGCGCATCTGCGCGGTGCTGTTCCTGGCCACCACCATCAACTACATCGACCGGAACGTTTTCTCGTTCACGATGCTGGACACGACCTTTCGTCACCAGATGCTCGGCATCCCGCTGGACCAACCGCTCACCGAGGCGGACATGGCGACCTTCCGGGAAAAGATGAGTTTCCTGGATGCCATCTTCAAATACTGCTACGCGTTTGGATTCCTGCTGGCTGGCTACATGATCGATCGCATCGGTGTTCGCAGGGGCTACAGTGTCAGCATCGGCGGTTGGAGTCTCGCCGCCATACTTCACGGGCTGGTCAGCTCGGTTCCGGGCATGGCCTGGGCGCGCGGCATGCTGGGAGTGGGTGAAGCGGGGAATTTTCCTGCCGCCATCAAAACCGTCTCGGAGTGGTTCCCGCGCAAAGAGCGCAGTTTCGCCACCGGCCTTTTTAACGCAGGTAGCAACGTCGGGATCATTGTCACCGCCTTGTTAGTGCCCTTCATCATTTCCCATTGGGGTTGGCGCGCCAGCTTCATTGTCACCGGGGCTATCGGAGTTTTGGTTCTCTTCTTCTGGCTTGTCATGTATCGGGCACCTGAAGGACATCCGAAGCTGTCTCCCGCCGAGCTTGCTTACATTCGCCAGGACGGACCGCCGGACAGTGAGAAGGGCGTTAGATGGCGGGAACTCGTGAAATACCGCGCCACATGGGCGTTCGCGATTCCAAAATTCATGACCGACGCCATCTGGTGGTTTTATCTGACGTGGCTGCCCACGTTTTTCAACAGCAACCCCGCCTTCGAAACCAAACTTGATTTGAAGCAGGTCGGCATCCCATTCCTTGTCATCTACCTGGTTTCGGATGGTGGCAGCATTTTCTTCGGCTGGCTGGCGACGAAATTCATCGGCATGGGCTGGAGTGTGAATAAGGCCCGCAAGGTCACCATGCTCATCTGCGCCGTGTGCGTAGTGCCTATTGTCTTCGCATCCATAACCAACAGCATCACGGTCGCGATCGCTCTCATCGCGCTGGCTACCGCGGCCCACCAAGGCTGGAGCGCCAACCTCTTTACCACCGTGTCCGACCAATTCCCCCGCCGTGCCGTGGGCAGCGTGGTCGGCATTGGCGGCTTGATGGGTGGCCTCGGCGGCGCACTGCTTGCGGCCAAAGTCGGCTTCATCATCAACACCGGCGGCTATGTGCCGCTCTTCGCCATCGCGGCATCAGCCTATCTGCTGGCTCTGCTCGTGATGCAGACGCTCTCTCCCAGGTTGGAAACAGTCAAATTGCCGGACTGATGGTGCCCGCAGGTCGTAGGGGGCTTGGGCGACAGACGGTCCACAGGGAAGACGGTCCGGAGTTCGCGCTTTAGCGTGATTCTTCAGTTCTTGCACTCCGCCCTGCGGGGACAAGCTGAAGCTTGAACTCCGGACGATCCCATCCACGGGGAAGACGGTCCGGAGTTCGCGCTTTAGCGTGATTCTTCCTTGCTTCCGCCTATCCGCTACGGCCTGGCCGGGCGCTTGAGGGAGCTGGACAGCTTGCCTTCCCACATCTTGATCGGTGAGATGAATCGTTCCGGCGGATTGAGATCCACAGTGGGAACGGCCTGCCACTGATAGGTGCCGACACGCCCGTCGCTGACCAGCACTACGGGCAGCCGCCGCTTGACTGAGATGAGTGCGGAGCGCTTTGTGGCCTTGATCGGATTGCCGGGCAGGATGATATCGGCTGCCTGGGTCTTTTTTTCCTCCGGATCCACCGATGCTTCGGCACCGGGGTTTGCCGGAGGAGCGAGGGGGACTTTTGAGAAAACCCCCGGCACGATCTCGTAGCGCAGCTCGTCGTCCACAAACTCATGACATAACTCGCCGCGATGCTCCTTGATGCCGGTGAAATGTTTCGCCTCGATCCACGCAAGCTCGGAAAAATCGGTGGAGCCGAGATCGAAGGTGCTGAGGGAATACTTGTCATGGGAAAGCAGGACGTTGTCCGTTAGAAGCTGCTCGGCGGCATAGATGGCACCGAGTTTCCATCCTTCGGTTTTCTTGCCGTTGCTCCAGCGGACCACGTCGTGGCGCACCTTGCCCACCTTGGTGAATTGGATGGATAGCACGGTGGGAATCTCGTGCGGCCCGGTCTCTGTATCCGCCTTTCCGGCGTCCTCCGTGCTCCCCGCGTATTGCAGCAACCACTGCGAGCGCTCGGCCAGGGCGCGTGTGAACGGCGCGACCGGCGGCTCCGGCTTGGGCGCGGTCTGCGCGCCGAGGATGGCTGACAGAAAGACAGCGGTGATCCCGCTGATATATATGCTTATGTGCATGTTACTCAATGACTTGCTCCGAGGCATGGGCGATGACGGTGGCGGTGGGACGGTCGATCGCGACCTGATTCCAGAAACGCGATTCACCGGACGGGATGAACTGCCCGGCGTTCGAGCGTGATCCGCTTTGGGCGATGATATCGATGAGAAAAACCCATGACCGCACCGAGCCGGAATCGGCCAGCGCGCGCACCACCACCTCGCGGCGGGTCTTGAACGGATGGTCGGCGGCAGGCAAATCCGCATTCACTGCGGTGGCGGCGAGGGCGGGCAAGGAGGCGAGACTTTGGAGAGGTGCGGCCCGCGTCGCGGCGATGAGCGTCGCGGCGATTTCGTCACTTTCCTGAATGTTGAGGCCCTCGCTGAGGGACACCGCGTTTCTGGCGGTGCCGCGCAACAAGGCGGCCATTACCGGCGCATGCGGAGTATTGAGGCTCACGGTCCCGGCCCGCATTTGCGGGTAGGGTGCCGAGGTCCGATCCCGGATACTGAAGTAATCGAGCAATGCTCCATCGCCGGATTCCGGCGTGAAGAAATCGATGGTCTTCCATGGCGTGCCGCGGAATGCATGTCCAAGTTCCGCGACACTGCGGAACGGGCGGTTCAGGATCACCGGTCGGCTGGCCAGGTTGCCCGGTACCATCGGCAGCCCGTTCGTGCTCGTGGCATATCCTCCATCCGCGAGTCTGCGCACGCCATCGGCATCCTGATAGGAGCTGAAATTCGTGCCGGTGATGTTTTGTGTAAAGGTGCCCAGCGGCGGGCCGCCATTGCCTGTCTCGCCGAGGCCGGGTGTCCACCCGCGTGTGGCGTCCAGAGAGCCTACCCAACCGTTTTTGCCGACCGAGGTCCCGGGGCGCATGGTCGTGCCGAAGGGATAATCCCCACCGTTGATGCCGTTTCGTCCGATCACTGAGAAACGGTCCGTGCGCGGATCGGAACGCATCACGTAAGGCGTGTTCACCAGATCCGGATTGTTCACATCGGCTCCGAATTCGCCCACCAAGGTGTTGAGGTTGACGTCTTCCATTTGGTCATAGGTATGCCATGGCCCGGCGGGATTGGCGGCATACTGGAGTTTGACGGTGAAACCCGGAGCCAGCGACGATGCATAGTATCGATAGCCGGGGAAAAGACCCACGGTGAGTTGTTTCCACGCGAGAATGGTCATTCCTACCAGCGGCGGCATCATTCCCGCCGGTTGTCCGCGCTTGTTGAGTGGTCCCGCGCTTGCAACTGCGGGCTTGGAAAGCAGCACAGGTTCCGTGGTAATGAGTCCGGGTGCCCAGGTGATGGCCGTCGCATCATCGGTGAGTTTGATGTTACCGCCTGGGAAAGGCAGCAATCCGTATCCCCATTGCGGAATCAGCAAGTTGGCATTCACACCCAGGCCGTTGACAACCGCGCGGAAAGCTCCGGGGCTTCCGCCCGGTGTCGGCCCGCACAGACCATGCGGATTCCAGATTTCCGGCTGAATCCACATGCCGATTTCCGCGTTGGGATTGTAGCCTCCGCCGGATATCTGCGGGGAAATGTGCCCGCAGGCCACGCGGTAGCGCGTCAGATACGGCAGATTCTCGGTGCCGAAAAACTCCCGACCGTTGAATAGGATCCGCGTCGGAAAATTGTCGTCGTCATATTGGTCGATGATGTTGGCCGCGATCTGGATGATCTGGTTGTGGATGGGGATGTCGCGGTTGTCGGCAAACTCACCTCCCAGAGTCTTCGCACCGGCGCTTTTACCGAGAGTGCCAATGTCGATGGCTGCCTTGAGCAGTTCGAAAAAGTCCGGCTCGCGTCCGCTCACCGCAGACAGGCGCAGGATGTTGTCCGTTTGCCCATGATCGTAGGTCCAGGCATCCACGCTGGAGTCATAAGACAGCCCGAATGCCTGTTGGATCTTGTCGGCTCGGGTCGTGTCACCCCGGCGGAGGTCTTGCAGCCATTGCAGTCGCTCCAAGGGAAAGCGGTTGGCTACAAGAGGTTCCCCGGCTTTTGCGGTCGAGCCGTTGATGCGGGTGAAACCGCCGGCCACGCGGAGTTCCAGAATCCTCGGATTGATTTGCTCGCGCGGAATTCCGGCAGCATCGTTGCCGCCCTGGTTTTCCGGCAGCACGGCGGGAAGCCCGCGATCGGGCGCATGACTCGGCGCGTCGATCTCGCGGCTGAAGGTGGTGAGGTATTGCAGTGCCGGGATCCTGCTGCCGCTCTGCGCGAAGGTTTGCGGGTGGGCTTTGGCGTAGCGGATCAAATCCTGGCGTGAGGCAAACATCCGGTCCGAATTCGTGCCGGCAGTCTTCATGAAAACCTGCCGCCAGCCGGTTTTCTGATAAAAAGCAAAGCTGCTGTCTGAATCCTTGGAGTTGAACGTATTCCAGTCGCCGGTAATCCGCCAGCTTGGCGGCCATGCGGGATTCGTTGAGAAACCCGCCGGAATGATTCCCGGCAGCGCCCGCAAATCCGCCCAAACGGCGGCTCCCTTGGTGGCCATTTCATCGGGATCGCCGCCAGCTTGTTTCGGCGCGTATCCCGCCACGTTGGCATCCAACAAGCCACCGGTTTCATAAATCTGAAACGCGATGCGCCCGATGGTCCGCTCGTTGGCCTGGCCGCTGTAACCGTCCGGATTCACGTAGATCCAGCGCGGTGCCTGATCCGCGGTGAGTGACTTTCCGTTCAACAACGGCGCGTCCCAGCGGGTGGGGCTGATCAGCCGACCGTTGTTGGCCGCCGCGGAGGATTTGTCGGCTGCCGGAAAATTGAAAATGAGCCCGCCGGGGAAGGCCACTCCGCTTTGTTTCGTCAGGTTGGCGAAGTCCGGATCACCTTTGATTGCCGGAACGACCAGTGCCCGTTCTGGCACCCCATTTGCGGCGGCTTTGGGATAATAAACGCCGTTCTCCAGATTCGATCCAGCGATGATCTCCTGCCGCAGTTCCGCCTGGATGGCACCCATCGCCCCCTCGGCCAGCAGCCGTGCGGTCACGCCACCGGCGCTCGCGTTTTCAATCTGCCGGTTGCTCGTCACCATCGAGAAGAAGGCGATCACCATGAACGAGAGCAGGATGACGAGCGCCATGGTGATGACCAGTGCGATGCCTCGTTTGGGCTTACAGCGGGGTGATTTGCGCATTGCGGAAGCAGGAAATCGGGATGGGATGCAGCGGAATGGGGAGGGGGGGCCTCCCTCATCAGCAGTTTGGTTAAAATAGAGCCGTCCTATGCCCGCGGCTATCGGTTTCCGAATTGAAAATACCCTGAATCCCAAAGAACCGTCCGGAAATCGCGCTGCGGTTCTTTCGCTCCGCCCTGCGGGGACAAGCTGAAGCTTGAACTCCGGACAGTCCCATCCGCAGGGAAGACGGTCCGGAGTTCGCGCTTTAGCGTGATTCTTCGGTTCTTGCGCTCCGCCCTGCGGGATCAAGCTGAAGCTTGAACTCCGGACGATCCCATCTTCTCGGCCGCCTGAAAAATCGCATTTCAGG
>CANLKN010000103.1 GCA_947491475.1 Akkermansiaceae bacterium | reverse complement strand
GGAGAGATGCAATACGTCGCCTTCTACGACTCGGAGCGCCGCATGACCATCGGCTCGCGCAAGCTCCCAGCCGCGGAGTGGACTTTCCAGCAACTGCCCACGCAGGTCGTTTGGGACAGCCACAACTACGTGACGATGGCCATCGACCGCGCCGGGATGCTGCACGTGAGCGGCAACATGCATGGCGTGCCGCTGATCTACTTCCGCAGCACCCGGCCGGGAGACGTGACCAGTCTTGAGCGGGTGGCCATGACCGGGAAAAACGAGGACAAGTGCACTTATCCGGAGTTTTTCAGCGGCGTGCAGGGCGAGCTCATCTTCGCCTACCGCGACGGCGGCAGCGGATCCGGTAATCAGATTTACAACATCTATGATGAGGCATCGCGCACCTGGAAGCGCCTGTTCGACGTGCCGTTCAGCGATGGCGCGGGCCTGATGAACGCCTATTTCCTCGGCCCGGTCAAAGGACCGGATGGCTTCCATCATCTCACCTGGATCTGGCGGGACACCCCGGATTGCAGCACCAACCACGACCTGTGTTACGCCCGCAGCAGGGATTTTGTGCATTGGGAAACAGCCACCGGGGATCCGATCCAATTGCCGATCCGCCATGACACCCCGGGCGTGATCGTTGACCCCGTGCCGGTCAAGGGCGGCATGCTCAATGGCAACGGAAAAATCGGCTTCGATTCGAAAAACCGCGTGGTTCTCGCCTTTCACAAGTTCGACTCCAACGGCCATACGCAGCTTTACAACGCGCGCTTCGAGAATGGCGCGTGGCGGATCCATCAGGCCACCCAATGGGATTACCGCTGGGACTTCGGCGGCGGCGGCACCATCATCGGTGAAATCCGCATCAACGAGGTCAAGCTCAGCAACGGCCGACTGGAGCAACAATACTCGCACAAGACCGCTGGCAGCGGCATCCTGATTCTCGATGAGGAAACGCTCAAACCCATCGACACCGCCGTTCCGACGCGCTGGCCGGCGGAGGTTTCCAAGATCCGCTCCGTGTTTCCCGAAATGAGACTCAACCTCCGCGAGGGCAGGGGAGATCCCGGCTACACCATGCGCTGGGAAACCCTGCCGCAACTCCGCGACCAACCGCGCCCTGAACCATGGCCGGAACCCTCGTTGCTGGAAGTCCTCAAATACAATCAGCCATGAAAGCGCGCATCCTCAACATGAGTTTGGCCGCCTGTTTGCATCTCCCCGCCGCTGCCGCTCTTCAGGAAGAAATCGACTGGCCGGAGTTCATCGGCCGCCACGATCTGGTCTGGGAGGAAACCCCTTGCCAATGGAACGAGGGCGCTTTCACCGGCAATGGCCAGCTCGGCATGATGGTCCATGCCACGCTCGACGACAACCGGCTCGACTTCCACCTCGGCCGCGCCGATGTGACCGACCACCGTGGCGCGCCCGACCGCAAGACATCCTTCGGAATGCCCGGAAAAAACGTGATGTTTGACTACCCGAGGCTCGATCTCGGACGAATGGCCCTGCGCCCCGCCGGAAAAATCGCTTCCGTCACCATGCGCCAGGATCTTTGGAACGCCGAACTGCTGGGAACGATCACCACCGATCAGGGCAAGCTCGAGTTCCGCGCCCTCACCCTGCGCGATGAAATGCTGCATGCCATCGATGTTTCCTCCACGGAAAAAGCGCCGGACGGAACGCCCGCACCATGGCGCTGGGAATTCCTGCCTGGGAATCCCGACTCGCCGCGCTATCAAGCGTATCCGGATAGAACACCGGATTATGAGCACAACCCGCGGCCGGAATTGAAAACTCCCGATGGCATTCCGGTGCTTGAGCAGCGGCTGCTTGCCGGCGGCGATTATGCCACCGCATGGAAGGAGCTGTCATTAGGGCAGGGGAGCTCGCGTTTGTTTGTCACCACCGCCAACGAGATGCCGCCCGCCGGAAGCTCCGCGCCGGTCGCGCTTGAAACCATCCGCCGCGCCAGCACCGCCAACATCGGGGAACTGCTCTCCGCCCACCGCGCATGGTGGCATGGTTTCTATCAGAAATCGTTTCTCAGCATCCCCGATCCCCGGCTTGAATCCTTTTACTGGATCCAGCTTCACAAATTTGCCGCCTCCGTGCGTCAAGGCGGGCCGATGCTCGATTTGCACGGACCGTGGTTCCGCGTCAACCAGTGGCCGGGAGTGTGGTGGAACCTCAACGTGCAGCTCGCATACTGGCTGCCGGTGCTGGCCAATCATCACGACCTTGCATTGACGTTCATCGACGAGATGGACCGCTACTGGCCAGACCTGCTCAACACCATCGGCAGAGGCTCACACCGCGGAGACCTGGCCTGGGCGCTCCACAATTACTGGCTCCACTTCCGCCATGCCGGCGATTGGGACACGCTGGCCGCAAAATGGCGGCCGAAGGCACTCCAGATGCTGGAAACCTACCGCAACGCCATGGAACCGGGGGCCGACGGACGACTCCACCTCAAACCCATGGGCTCACCGGAGTTCAAGGCCTTCCAACCGTTCAAGGACACCAACTACAACCTCGCCCTGATCCGCTGGCTCGCCGCATCGCTCAAGACCCTCAGCGACAGGACCGGAACGGGTGCGGCAGAAGCCAAGGAATGGAGTGAAATCGCCGCCAAACTGATCGACCCGCCGGTGGATCAACACGGCTTGATGATCGGATCCTCGCAGTCGTTTGACTACAGCCATCGCCACTTCTCCCACATCATCGGCTTTTACCCCTTGTTTGTTTTCGATGCCGACGATCCAGCCACCCACAAACTACTCACCCAGACCATCCAGCATTGGCTCACGATCCGCAGCCCCAACGGCAAACAGGACATCAGCGGCTACACCCTGACCACCGCCGCCTCGCAATACTCCGCGCTCCGCGATGGTGACCAGGCTCTCTTCCACCTCCAACGCATGCTCGACAACTGGGTGGTGAAACTCGGGGTTCAAACTCCCAATTGGCTCCTTCCCAACACGTTTTATGCCGAGACGCATGGGAAAAACCCGACCAATGAGACCCCCTTCGCCGGTGCCAGCGCCACCATCGAGCTGCTGCTCCAAAGTTGGGGCAACAAGGTGCGGGTCTTTCCGGCAGTGCCGTCCGGTTGGAAACAGTCATCCTTCCGCGATCTCCGGGCCGTGGGCGGTTTTCTCGTCAGCGCCGCTCGTGAAGAAGGCAAAACCACGTGGGTTTCCATCGAAAGTCTCGCCGGCGAACCGCTGGTGTTGAAAGTCCCTGATTGGACCGGCCCATTGGAGATTGTTTCCGGCCCGAAGCAGGAATTGTTAGAAGCGACGTCCGGCGAATACACGATTCCGCTGAAAAAAGGCGAACGCATCACCCTGCGCCCCGCCGGTTCGCAAGCGCCTGTGATCTTGCGTTCGCTCGCCCGTCCTGCGGAAAAGAACCATCCCTACGGCGTGAAGAAAGGTGGCTCGCTGCCACATGACATGTCATGGCCCGTCCAGCCACTGCGGATTGAGCAGTGAGTCTCGAAAAAATCACATTCACTGAATTTATGAAAGTATCCATCCACCTACTTGCCCTCGCCTCGGTAGCCAGCATCGCAGCCGCCTCTGTTCCATCCGAGATCGATTGGCCGGAGTTCATCGGCCGCCACGATCTGGTCTGGGAGGAAACCCCTTGCCAATGGAACGAGGGCGCTTTCACCGGCAATGGCCAGCTCGGCATGATGGTCCATGCCACGCTCGACGACAACCGGATCGACTTCCATCTCGGCCGCAACGACGTGACCGACCACCGACTCGCGCCGGATCGCAAGACCTCGCTTGGCACTCCCGGTGCCAGCCACATGATCGACTATCCACGTTTGGACATCGGCATCATGGCATTGCGCCCCGCAGGCAAAATCCAGTCGATGACGCTGCATCAGGATTTATGGAATGCCGAGCTGCGCGGCACCGTGACCACTGATCTCGGAGTCATTCAGTTGCGCGCCCTGACGCCGCGCGACCGCATGGTCCAACTCATCGAGATCGAATCCACCGAGAAAGCCGCGGACGGCACCGATGCCTCATGGAAATGGGAGTTTCTTCCGGGAAATCCCACATCGCCGCATGTGCAGATTTTCCCGCAAAACCCGGAGGCCAAGACCTACGAGCCAAATCCGCTGCCGGTTCTGGAACACATCGAAGGGGTGAAGGTTTGCGTGCAAAAACTGTTGGCAGGCGGTGATTACGCCACCGCCTGGCTGCAGCGCGATGAGTCACCCCGCAAGGCGGCCTTGTTCATCGCCACTGCCAATGAGGTTCCGGCCGCCGGCAAGTCCGCCGTGGTCGCCGCACGCGATGCGCGGGAGGCGGCCGAGGCTCCGCGTGATCAAATCATCGCCGCCCACCGCAGTTGGTGGCATGATTTCTATCAGAAATCCTTCCTCACCATCCCCGACCCCCGGCTGGAATCTTTCTATTGGATCCAGCTTTACAAACTGGCCTCCGCCATCCGCAAGGACGGTCCGCCGCTCGACCTGAGCGGCCCGTGGTTCCGTGTGAACGAATGGCCCGGCATCTGGTGGAACCTCAACATCCAGCTCACCTACTGGCCGCTGCCACCGGCAAACCACATGGAACTCTCCGCCACCTACAACAAGGCGGTGGATGACCACTTCGAGGGCCTGCTCCGGCACTTCGGCGGGCATCACAACATGGGAGATCTGGCATGGACGCTGCACAATTATTGGCTGCACCTGCGCCATGAGGCCGACTGGCAGGGCATGCGCGATGGCTGGCTGCCCAAGGCCGTGCGTGTCTTTCCTGCGGTGCCCGCCGCTTGGAAACAAGCCGCTTTCCGCGATCTCCGGGCACAAGGTGCGTTTCTCGTCAGCGCCGCGCGCGAGGACGGAAAAACCGCTTGGATTTCCATCGAAAGCCTCGCTGGCGAACCGCTGGTCTTGAAAGTGCCGGATTGGTCCGGCCCCTTGGAGGTCGTTTCCGGTCCAAAGCAGGAGTTGAAGGAATCCGCACCCGGCGAATACACGATTGCGTTGAAAAAAGGCGAGCGCATCACCCTGCGTCCCGCCGGTTCCCAAGCGGAGGTTGTTGTGCGCCCACTCGCCCGTCCCGCGGATAAGAACCATCCCTATGGTCTCAAGAAGGGCGGCTCGCTGCCACCTAATATGTCATTTCCATTTCCACCGCTAAGGCTGGAGCAGTAACCCGTGATCTTTCCGCGGGAAGGACTATCGGAGTTCGCGCTTTCGCGGGCTTATTTGTTCTTTTGCTCCTCCTTGCGAGGGCCTGATAAAGGTGAACTCCGAAGATCAGAGCGCCGTTGGCGACCTCGTCCTTAGATTGATGCGCGGCACCACAAGGGAGTGGTGCCTTGTTCACTGCTCACTGCCGTTGCTCGATCGGCTGATAGGTGCGCAGGGTGGGGCCGGTGTAGATCTGGCGCGGGCGGGCGATGCGGCTATCGGGGTCTTCCATGACCTCCTTGTAGTTGGCGATCCAGCCGGGCATGCGGCCGATGGCGAACATGACCGTGAACATGTCGAGCGGAATGCCGATGGCGCGCATGATGATGCCGCTGTAGAAATCGACGTTGGGATAAAGTTTGCGGGAAACGAAGTAGTCGTCGTTGAGGGCGATTTCCTCAAGCTTCTTGGCAATGTCGAGCAGAGGATCGGACTTGTGAAGCTGGGCGAGAACCTTGTCGCACTGTTGCTTGATGATGACGGCGCGGGGGTCGAAATTTTTGTAAACACGGTGGCCGAAGCCCATCAGGCGGCGGTTGCCGACCTTGGCCTTCACTTGGGCGAGGAACTTGCTGCCATCGTCACCTTCGTCATGAATTTCCTTGAGCATTTCGAGCACTGCCTGATTGGCGCCGCCGTGGAGCGGACCCCAGAGGGCGCAGACGCCGGCCGAGGCTGAGGCAAAAAGATTGGCGCGGCTGGAGGCGACCATGCGCACGGTGGAGGTGGAGCAGTTCTGCTCGTGGTCGGCATGGAGCAGGAAAATCAGGTCGAGGGCTTTGACGATTTCCGGTTGGAGTTCAAGGTCCTCGCCGGGATGCGAGAACATCATGTGGAGGAAGTTCGCGGTGTATTTGAGGTTGGTCTTGGGGTAGATGGCGGGCAGCCCCTTGGCCTTGCGGTGGGAGAATGCGGCGATGGTGCGGACTTGTGAAATGAGGCGCGCGGCGTGGTAGGGGAAGCGTTCCTCGCGCTTGTTGATGATGTTGGGATGGTAGGAGGAGGCCGCGTTGATCATCGCGGAGAGGATGGCCATCGGGTGGGCGGTGGGCGGGAAGCTCTCGAAGTGGAAACGCATGCCCTCATGGAGCATTTGGTTTTCGGTGAGCAGTTCGGAGAACTCGGCAAGCTGGGGACGGGTGGGAAGTTCACCGTAGATCAGGAGGTAGGCGGTCTCGACAAAGGTGCTTTTTCCCGCGAGCTCGGCGATGTCGTATCCGCGGTAGCGGAGAATGCCTGTCTCGCCATCGATGAAGGTGATGGAGCTTTCACAGGACCCGGTGTTGCCGTAGGCGGGATCGATGGTGATGCATCCGGTCTGGTTTCTCAGAGAGGTGATATCGATTCCAATCTCGCCCTCGGAGCCTACCAATGTCGGCAACGTCAGGGCCTTGCCATCAATGTTGATTTCTACGTTTCCAGTCATGCGAAGGGAAGGTAAGCAGTTTGAATTACAATAGGCTAGTGAAGATTGCGACGATTTTTTGAAAGCGCGCGCAGGCAATTCACTCGCCGGAATCCGGGTAGGAGCCAAGCAGTTTGACCATCGAGCAGTGGAGGCCGAGTTCCTCGAGCGCCTCGGCGACTTTGGGGTCCTCGCAGTGGCCGGCCAGATCGACGTAGAAGATGTATTCCCAGTCCTTGCGCTTGGACGGGCGGGATTCGATTTTTGACATGTTGATGTGACAATGATCGAAGGCTTGCAGCGCCTTGACCAGCGAGCCGGGGCGGTCGTGGATGGCGAACAGGATCGAGGTGCGGTCGTGGCCGGTAGGTGGGCAGGTTTTCTCACCGATGACCAAAAACCTGGTGGTGTTGGTGGCGCGGTCCTGGATGCATTCTTCCAGAAGGGCGAGACCATACATTTCCGCGGCCAGCGGGCCACCGAGCGCGGCCGCTCCATGGGCGGCCTGGTCACGGGCGATCTGGGCAGCCTTGGTGGTGGAGGACACCTCGACGAGCTCGGCCTCCGGATAGTTTTTGAGGATCCAGCTGCGGCACTGGCCGAAGACTTGCGGATGGGAGTAGAGGATCTTGATTTGATCGCGCGGAATGGCCGCCATCAGGCCGTTCTCGATGCGCAGCAGGATTTGAGCACAGATGAAAAGCGGGGAATCGACGAACAGATCCAGCGTGTGGGAAACCGCGCCTTCAGTGGAGTTTTCGATGGGGACCACGCCGTAATCGGCGAGGCGGCGGGTCACTTGGTCGAAGACATCGGAGAAATTCGGCTGCGGCGCGTAGTTGACCGAGTGGCCGAATTTCTTGATCGCCGCTTGGTGGGTCCAGGTGCCCTCGGGGCCGAGGTAGGCGATCTTGAGATCGTCCTCGAGTGCGAGAGCGGCAGACATGATTTCGCGGAAAATCGCGCGGATGGATTTTTCCGGCAGGCGGCCGCGATTCATTTCAATGAGGCGCCGCAGCAGCGCTTCCTCGCGTTCAGGGGCGTAGATCTGCAAACCGTCGCGCTTTTTGACGATGCCGACCTCGTGCACGAGGTCGGCGCGCCGGCTGAGCTGGTCGAGCAGGTTTTGATCGATGGTGTCGATCTGTCGGCGGATGTCGTCGAGATTCACGGGGCTGGCTTGGGGTTCAGGCTTCAGGCTGGGCGTCGTCCGGTTGGCCATGGCCGGCGGCAAAGCTGCCGATGGCGCTGAGGGCGAGTTGCTGTTCTGAGTCGTTGAAGGTATTGCTCTGAACCGCGTCTTCAGGAGCCGGGAGTTTCACTTTGCGCAGCTCCGAGGCGTTTGGCAAATCGTCGATCGAGCGGATGCCGAAATGTTCAAAAAACAGATCGGTGGTTTCATAAAGCAGCGGCCGGCCGGGGAGTTCGGCGCGGCCGCCAATGCGGATCAGGTCGCGGTCGAGGAGTTTCTGCAGCATCCCATCGCAGGCCACACCGCGGACGGCTTCGATGGCGGCTTTGGTGATGGGTTGGCGGTAGGCGATGATGGCAAGTGTTTCCATGGCAGGGCCGCTCATGCGCTCCGGTTTGCGGCCGGGGAATAGCTGGCGGACGAAATCGCCGTATTCGAGGCGGGTGTAGAGTTTCCAGCCATTGGCGCGCTCAATGATGGTGAACGCGCGCTGGGCTTCGGTGTAGGTGGCGTTGAGTTGGCCGATGACTTCGGCGACTTGTTCGGCGGGAGTGGCGGCCATAGCGGACATCCATTCCGGTAAATCCGCAGGCTGTTTTCCATCCTCGGCTTCGCGGGCCCGGATGTCATCGGCTTCGGCCACGCGGGCCCGGACCAAACGTGCGATTTCCTCGGCCGTGAGGGGATTTTGTGAGGCGATCAGAAGGGCTTCGACGATGGCGCTGAGCTGCATGGGGTGTGCATCATAAGAATGTGTGCCGGCATTTCAAGTCCTGTGCGGAAACAGTCGCGGCAAGGTATTTTGCAATTCGATGCTTTTCTTCTTGATGGAGTGGGCGTCACGGGCTAACCCACCGCGCTCTTCGCCCACGCAATGCTAGCGCACGGGGTATGGCGAGCGTCTTTTTTACCATCCGCATTTTTCCAACAGCCCTATGGCCGCGAATAAAAACACACCCAAGTCCGCCCCTGCCAGTAAGGTGGGAAAGCCTGCCGCAAAGCCCGCAAAACCAGTTTCCAAGCCGGCCACGAAAGCCGTGAAAAAAGTGCCGGCAGCTAAAAAACCGGCCACTGCCAAGAAGCCAACCGCTGCCACCAAAAAAGCGGCTCCATTGAAAAAGGCTGCTACCACGAAAAAAGCAACTCCTACGAAAAAGGCGGCTTCCGTCACCAAGAAAGCACCCGCTCCGGTCGATAAGGCTGCACCCGCGAAAAAAACAGAGGCCAAGCCGGCAGCCCGTGCCAAAACCGCACCCGCCGCCAAGGCGATCCAACCTACGCCTCAGCCCGAGGTTAAGAAAGTCTCCAAGGTAGTGGCCCCGGTAACTCCCGTGGCCAAGGCACCGACTAAAAAAACAGGTTCCTCCCTGATCAAAACCCCGGTGGCACCCGCTCCGGTGAAACCTCCTTTTGTGCCGCCCAAGGCACCGGTCGAGCCCACGGGCCCGGCCCTCACTCCGGGCTCCAATGGAAGTCACAGTCCCGCCTTCGTCCAAAAACAACGCCAGCGCCTGCTGGATTTGCGCGATGACTTGGTGGACTCGATGTCCGGCATGACCCGCGACACGATTCGCAACGCGCCGGAAGGCTCCGAGGCATCCGGCTCCGGCCAGCATCAGGGCGATGCCGGAAGTGACGCCTACGACCGTGATTTCGCGCTCTCTGTGCTGGCGAAAGAACAGGACGCACTTTACGAAATAGAGCAGGCCCTGCGCCGCATCCAGGCTGGAAATTACGGCATATGTGAAATTTCCTCACGCAAGATCCCATCGGCACGTCTTGAGGCCATTCCATTCGCCCGCCTCACCGTCGAGTGCCAGGCCCAATGGGAGAAGGAATATGGCAAGCGCCGCTTCCGTCCGTCCAATGAAGTGGGCTTCAGCGGTGGAAATACCATCGATGATGAAGATTCCGAGTCGGTTTCGCTTGACGAGGACGAAGATTAAATCAACATCCCGCCCCCAAAGTTCCATCCATGCCACGAGACATCATCATCCTAGAATGCACCGAGGCGAAAGCCGAGGGCAAGCCGACTTCGCGTTACGTGACCACCCGCAACAAGAAGAGCCTCCGCACACCCGGACGCCTTGAGAAAGTGAAATTCAATCATTTCCTCAAGCGCCGCACCCTTCACCGCGAACTCCGCTGATATTTTTTCCCATGTCCGAGCCAAAAACAGTTCAACGTCGTATCAACTTCCGCAAGGCCAACCGCATGATGCCGCGCCGGCGTCATGACATTCCCGCGGAGCAAGTCATTCCCACCAATCCGGAGCTTTTGACCAAGTTCACATCGGAAACCGGCAAGATCCTGCCGCGCCGTGTGACCGGTGTCTCCGCCAAGCTCCACCGCAGGATTACCAATGCGATCAAGCAATCGCGCGCCATCAACCTGCTGCCATAAGCGGTAGTTTGCGCCAAACGCAGTCTTCAGCAAAACACCGGCCCGTTCATGCGGGCCGGTGTTTTTTTTGTTTCATGTTTTAAGCTGTCACCGCGCCGCGGTCGTCGTTGAGGCCGGATTTCTCCAGGAAGTAATCATAACCACCGGTGTAGCGTGTGAGCACGGCGGAGGAATCATCGGCCGCGCGGGTGATGTGCAGCGTCGTTTCGGCCAGCGTGCGGATGAAGTGCACGTCGTGGGAAATGAAGACCAGCGTGCCCTCGTAGCCTTTGAGCGCGTTGACCAGCGAGTCGATGGAAAGGATGTCCAGGTGGGTGGTCGGCTCGTCCATCAGCAGCAGGTTCGGCGGATCGACGAGGAACTTCACCAGGTTGAGACGGGATTTCTCGCCACCTGATAGAATGCCGCAGCGCTTCTCCACATCGGCGCGGCGGAATAGGAAAGTGCCGAGGATCGAACGCGCGTCCTCATCGCGCAGGGTGGGGCAACAGCCCATGACTTCTTCGAGCACCGTGTTGTTTTCGTTGAGCGTTTCGAGGCGGTGCTGCGAATAATAGCCGAGCTTGGTAGCGTAACCCGGCTCGCGTTTGCCGGAGTCGATAGGGATGATACCGGCGAGGATTTTCAACAGTGTGGATTTGCCAGCACCGTTTGGACCGACGAGCACGATGCGGTCGCCGCGCTCGACGGTGAGGTCGAGGTCCTTGTAGATGCGCTTGTCGCCATAGGACTGGCTGACTTTGGAAAGCTCCATGACTTTCTGGTTGGAACGCGGCGGCTGGGGAAAGGTGAACTTGAATGGCTTGCGCGGCGCGCGTGGTTTTTCGACGCGTTCCAGTTTTTCCAAAAACTTGATGCGCGATTGCACCTGCGCGGCCTTGGAGCCGATCTGGCGGAAGCGGTCGATGAATTCCTGATGGCCCTCGATTTCCTTCTGCTGGGCGCGGTAAGCGGCGGTCTGTTGATCGAAACGGGCATCGCGCTGTTGCAGGAAGGCGCTGTAGTTTCCGGTGTAGGATATGAGTTTCGCAGCATCGGGATCGATCTCGACGACGGTTTCGATAATCGAATCCATGAAGTCGCGGTCGTGGGAAATCATCAGGATGGCACCGGAGTAGTTGAGCAGGTAGCGTTGGAGCCAGAGCAGCGAGAGCAGGTCGAGGTGGTTGGTCGGCTCGTCGAGCATCAGCAGGTCGGGCTCCATGACGAGGAGTTGGGCGAGGTGGGCGCGCATCACCCAGCCACCGGAAAACGTGCGCGCGGGCTTGTGGAAGTCGTCCTGCTTGAAGCCCAGACCGGCGAGGATTTTTTTGGCCTTGGGTTCGAGTTGGTAGCCGTTGAGGTGGTTGAACTGGTCCTGGGCTTTTGCGAAATCCGGATGCGCGTGATCGCCCTTGGCCTCGTATTCGCGCATTGTTCTCAGGATATGGGTCATCTCGGGCGTGATGCCCATGGCGATCTCGATCACGGTCTCATCCGTGGGCTCGCCGGATTCCTGGGCAAGGTATCCGGTAATGGCGTATTCGTCGCGCTCGATGGTTCCTTCATCGGGTGAGTCCTCGTCCAAAATCATGCGGAACAGCGTGGACTTGCCGGCACCGTTCGGGCCGACGAGCGCGACACGCTCGCCCCAGTTGATGGACATCTCCGCCTCGCGCAGTAAAGTGCGGCCGCCGAGGGTTTTGGTAAGCTTTTTAATCGTGAGCACGCGCGGGATGTAGGGGACGGAAGCAGCGGGAGCAAGAAATTCGGCAAAGCCTGCGGGAGGTTTAGGCAAAGTAAGAAGTCTCCGCTATTGACCTTGACGCGCCCGGGGGAGGGCAGGCTACATACGCCCATCCCGAACACTCGCATGCGCCTTTTTTCTCTTCCCCGCCACCTCATGCCCCGCTGCATGGGCCAACTCATCGCCCTCACTTCGATCGCCATCCTCACCACATCAGGCGGTTTGCACGCCCAGGACTTCGAGGGAAAAAACGTTTCGGAGGTCAACATCCGGTTCCGCGGGCCCAAGACAGTCAATGAGGAAGTGTTGCGCAACCAGATGACCTCCAAGGCTGGTTCGCCCTACCGTGCCGAGAATCTCGACAAGGACATCGCTGCGCTCTATGAGTCCGGATACGTCGATGATGTTCGCTTTCTCGCCGAGCCAGTGGGCGATAACAGCGTGAAACTTATCGCCGAGGTGACCACCCGGCCGATGCGCGGCGGTGTTGGTTTCGTTGGAAATTCTATTTTCTCTGATCAGAAACTTGCCAAGGAGACCAAACTCAAGCCCCGAGGCCTGATGAGCGACCAGGAGATCCTTGAGGCACGCCGCAACATCGAGAAATATTACCGCGGTTATGGCTACGCGGATGTCACGGTTTCCCACCGCATCCAAGACACCGGCAACGAGGGGGTTGCAGACCTCATTTTCGTGATTGACGAAGGCTCCAAGAATGAAATCCGCAAGATCCGTTTCGAAGGCAATACGGTTTTCACAGACAATGAGCTGCGCAAGGAAATGAAGACCAAGCCCAAGGGCTGGTTCTCATGGCTTACCAAGTCCGGCCGCATCGAGTCCGATAAGCTCGACGAGGATCTCGATGCCGTGCTCGATTTCTACCGCACCAGGGGATACCTTCGCGCCAGCAGCCCCGGCATGCGCCGCGAGCCCGTCAAGGACGGCCGGGTGGATCTGGTCATTCCCATCAACGAGGGCGAAAAATACACTGTGGCCGGTGTAGGCTTCGGCAAGATGACCGTCTTCAAGCCCGAGGAACTCTATCCCGCGCTTACCCTCAACGGCAACGACCCATACAACTCCAAAAAAATGCGCGATGATATCACCATGATTCGCAGCTACTACGGATCTCGTGGTTATGCCGATGCCACGGTCAATCCGGATATCCGTGATGCCGGGCCAAACCGCGTGACCATTATCTATCGCGTCACCGAAGGCTCCCGCTACCGCGTCGGCCGCGTCAACATCGCCGGCAACACCAAGACCAAAGACAAGGTGATCCGCCGCGAAATCACACTCCAACCAGGTGATTTCTTCAACACCGTGGAACTCGAAACCACCAGGGCCCGCTTGGAAAACCTCCAGTATTTCAGTGACGTGCAGGCCACGAGTTCCCCCGGCGGTGGAGGCTACCGCGATGCGAATATCCTCGTCGAGGAGCGCGCAACTGGATCGGTGGGCGTCGGTATCGGCTTCAGCTCGATCGACAGCGTCGTTGGCTTCCTCACGCTGGAGCAATCAAACTTCGATTTGTTCAACCCGTGGAATTTCACCGGTGGCGGCCAGCGCTTCGCAATGAACCTGCGTGCTGGTTCCGAGCGTTCCGAGGCCAGCATTTCGCTCGTCGAGCCATGGTTCCTTGACCGCCAGCTCGCGCTCGGCGGTGAGTTGTTTTACAAACAGTCCACCTACTTCAGCGATTACTACGAACAAACCAACGCAGGTGCCGCCATCTCCCTGCGTAAGCCGCTCACTGCGAAAAGCTATATCCGCGGTGAATATCGCATTGAAAATGTGAATATCGAATCGGAAGTGGATGCAAATGACACATTCGTCGGCAATTCGGTGAATGCGGGCAATGTTCCGGTCAACCAGACCAGCGGAGCCAACTCCTTTCTTTCTGAAGAGGAGATCGGCGGCGACTACCTGCGCAGTGCCTTTGGAGTCAACTGGGTTTATGATACCCGCGATAGCACGATCATGCCGCGCAACGGCCACAAGGTCGATCTCGGTCTCACTTACGCCGGCCTCGGCGGAGACGTCGAAAC
>CANLKN010000102.1 GCA_947491475.1 Akkermansiaceae bacterium | reverse complement strand
CGGGTGAGCAGGTCCGCATTGGGCGCGGGGGGCACCCAGCGATGGATCGTCCATTCCACTTCGGTGCAGGCGGCCTCCGGCCCCACGACCCTGGCCTCGATCACGAGTTTGTCCTGATCCACAAGAGGCTGAACAAAGACATCGGCAATATGGGTTTTCGGCAGGGCGACGAGCGAGACATCCTGCCAGATGCCGGCGCACTCCCAGCCCCAGAACGTGTTGCTGGGGAGCGCGCGGTAACCGCCAACTCCCTGATGGTAAAACAGCGTATCGCGGCGCACCCCGACCAAGACTTCGTTTTCCTCATCCAAACGAACAACATCGGTCACATCCACATCAAACGGAAGGTTGAGATTGAAGTTCCGCTTGAGGAATTTCCCGTTCACCCGCACCTCGCACTCCCCGGCGACCGCTTCAAAATGGATGCGTATGTCCCGGCCCGCCCATTCCTTCGGCACCACAAACTTTCTGCGCATCCAGGCCATCTCCACTTTTTCCCATGCTTCTGGATAACTTGGAAAATACCGGTAATCGGCACCGTTTGGGATCAAGCCGGGATATTTCTGAAACGCGTTCACGTTCCATGGCGAGGGGATTTTGATCGAAACAGCATCCCAGGCCGAGGGCGAAGGGTCGGTCAGCGCCGGAGGTTTTCCCACATTCCGCACAAAGTCGGCAGGGACCGGCACGGCTTGAAAATCCCAGCGCCCGTTCAGGCAGATCTCCTCGCGGAAAGGCTGCTCGGATTCCTGCACCCAGCCGCGCGCCGCAGGGGCAAACGGACGGTCGAAGCGGACCTGTTCCGCGCGGGCCGCGCCAAATGGAACTACGGCCAAAACGGCGGAAAGGACGAGGTTTCGTTTAATGGTCGAGTAGCTCATGTGGGGATGGAATGGATTGTGTTTGAAGCCTTGGAGCACGAGATACGTCACTCATCCGGGGTGTATTTACTGCAATATGACAGTAAACGCATGATTCCCGAATACCCCACACGAGCAAGCGATCAGATTTATAAGAATTCCCATATCCTTTACAGATCCTTACACCATCCAGCCCACGCGAACTCCGGACACTCTTCCCCACGGATGGGCTCATTTCCCGAGGCCCCACCACTTGTCGCTCACCGGTTGGCGGTTCTCGACGTGGCCGTCCAACATCAGCGCATTGACATTGGTGCCGTGGGTAGGTGTCGTGCGCGGGCCTCCACTCAATGATCCTCCGTGCTCGCCCATGACGAAATCCCCGTCTCCCTGCATCTGATGAAGCTCGGTGAGCAGCCACATTTTCGAAGAGGTCCATGATGGCTGGGTGGGGTTTTGAATCCGGGAAAATTTCGCCGGCGTGTCTCCCGGGTGGCCGGCGTAGGCGGGGTGTCGCCCCCACAGGTTGAAGATGAAGGCATTGGCCACATAAGAACGGGGTGGCGCAATCCGCGCGGTGTCACCGGGCCATTTTTTGCCTTTCGTCCGAGGAATCCTGTCACCGGGACATTTCCAAATTTCACAGCCATCCTTGGCATCCACATATTCCGCCAGCGCGGTGTCCCAGAAAATCAAAGGCGGATTGAACATCGGCGGCAGAATGGTGCCATCGTGATCCGAGGCGTAGAGCTGCGCCACCACGCCCAACTCGTGCAGATTGGTCACGCATTTGGCGTTGTTCGCAGCCGCGCGCATCCTGGAAGTCATCGTGAACCCAAGCAGTGCGAGGACCACGATGATCGCAATCACGATGAGCATTTCCGTCATCGTGAATCCCGCCGCCTTGCGAAGGCCGAGGTTTTTTGAGATCACAATTCCAGAGCAAGCAGGACGCGGTTGAAGAGGATGCATGGGTTTTAATGGGTTCTTCATTGAGGATACACCATGCTGATCCTCCTCACGACGGGCAAGCGGTCAGATTTACAATACTTCCGATATTCTTTATGAATTTTCACACCGACCGGCCATGCTCACTACCTGGCTCTGCGGATGGCGGCGGGCGTCCGGTCGTGATATTGCCGGAACAAGGTTGTCATGTGTTGCACACTGCGAAACCCGCTGCGGTCGGCGACTTCCTTGAGCGGCAGCGACGAGTGGACGACCAGTTCATGTGCCCGGGTGAGGCGGGAATCAAGAATCGCCTTCGCCAGCGTGCGGCCGAAGCTGGCCTTGAAGAGCTCCTCCAATCCGCTACGCGAGCGTCCGATCTCACGGCAGATCTGTTGCGGGGTGAGCCCATGACAAGCGTGCTCGCTGATCAGCTGCATCGTCCGCGCGGCATCGGGATCGTCCGTCGCCAGAGTGTCCGTCGAGGCGCGGGTGATCACGCCAGTCGGCTGGACGATGGTCCGAATGTTCAGGGGAGGGCGGCCTTGCAGCAGGAGGTTGAGAATTTCCCCCGCCCGCCGCCCGATCTCATGCGTGCCCTGCTCAATGCTGGTGAGGGAGAGGAAACTCAGCTCGCAATTCAAATGATCGTTGTCCACTCCGATGACCGCCACCTCACCGGGCACGCTGATATCGGCCGTCCGGCACACTTCCAACAAGCAGCGGGCGCGCTTGTCCGTTGCCGCCAAGATCCCCACCGGCTTGGGCAGGGACTTCAGCCAGAGCAGGGTCCGCGCGGTGAATCGTTGCCAGTTTCTCTCCGCATTCATCGGTGCGTCAAATGTGTGGCACTGGCAACCTGCGTTCCCGGCCAGCGAGCTGAAGGCCAGCTCGCGCTCGCGGGACCAGCCGTATATGGGATCCATCGAGTAGCCGAAAAAACCGAAGTTTCTGAACCCTCGCGCGCTCAGATGCTCGAATGCCAGACGGGAAATGGCCGCATTATCGGTAAGGACACAGGGAATCAGTGAATCCGGCGGGTAACCACCATAGCCTCCGCCGAACGCCACCACCGGCAATCCGGAAGCAAGCACCTGACGAGCCACCTGGGGATGGTCAAAGTCGGCAATCACCCCTGCGCCATCCCATCGGGACAGGTCCGGCAAGCGCCGCTGGTTCAGCGCGCTCTCCTCGATGAAAATCTCCCATTCATCGAGCTGCCGGGCATAATCTGCCACGCCGGACATGACCTGCACATCGTAAGGCAAGGCCGCGTCATAAATGAGTGCGATGCGTTTGCGACGGCGTCTCATGAATCGATTGGGTGCCCGGAGAGTTGGAAAACGCAATCCGCCAATTCCTGCGGGAAGGTTCCGTGGCTGGCGACGACGAGGGTTCCGTTTCCGGCGCGGACAAATTCCAGCAAATGCCGCTGGATCGCTTCGCCGGTTTCGGGATCGACGTCGGCGCAGGGCTCGTCGGCCAGGATCACCTGCGGCTCGGCCGCCATCACGCGGGCGAGGGCAGCGAGCTGCTGTTGCCCGACGCTGAGTTGCGATGGCAGGTGGTCATGACGATGATCCAACCCGACACGCTTGAGCCAGTCATGCGACCGCAGGAGGCGTTCGGCGCACCCCATTCCTCCGGTGATCAGGGCCGCCTCGATGTTTTGAAGAATGGTCCAGGACGGCAGCAGGTTGAAATGTTGGAAGAGAACTCCCACCCGGTTCCGCCGCCAGTCGGCCATGCGGCCCATGGCGGAGGAAGGCATCACGTCTCCCTGAAAAAGCAACTCGCCAGCATCAGGGAAATCCAAGCCTGCCAACAAGCTCAAGAGCGTGGATTTCCCCTCGCCCGAGCGTCCGGTGATCAGCGAAACCGACCGGCTTGGAAGCTTGCAGTGAAGGTCCTTCAAAACCGGCACGTCGCGTCCGGCCACGCGGAAGCTCTTGGAGATTCCGCGCGCTTCAAACATGGGTGCTGGTGGGTCGATGGTCATTGCATTCGTAATCCATTGGCGGGCCACTGACGCGCCGCGTGCCAAACCGGCAAGACAGCCGCCAGCAGAGCGCCCGCGACGACGAGCGGAATGGCCATCGCCCAGGCAGACAGTCCTGCCGCAGCCCCGTGGACCGGCGTAAACGAGAGAATGGCCTGCCCCAGCACACAGCCCAGCACGCTCCCGGCGAGTGCCAGCAGCAAGGCTTCCAGAAAAATCAGGCGGGCGAGCATGCCAGGGGTCCATCCCAGAACCTTCAAAATGGCGATCTCCCGCCGCCGCTCGATCAGCCCCGCCCATTGGCTTTTGAGAGCCACGAGAAACGCGGCGAGTCCGGCAGCTGCAAGCAGGAGTTTGCCAGTCTGCTGATTGATCCCCATCACCTGTGCGGCAGGAAGATAACAATTGTATGAAGTGATTGTGGAGCCTGCCAGCGCGGCCTTCACCTCACTCATCGCCCGTTCATGCGAGGTGGCGTCCTTCGCCTCGACGAGGAGCAGGTTTGTCATATCGGCCGGTGGATTATACATGCCTGCATAAGCGATATTGCGGGCGTCCTGCAACGTGACATAGACATCTGCCTTGGCCGGGCGCGCACCCGTGTTTGCCACACCGATCACCCGGAACGGCTGGCCTGCGATTTCAATCCCGCTGCCGGTCGTGAGGTTCTGGCTTTTTGCGTAGGACTCCTCGAGCACCGCCTGATGGGATTCTCCGGGTTTGAGAAACTCCCCGGAAAGGATGTCGGTCGCCGCACAACTGGTCGTGCGGACAGCCGTCGCGTTGGAGGCGTCGAGCCCTGCGACAAGATAGGGATTTCCGCTGCGGTGGGTCAAACGCATGAGCAGGCAGGGGGAAACATCGCGCACGGAGGAAAGGGTGGAGACCTTGGCAACGAGGTCCGGGGGAAGCAGTTGCGTCGGTGTGCCGTTGAACCAAAAGGGATGTGCGCCCTGGGGCGGGCAGTTCATCTGGCCCGGCGGACAGTGGGCCGCGACGATGCAGTCCTGCGCGGCGGCGGGACGGAAGGTGATGAAATGCGTGCCCGTGCCGGCAAGGATCTTATCCGAGTCCTGACGGGACGCCTGCCAGACCCCGCTGAAAACCACCACCCCGGCGGCCGCCAACGCGAACCCGGCGGCAAGAGCGGCACTGCGCGCGCGGCGGCGGAAAAGCTCGCGCGCGGCACAACGTGTCAGATCGGAAAAGCGCATGGCGAATCTCTAACGAAGCGTCAGTTTTTCCCCGGCCTTGAGGGTGAGCGGTTCGGCAAATTCGATGACCGTGAATCCGTCTTCTGTGCTGACCTTGCAGGCGGCGGGCTTTCCATTCAGGTTAGCCTTTTGAAGGTCCGGCACGTTCACGCGCAAGCGGGAAAAGCTGGTCTCACCCGACTCGCAAGCCAGTTCAAACGACGTGGCGGTTTTTGTAAATTGCCCGAGGCCGGTCGAGGAAATCCATGGTGCCTTCAACTCTGCTTGTTCCATCGGCGGGGCGATGGTCAGCACGCCATTGGGAACATCAATTTTAAAGCCGGTTGCGGCCAAAAGCGCGGCCCACACCGCCATCGGCCGGTTATAGCGCTTGCCGCACTCGATGAAGCTCATGAAGCGCCCGGCCCGCATGTAACGGCGCTGCACTGCCTCGATCACATCCATGCCTTCATCCACCATCCCTTGGTTGATGAATAGCGAGGCCAGATTGAATTCCGTTCCGGTCCAGATGTTGTCGGCATGCATGTTTTGGAATGTCGGCATTGTGGGTTTGGCCCCTTCCGGATAGGCCGAGTTGAGAAGACCCTGATCCGGAGTGAAGTTGAGTTTGTAGATCTCTTCGAGAGCCTGTTTGGCACGTTCCGGCGGCACGCTGTTTCCAAGTCCCATCACTTGCGTGTAGATCTCTCCAGCGAGTTGATCCGCCATGCAGGCTTCGTCACGTTTTTCGCCGTCCAGCCAGAGGCTGTAGTATCTGCCATTCCAAAGCTTGCTCTCGAAACTCACCAGGGCCTTCGCGAGGAGTCCCCGCCATTTGTCTGCATTGGGAGCGTCGCCGGCCGCGTCCGCCAGGTGGATCGCGCTGCGCAGCGCCCCGATCCAAAGGCTGGAGAAATAAGAAGAGACTCCCTGGAGCGGCCAAACATCATAGGTGTTGGGCATGTTGGTGTGTTTGTCCGGCAGGCCGTCGCCATCGGTGTCCATGCTTTCAAAGAGACTCATCGATTTCACAACGACCGGATAATAGGCATCAAGAAACTCCTTGTTTCCAAACCATAGGTAGTCGCGGCAGGCCGCCCAGACGAAGTGGCAGTTGCGGTCCACGTAGCTGTAGTCCAAGTGGTAAGCGGGATTCTTGGGATCCGATGCATAAACCGTGAACATCATGCCGGTGTTCGGATCACGGGTCGCGACGGCCTGCTCAAGCCAGGATTTCTCCATCTCGGGATAGAGGGCGGTGACGAGGTGGGATCCCTGCTCATAGACCGTGGCGGCGTTCAGACCGCAACAGCCCAAGCCCTCCCACAGCGCAAGTTTGCCATCCTTTTGCCACCAGCTGTTGCTCACAAGCGTGTTCAACTGGCCGGAGCAGGCCTCCACAAGCACGGGTGGCAGATTGCTGTCCTTAAAAATCCGCCTCATCGTGGCCACTTTTGCGCTGAATGGCTCGTAGTTCCGCACCAGGTAGCTGTTGACCTCCCCGGCGTCCTTGAACCAATTCGTGTAGGCGTGTCCCATGTCGCGGTCCTGGGAGGGACTCATGTGAACGGGAAAATACCAACTGAGCACCATGCGGATCTGTCGCTCCTCACCGGGTTTCAGGGTGATGAGGTTGGCCAGCATGGCGTCGCCCCAATCGGCCGCCGCGCCGTCCGGCCCGGCATATTGCTGCACGGCGGACCGAAGCAGCCAAACCAGGTCGCGGCCCTTTTTTGCGGGGTCCAGGAAATCCCTGTCCACCGCCTCCGCCTGCGCCACCACCGAAGCCAGCGACGGAATCAATCTCGCCTGCGCGATGATGGCGGTAATTTCCGGGTCCGTGAGCGAGGCCAGTTCCTCCGCCTCGGGTTTGACCACTGCAAGCGGCTGGGCAAGCAGGTTGGCCCTGGCCATGCCGCCCACCGCCAAGGGGCCGAGCTGGGTGGGGCACGGTTGGGCATCATGGCGCAACAACTTCCCGGTTTTTCTGAAATCCCGCATTGGGGTCTCAAAGCGATGGCGCCAGTCCCCGAGAACCAACACGGCAGCGCTGCCCAAAAATGCACCGAAGTCGGAGGCGATCCATGACGGCTCACCTCCGCTCATGGACAGGCACATGCTGCCCAGAGTGGACTTGAATGGCATCTCGGACTTGGTCCGCATCGTCAGGCTCACCGAGTCGTCATTTGACTGCACGGTGTTTTCCAATTTGCGGGCGGCCGCGCCGCGATTCGCGGGATCTCCGCCACGGGCCAGCGGGTTGCGAAGGTAAGCCGCCAATGAAACTTCCTGTTCCTCCTTGCTCGTGTTCTTGATGGTGAAAACCATGTAGGTGCCCGGCGTGCCGCTGACCTGCGTTTCGTGCGGGATCATCGGGGAATAAAAGTTCCCTACAATTTCCACCGGCAGGTCCCGGTCGGTGTATTTCAATTCGGCTCCGGGAAAGGTGGAGTCATATTTAATGCCCTCCACGCATTGCAGCCAGTTGACATATTGTTCCGGCACGGCCTGCTCGCCGTTCACGCTCAGACGGCGGACGACCGGCCCGCCACCGGGCGCAGCGGTGCGAACAAAAAATTGCAGCGCGTTCGCGTCCATATCCGCGAGGGCCGGGCGGTCCTGTGGATTGACCCCGAAAAAATCCTGCCGGTATGCCCATGCCCCACGATTGAAAATCGACCAGTCATGGATGCAGCCATCGGGCCACAGTTCCAAAAAGCCCGTGCCCAGCCCGCCCAGCATGGCACCACAGCGCTGCTCTGGCTCGGAATGCAAAATGTTGGGACCATTCGCGGCCCCGGCTGAAGACACCGCGCATCCGAGTGCGACCCACAATGCGGGAATCTGGCTGGCGGTCGTGAGGTTTGTTTTCATGAGAACGGTTTGAAATGGGGATACGTGTCTGCAAATCCTGTTCCATCACCGAATGGGCTGTAAATGCCTTGCCTCACCGGAAACATATCCCGCATCACCTATGCGGTTTTTGCTGCCTCATCTCGCCATGGGAAAAACATGGCGCACTCACGAAAAAAGCCAGAGACCCGCGAAAGCGAGGCTCTGGCACTTGTGAAAAACAATCACTCCTGAAATCAGGACTTGTAGCGAAGACGCTTCTTGTGGCGGTTCTGCTTCATGCGCTTCTTGCGCTTGTGCTTGTTGATCTTGGTTTTACGGCGTTTTTTGATGGAGCCCATGGCGTTTGCGGTCGGGGTTAGGTTGTGATGAAATGAATCAGGGGACGATTTTATTGAGTGGATATTCGATGATCCCCTCGGCCCCCAGGCGCTTCAGCCCGGGGATGATGTCGCGGACGACTGTTTCGTCAATCACCGTCTCAACAGCCACCCATCCGTCCTCGGAAAGGTTGGAGATGGTGGGACGGCGGAGCGATGGAAGTTTTTCGAGAAGATCGGGCAATCTGGCAGATGGCAGGTTCATCTTGAGGCCCACTTTTCCGCGGGCACCGAGCGCGGCCTTGAGGAGCAGGGCGATTTGCTCCATTTTCTCCTTTTTCCAAGGATCCGCGGCTGCGGCAGGATTGGCGTAAAAGTGCGGAAACGAAGTGAGCAGGGTGTCCACAATGCGCAGGTGGTTGGCCTTGATGGACGAGCCAGTTTCGGTGACATCGACGATGGCATCCACCAGATCCGGGACTTTCACTTCGGTGGCTCCCCAGGAAAACTCGACTTCCGCGTGGATGCCACGCTCCTTCAGGTAGCGCTTGGTGATGCCCACGCCCTCGGTGGCGATGCGCTTGCCTTCGAGGTCCTCGGGCTTGCGGATCGGCGAATCCTCTGGAACCACCAGCACCCAGCGAGTGGGACGGGTGGTGGCTCGGGAATAAGGGAGCTCCGCGAGGTCGATCAGATCCACCTCGTTTTCATAGGCCCAATCGTAGCCGGTGATGCCGCAGTCGATGAATCCCTGGCCGAGATAGCGGCCGATTTCCTGAGCGCGGATGAGGAAAAGATCGAGCTCCGGATCATTTGAACTCGGGCGCAGCCCGCGGGAAGAGACATACACTTCGTAGCCAGCCTTGGCGAGAAGCTCCACAGTGGGAGCCTCCAAGCTGCCCTTGGGAATGGCGAATTTGAGTGTGCGTGACGGGTCCGGCATGAGGGGCGGGCGTTTTAGTCGCGAAATCCGGGGAATCAAGCCATGTTTTGCAGTTTTTACACAGATGGATCGGATTCACCCTGCAACGCAATCGTCTGGCTGTTTGACAGGCGGCCGGCTAGATTGCCTGCACCATTTCACTTCATTGAACTTTCTCCACTGCGTCTCGGAGTAAAACATCGGCTTGGCTTGCCGTGAAAACCACGCTGCGAATCGTGCGGAGAGATCCTTCACCACTTCAGGATGTTGTGCGGCCACGTTGTGCTTCTCACCGAGGTCGTTGCGGATGTCGATCAACGCGGGCGGATTGGTGTCCCAGCCCATGAGTTTCCATTCCGGCGTGCGCTCCGCCACTCTTTCATGAGTGATATGTTACTTTGGATCATGGTGGCTTCGATGGGATTGTTGCGGCGGACCGCCTTGAGATAGACGGCCATTTCGCCATCGTATGCGGCCTCGGGTTCTTGTTCCCGGCCCATATCGCCGGTCCCTTTTTCCCAAGCCTCCAGCAACTGGCGGAAGTGGGCAAGGCGTTCACGCTGGTCCGGATGGCCCGCCAGATTGCGCACCTCGAAGGGATCGGCGGAGAGATTGTAGAGCTCTTCCTCCGGCCGCTGATCGGCGAGGATGAGTGATTGCACCGCATCGAGTTTCCCGGCCTTGTGGAGATCCCGCAGCGGCTGCATCCACGGTTTCCCATCCTTGTAAGCGCTGGGTTGCAGGTAGGGGCGCAAGGGGTGCGCATTGCGGATGTATTTGAAATTTCCCTCGCGCAGCGAGCGAATCCGGTCCTCGGTCTCGTCGCAGCGGTCGCGCGCGGTGACTACGAAGTTCCGTGGTTCAAAGTCGCCCGCGAAAAGATCCCGGCCTTGCATCGGATCGGGCACCGCGATGCCCGCCCAGGCGAGCGATGTGGCGGCCATGTCGATGTGCGCGATCAGGTCCCCGCGCCGCGTCCCGGGCGCGACCCGTCCCGGTGCCCGGACGATGAACGGAATGCGGGTACCCTCGTCATAGAGAAACTGTTTGCCGCGCGCCTGGCTGATCCCGTGGTCGGTGAGAAACACGATGATCGTTTGATCTAACAGGTTTTCCCGTTCCAGCCGTGCGAGAACCAAGCCCACCTCCTTGTCGGTGTATTGCACCGTGTTCAGGTAGGCCGCCCAATCCTCGCGAAACGCGGCATCCCGAGGATAATAGGGTGGCAGCGTGACCTCCTCCGGTGTGACCGAACGATCGAGTCCCGACATCATTTCCTGCTGCCATTTTTCCACATTGCGCAGCTTGCCGCCGCGCAGTTGAACCTGCGCGAAGAACGGCTGACCCGCAGCGCGGCCCGACCAGTCGGGCCCGTCATACAGGGCGCGGCTCTTGTAAACGAAGTTGTAATCCTCCTTACCGGGGCGGGTGAAATCATTTGGCAGGTCGGCACCAAAGCCGAGGTTGCAGGTGTAATAACCGGCCTCCTTGAAGATCTCGGGAATCGTTCTGACACCCGCCGGCAAATGGATCTTGTGGGTGCCGCGCGAGCTGCGGTGATGCTGCGCGCCGATGCTGGTTTGATACATCCCGGTGATCATCGCCGAGCGGCTCGCCGAGCAGACCGGTGCGGTGACATAGGCGTTTTCGAAGACCGCTCCCTCCCGCGCCAAGCGGTCCACATGCGGTGTGCGGTCCCGCTTTTCCCCCTGATAGCCGAAATGACAGGACATGTCCTCCGCCACAATCCACAAGATGTTAGGACGCGGATCTGCTCCGCTTTGATCCTGCGCGTGCAGTGGGGCGGAGGCGAGGAGGGCCATTGCGGTGATCAGGAATCGATTGGCATGTTTCATGGTCTCTGGCTTCGGGTGAAAAATCATTCCCCGGCGTCGCGGCCGGTCACTGCGGTGGATTGACGGATTTCCAAGGGCTTGGGGTAGCGGGGATCATCGAAGCGGTTGTCCTCGATCAGGCCGGGACCACCCTTGGCGAGAATGCCGGTCCGGCGGCCGCGCACAAACTCATTGTTGCGGAAAACAAAGCACCCGGTTCCAACGGCGCGGCGGGCACATAGCGCGCCACATGAGCGATTTAGTCGCGATCGATGGATGTCCCGTTTTCACCCAAAATCTCAATCTCATATCCGGCAAATGGAGCCGCAGCCCGCCACAGGAATCCCGGATGCGGGCTGATGCTTCCAGCCGATGCCGCGGCTGTGAAAACAGCGGCCAGCAGGGCGGTGGTCACGATTTTGATTCTGTTAGATACTTTCATCCGATCAGATGTGGACAGAGGCACCTCACCCGATCACGCAGGGCACCAGCACGCCGTCGCTCATGCCGTGGATTTTCTTTTTGTCGGCCGGGACGATGGTGGCGAGGCAGCCGCCGAAATTCGTCGCTCCGTTTCCATCGGTGAAGAAATACGGGCAGAGGCGGGCGCGGCCCTGCATCATTTCCACCAAGCCGTCGTCGCGGAAAACGGGGTGGGTGATTCTTTTGCCTTCGTGGAATTCCTGAAGAAGCCAAGGTTGCTCGGTGGCTTGATCGAGGGCGGCCTGGAGGCGGGCCGCCCACTCGGCCGCCGGCATGTCGTGGCCGATGAAAACACCGCGCGAGCCCCAGGCGGTTTCGTGGAAACCGCTTACTTTGAGCACGAGTTGGCGTTCTTTCTGGCTGAATGCGGCCACTTCTTCCCACGAATGCGCGTTGAGGCGGGGCAGCGCCGCGTGTGGCGGCAGCGGCGTGGGATCGAGCACCCAGCCGAAGGGGACGAGTTCTTGCAGCCGCCGCAGATGATTGCCGCGCAGTGATTGCTCCCAGACTTTCTTGAGCGCCGGTGACCACAGCAAAGCCAGCCACAACTTGTCTTCGAGATGAGGTTTGAAAGGTGGAGTGATCGGAATTTCACCGCTGGCCGCAGCACGGGCGAGTTGCTTGACGGTGGGCACGGATTCCCAATCGAAAAGTTCGAAAAACCGGTAAAGAGAGCGCTGGTCCGGTTCGTATTCCTCGGCGCTTGCCACATCCCATGACGGGCCGAGCTGGCGGGTGAGCCACTCCATTTCCGGGCGATAGTCAGCGGACTCCTCGGAAACCAGAACCGTGCCGCCATCCGGCATCAGTGACTTGAAACCATCGAGCATGCCATCCGCGCCGCCGAGCACCTCGTAGCCAGCCGCCGCATACATCCGCGAGAGCCATGCCGTGACGCCGATCCCGCCGGGCACGCTGTCGAGTTCGGTCAGCGCGAAGCCGTTTTCGGTGAGAATCAAATCCGGCCGGATCACCCGTGGAAATTGGTGAACCGATGATGGCTCGTGCTGGAGGCGGACCATCCACTCGGGTTTTCCCTCGTCGAGCAACTCGGTCAGCCAACCCGGCAGTTTGCCTGAGGCGCTGCGGCGGTAGATCGTATCACAGGCTTGTTGGAAGCGCGCCAGCGGGTGGCCTAGCGACATCATTTCGCGCGCTTGCGCCTTGCTGAGTTTGAGCGGCTCCGGCGACCAACGCCACGCTCCGCCACCGAATAGCCCGCCCTCGGGCAGGCCATCGCGCAATTCAGAAAGACTCAATCCCATCCCGCGCCAAACTTCCACGCCCGCAGCCCGCTTGCCAAGCCGGGATTCCCATGAGGATTTCAAAGAACTCGACTCCCGGCGCACGCTTGGTCCACATTCCCGCGCATGAAGCCGCGATTTTCCGCACCCCACGGCAAGCAGGCCCGTGAAAACCGCCACGTCCAGGCAGTGGAGAAAACCGTGCCCGCACTGGATGAGGACGAACTCATGGCCGTCATCGCCCAACACGAGACACCTTTCGTATTGATCCTCGATTGCGTGCAGGACCCTCACAATCTCGGTGCCATCCTGCGCACGGCCGATGCAGCGGGCGTGCACGCCGTGGTCGCACCCAAGGACAAGGCTGTGGGCATCACCGAAACGGTGCGCCGCATTTCCGTGGGTGCCGCCGACCACGTGCCCTTTGCGCAGGTCACCAATCTGGCGCGCACCATGGAGAAGCTCAAAGCCGCCGGTATCTGGCTGGTGGGTACTTCGGACCATGCGAAATCCAAGTCGATTTACGAACTCGATCTCACAGGACCGTTGGCCCTTGTGATGGGCGCGGAGGAAAAAGGCATGCGCCGACTCACCGAGGAAAACTGCGATTTCCTCGCCAGCATCCCAATGTCTGGAAAAGTCGAGTGCCTCAACGTCTCGGTGGCCACCGGCGTGTGTGTCTTCGAGGCGGTTCGCCAGCGCAAAGGTAAAGTCTCCCTACCCTGCCCGATCTAGGCTTTCAGCCAAGCATGCTTCCTTTCAGCATTTCAGCTATCCTCAAACGCCTTTTCCCCCGCCTCCGGTCCGGCTACACGCTCTTTCAACGACCTTTACGCCAAAAGTGAATTCCAGTCAGTTTCGCGGCTGGATTCCGCGAGACGTGCGGAACTGATCAGGCATGCGGTGCCCGTCCGGCGAGGGCAGAGCGGCGTTTGCTCCACAAGAGCGTGACGGAGTTGGTGAGGGAGAGCTGCGGATTGCATCGGCATCGGCAGGTCCATTCCGCGGAAGACGGGCGACCTCCCAAAACCGGGAATGCGGTTTTCGAGCTTGCCCGCAACCGATGTCCATGATTTCATCATAACAACTAATCGCAATCGTTCGACTCCTACCAGCCGTCATGTTTTGAAGCCTACCTCAGACTGCAACATCAACCCTGTGAGCGCCGCCCACCGCCGCTGCCGGGGGCGCACCTACTCTCCGTTCGCCGGCAAATTTCCTGACGAAAACCAACAAACAAAGACAAAAATGAATTACACCACAAGTGTCCGGTTGTAACTAAAACAAATTCAATTGGTTAGGATCAGAGTTGATGAAAGTTCTGTGGTCAGTTTCCATAAGTAGCTCATTTAGAGTGACTTTTTCGAACGGATGAACGCTCAAAAGCTGCAAAGTTCTGTGGAGCGT
>CANLKN010000101.1 GCA_947491475.1 Akkermansiaceae bacterium | reverse complement strand
GGAGCGGTGCGGACGATGGAATGTGGTGTGGCGGTTACCATCACGGCTTCAGCTTCTAGCGTTTCCTCCACGCCGGGGGAAGGCAAATCCTGCTCCGGTGCGTCTGGAATACTGAGGCGGCCGTAGATGTCTTGTGTTTCATCCAATCGTCCGTGCGGGTGGCAGCTGGCGTGGACCTCGCGCAGGGCGTCGATGTGGACGTGGGTGTAGATACGCGTCGTTTCCATGCGTTCGTGGCCGAGCATTTGATGCTCCCTTCCGGTCGCACCTCTTCGAGGCACGTCGCTGCGCTCCTGTCCATCTCGCTCCGCTCGGTTCCTGCACATACCGGATGTCGGCACCGCCGCGATGCATGTCGGTTGCACAACTGTGCCTCCAAAGATGGCATGAGCCGGGCTTGTCGATGCCGCAGCGTTTCAGCAGTTTCTTGATCCAGTTGCCGAGGTAGGCCGGGCTGATTCGTGTGCCGTAGCCGCTCAGGAAGAGTGCCGTTTCGCTGGGCAGGTGGTGGAAAAGCGGCCGGGACTCGGCCAGGTAGCGGTCCATCCATGCGGCGGCGCGTTCGCCGACCGGGAGCATCCGGCTTTTTCCGCCCTTCCCTTGGCGGACCACCAGCGTGCGTGTGGCGGGTTCATAGTCGCCGTGGTCGAGATTGGTCATTTCGGTGCGCCGGATACCGGTGGCGTAGAAAAGTTCCAGCATGGTGCGGTCCCGTAGGCCGAAGGGATCGACGGGGTTGGGGATGGCGAGTAGGCGGGCGATTTCGTCGGCATTGAGAGCTTTGGGAAGGTGGCGGGCCTGCTTGCGCGGCAGGTCGAGATCGGCGGCGGGGTTGGCGGAAATGGTGCCGGATCGACAGAGCCAGGCGAAGAAGCGCCGGATGCAACCAAGCCGGGCGAGCTGGGTGTTGGTGACGAGCGGCTTTCCGCCGCGCGGACTGCGGTAGTGGTGGAGGAAAAGCTGGTAGGCTTCCAGATCGGCGCGGATGAAAAGTGCGGGATCATCTGAGCCGCGCCCGGCAGTCCAGGCGGCAAACTGGCGCAGCGCCCAGCGGTGTGCTTCGATGGAGGGTTGGGAGTAAGCGCGGGCGGCGAGATTCGCGAGGAAGGCGTCGGCGTGAGCAGCGATGCCTTGGAGAATGCGTGGCTGCGGTGTGGGTGCGCCGCCCTTGCGGCGTCCGCGCATGGCGGTGAGATTGGGGAGTCCGGGTTGGCCTGGCATGGGTGAGGGCATAGCCGGAACCGGCCGGCGTGGCGAGATCCGGTGCAACGACGAGTGGGTTTTCCCGTTTGCCGATTGTTCACTTCGCCCTTGATCCGACTCGCCGATCTGGCAGACGTGTGACGGATGAACGAGAACCTGACCTTCCAGACCAGCTACCGGATTTTCGGGGTGTCGGCTCAAACGGGTCAGGGTTCAAATCCATCCGCCCGGACCGGGACAGAATGGCTGTTTTTCCGACGGATTTGACCGCGGATGGTTTCGGAAGGCGGTCCATCTCCGGCTACGCCTCCGGTTCTGACAAAGTGCTGTGTCGATGCCTGTCATTCTGGGCAACCCGGAAAATCCACTGACCCAAAGAATCCCATGAAATCAAAAGATGACCCACCGTCCGAGGGCTTCCCGCCCGTTCCGCCAAATGGCGGATAATGGGAACACCCAGCGACTGCCCGGGAAATTCCCGGCTGCCCAGTGTCATAACAATTTGAAGGAACACGCATGTCCATGTGATCGGCGCGGGCGTTTCACTTTCCACCCGAATCATACAAACGGTCGCGATAGGGGCTCGGGTTACCCCGAGCCCCCCGCACAGATCCCGGCGGGCGGCATTACGGCAACGGGCTCTTACCTTGAGTGATGGCGTGTTTTGAAGCGTTCTTCGGGATAGGGCTGGACGATTCTCGGGGACGGGAGCCAGCGGCTTATGTGGAGCTGCATCTTGCTCCAGTTCAACCGTTTCTTGTGGCTCCTTCGGCACAGGCTACGATACCAGCGTCGCGAGAGCTCCCAGAGCCCCACGGCCAGCGCATCGAGCGCCTGATGGGGACTGCGTCCGGGGCGGAACCCATACGAAAATCCCTGTCGAAAATCCCTTGAAGTCATTTTCGTATGTGGCTTCGCTGAGTTTTCCTCTCCCGCCTGCGCGGAAATTGCCATTCTGGCCGCATATCGTGCACTTTGTGGACCTGGCTGTCTTAAATGTGCTTTAGAGGGCGCGTGAATGCTTCCACCAAACCCGCCATGAGCACGCTCGACGCCAACGAAGCCGTTGCTTCCGTCGCATACCGGCTGAACGAGTTTTTCGCCATCTATCCGATCACGCCATCCTCGCCGATGGCGGAGTTCGCCGATGAATGGTCTGCCGCCGGAATGAAAAACCTGTGGGGCGCGGTTCCCAGTGTGGTGGAAATGCAGTCCGAAGGCGGTGCCGCCGGTGCCCTGCACGGAGCACTCCTGGCCGGCTCGCTGAGTGCCTCGTTCACCGCTTCCCAAGGGCTGCTCCTGATGATCCCCAACATGTATAAAATCGCCGGGGAACTCATTCCATTCTGCCTCCACGTCACCGCCCGCGCGCTGGCCACCCATGCGCTGAGCATTTTCGGCGATCACTCGGACGTGATGGCCTGCCGCCAGACCGGTTTCGCCATGCTCTGCGGCGGATCGGTGCAGGAAGCACAGGACACGGCCGTGATTTCCCAGATGGTCACGCTGCGCTCGCGCATCCCCTTCCTCCACTTCTTCGATGGCTTTCGCACGTCCCACGAGGTTTCCAAAATCGAGTTGCTCAGCGATGAGGACCTGCAAGCGCTCATCGATGACGAAAGCATTCTCGCCAACCGCGACCGCGTGCTCACGCCCGACAAACCGGTCATCCGCGGCACCGCGCAGAACCCGGACGCCTTCTTCCAAGCCCGTGAAGGCTGCAACACCTACTACGATGCCCTCCCCGGCCTGGTCAAAGAGGCGATGGATGCCTTCGCCGCCCGCACCGGCCGCGCCTACAAGCCCTTCGATTATGAAGGCGCTCCGGATGCCGAGCGCGTGATCGTCATCATGGGCTCCGGTGCCGAAGCCGCCGGTGAAACCGTCGGCGCGCTCAATGCGGACGGTGCGAAAACCGGCGTCGTCAAGGTGCGCCTCTATCGTCCATTCTCGGTGGAGGATTTCGCTGCCGTGCTGCCCAAGAGCGTGAAATCCATCGCCGTGCTCGATCGCACCAAGGAGCCCGGCGCACTTGGCGAACCGCTTTACCTCGATGTCATCGGCGCACTCCGCCATGCGCAAACCGCCGGCTGGCTCAAGGACACGCAGAACATCCGCGTGATCGGCGGCCGCTACGGACTCGGCTCCAAGGAGTTCACCCCGGCCATGGTCAAGGCGGTGTTTGACGAACTCGAAAAACCCTCGCCCAAGCAGGTCTTCACCGTCGGCATCAACGACGACGTCACCGGCCTTTCTCTCGATTACGATCCGGAGTTCGAAGTCGTGCCAGCCGGCATGAAACAAGCGGTGTTCTTCGGGCTTGGTTCGGACGGCACCGTCGGAGCTAACAAAAACTCGATCAAGATCATCGGCGAGGGAACTGATAACTTCGCGCAGGGATACTTCGTTTATGACTCGAAGAAAGCCGGTGCGATGACCGTTTCCCACCTGCGCTTCGGCCCCACGCCGATCCGCTCGACTTATCTCATCCGCCAAGCCGAATTCGTCGCCTGCCACCGCTTCGACCTGATGCACCAGATGGACGTCTTGTCCTATGCGAAACCCGGCGGCATTTTCCTGCTCAACTCACCCGGTGATCCCAACGAGGCATGGAAAAACCTGCCGCGCGAGATCCAGGAACAGATCATCCTCAAAAACCTCGACTTCTATGCCATCGACGCCAGCACCGTGGCGCGCAACGTCGGCATGGCAGGCCGCATCAACACGATCATGCAGACGTGTTATTTCGCCCTCTCCGGCGTGCTGCCCAAGGACGAGGCCATTTCCGCCATCAAATACGCCATCAAGAAAACCTACGGCAAACGCGGCGACGCCGTCGTCCAGAAAAACTACGATGCGGTGGACGGCACCCTGGCCAACCTGATCAAGATCGATTACCCGGATGCAGCCAGTTCCACGCACCGCCTCAATCCGATCGTGCCGGTAAACGCACCGGATTTCGTCCAGCGCGTCACCGCCCTGATGCTTGCCGGCAAGGGCGATTTGCTGCCAGTGAGCGCCTTCCCGGTGGATGGCGTCTGGCCGACCGGCACCACCCAGTGGGAAAAACGCAACATCGCCGAGGAAATCCCGGTTTGGGAAATGGACCTCTGCATCCAGTGCAACAAGTGCGCCATCGTCTGTCCGCACGCGGCGATCCGGCCCAAAGTTTACACGCCGGATCATCTCGCTGGAGCGCCCGCCACCTTCAAGTCCACCGAGTTCAAGGTGCGCGAATATCCCGGCATGCTCTACACACTGCAAGTCGCCGCCGAGGATTGCACCGGCTGCGAGCTCTGCGTGCAGGTCTGCCCCGCCAAGGACAAGAGCAACCCGAGCCGCAAGGCCGTCAACATGGCGCCGCAGATCCCGCTGCGCGAGAGCGAGAGCGAGAACTTCGATTTCTTCCTCAAACTGCCGGATCCCGACCGCGCGATGCTCAAGGACGACGTGAAGACCACTCAGTTCATGAAGCCACTCTTCGAGTTCTCCGGTGCCTGCGCCGGTTGCGGCGAGACGCCCTATCTCAAGCTGCTCACCCAGCTTTTCGGCGACCGCCTGTTGATCGCCAACGCCACCGGTTGCTCGTCGATCTACGGCGGCAACCTGCCGACCACGCCCTACACCAAGGATGCCTGCGGCCGTGGTCCGGCATGGGCCAACTCGCTCTTCGAGGACAACGCGGAGTTCGGTCTCGGTTTCCGCGCAAGCCTCGATCAATCGAAGGTCTTCGCCGAAGTGCTGCTGCAAGGACACGCCGGGCTGTTAGGTGATGATCTCGTCAGCGCCATTCTCGGTGCCGACCAATCCAGCGAGGCCGGCATCAACGCCCAGCGCGAGCGGGTCGTCGCCCTGCGCTCGAAAATCAGCGCCCTCGCCACCAACGAGGCCCGCACGCTCCACCAGATCGCCGACTACCTCGTGGACAAGTCCGTCTGGATCGTCGGTGGTGACGGCTGGGCCTATGACATCGGCTTCGGCGGTCTCGATCACGTCATCGCCTCCGGCCGGAACGTCAACATCCTGGTGCTCGACACCGAGGTTTACTCGAACACCGGCGGCCAGCAATCGAAGGCCACACCGCTCGGTGCCGTTGCCAAGTTCAGCATGGCCGGCAAGGCGGTCGCCAAGAAGGACCTCGGCCTCATCGCCACCACTTACGGCACGGTGTATGTCGCCCGCGTCGCCATCGGTGCCAAGGACGGTCATGCCGTTTCGGTTCTGCGCGAGGCGGAAAGTTATCCAGGCCCCTCGCTGGTCATCGCCTACAGCCACTGCGTCGCCCACGGCTACAGCATGTCACAAGGCCTCGAGCAGCAGAAGCGCGCCGTCGCTTGCGGATACTGGCCGCTGTTCCGCTTCGATCCACGCCGTGCGGAAAAAGGCGAAAACCCGATGAAACTCGACTCCGCTGCGCCGAAAGGCAGCCTGCGTGATTTCACCGCCAACGAGACCCGCTTCCAGATGCTCGAACGCATCAATCCGGAACGCTCCGCCATGCTCCAGCAAATGGCCGCCGAGTCAGTCAAGGAACGCTTCGCCCTCTATCAACAAATGGCCGCCACCAAGCAACCGACCGCTGAGCAATAAAACATCCAGAATTCATCACCATGAACCTCCAAACCACCTATCTCGGACTGGACCTGAAAAACCCGGTCATGCCCGGCGCGTCGCCATTGGTTGATCAACTCGACAACGTCCGCCGCCTTGAAGACGCCGGTGCCGCGGCCATCGTCATGCACTCGCTTTTCGAGGAGCAGATCACCAAGCAGCAACTCTCGGAATTCTACCACACCGAGGGACCCGCCGAGTCGTTCTCGGAAGCCACCTCATACTTCCCGCAAATGGAAGATTATGCGCTCGGGCCGGACCGCTATTTAACACAGATCGCCAAGATCAAGGAGATGTGCGACATCCCGGTGATCGGATCGCTCAACGGCGTGAGTCTCGGCGGTTGGACCGACCACGCAAAACTCATCGAGCAGGCCGGTGCCGATGCAATCGAACTCAATGTCTATTACATCGCCACCGACCCCGATGAACCCGGCACCTCGGTGGAAAGACGCACGATCGATATTTTGCAGGCGGTGAAAGATGCAGTGGACATTCCAGTGGCGGTAAAACTCTCTCCTTATTTCTCGTCACCCGGCCATTTCGCCAAACAACTCGATTCGATGGGAGCCGCCGGCCTGGTGATCTTCAACCGCTTCTATCAACCGGACATCGACATCGAGGAACTCGAAGCCGCGCCGCGTCTCGAACTTTCCAACTCCACCGAGCTGCGCCTGCGCCTGCGCTGGGCCGCCATCCTTCACGGCCACATCAAGGCGGACCTCGCCATCGGCGGCGGTGTGCACACCGTGGAAGACATCATCAAGGCCATCATGAGCGGTGCCAACGTGGTGCAGGTCGTTTCAAGCCTCTTGAAATACGGCCCGTCACACATCGGCAGCCTGATCAGCGGTCTGCGCCACTGGCTCGAGGACCACGAATACGAATCGGTCGATCAAATGCGCGGCAGCATGAGCCTGCGCAACAGCCCGGATCCCTCCGCATTCGAGCGCGCCAACTACCTGCGCGTGCTCCAACTCTGGAAAGTTTGAAACCGCATGCCGTGACCAGCTATTCGCAAACCACCGGTTATGCCATCGAAGCGCTCGCCTGCCTTGCCAGGCAGGCACCGGACTCCATGCTGGTGCGCGAGATTGCCGTTCTAACCGAAATCCCCCTGCCCTATCTCTCGAAAATCTTCCAGCGACTGGTGGAGGCCGGCATCGTCGAATCCAAGCGCGGCTACAAAGGCGGCGTCAGACTCACCCGCAGCCCGGATGAAATCTCATTGTTGGAAATCAACTCCGCAGCCGAGAGCGGCAAGTCCGGCGAACTGAGTGAAGAATCCGCTCGACCCGGCACCTTCTGGCAGGCATTTCATCAGTCGTATCGCGACAAACTCGCCGCCATGACCCTTGCTGATGTCGTCGATTACGAAGGCCATCACCAACTAGCCATGTCATGAACCACCCATACCTACCCATCCTCGCATTCTTCGGCGTGGCCCTAGCGGTTCCCATCGGCGCACTGGTTTTGGCCCGCGTGTGGATGACTTTGTTCACGCCCATCAAACGCGGGGCTGATAAGAACGCTCTCTACGAATGCGGTGTCAATCCGCTCGCCGAACGCCAGACCCGCTTTCATTCTCAATACTACCTCTTCGGTCTGTTGTTTCTTCTCTTCGATGTGGAAACCATTTTCCTACTGCCTTTTGCAGTGGCCTTCCTGAATCTATCAATCGGCTCGTTTCTTGTGGCGATGCTGTTCCTGCTGTTGCTCGCCGAAGGCCTGCTCTGGGCGTGGATGAAAGGCCTGCTCAATTGGCGCTCCCATGCCTGATCCTGAAGAGGGATACTCCTATTTTCAGGTTTCTCCAGGTGAGCCGGCATGAAAGAGGAAGGCGACTTTTTCATCGGGCTCCAACTGTTCTTCTACGTATTCTCCGCGTGAATACGGATGGTTTTACGCATGACCTTCCAAACGCCTCAGGATTTCCGGTAGAAATTGTTTTTTTCGTGAGACACAGCCCGCCCAGACCTCGCCGCTGGTTCCAAGTTTCCTGGCCATTGCCGGAGTTTTCGCATCGAACAATACCAGGCTGTCGCTGCGGAAAATGTCGGTGACAAGTAGTGCGGCGAATTCCTAACCACCCCGCTGACGACGTTCGTGCAGGGCGCTTGCGAATTTTCTCAGCCGCGCGCCATCCAGCCGGCTGCGATCCACCGTCTCGATTTGCGCGACGGCAAACCGCCCTCCATTGCCCGAAAACTCCTTCAGATCCTTCTCCACCAGTTCAGCCGCCGGCCGATCCATTGTCTCATCGTTGCGCACCAGCACTTCACGTCCAAATTTTTCAAGCCTGACCTTGGCCAACCGAGCGAGGGCCATGGCCTGCTGGTGGTCCACCTCGGTGGTGGTTGGAGAGGTGAGCAGCAGGGTATCGGCAATGATTGCACCTAACAGTAGTTTTGCCTGGCCGGGCGTGGGCCGTTTGCCGTTCTCAGCGAATTTGCAGGCAATGATCGTCGCGGTGCTGCCGACGGGCCGGCAGTCCACGCGAATGGGCATGGTGGTCTCGAGCGTGCCGACGCGGTGATGGTCCACAATCTCGATGATATCCATGTCGGCAAGGCCTTCGGGTGCCTGGTGTTGCTCGAAATGGTCCACCAGCACGACCCTGCCACGCGGGAAGCTCATGACTTCCGTGCGCGACAACACTCCGAACAACGAGCCATCGGGATTCATCACCGGCAATGCGAACTGTGCCTGACGCAGCGCAACACGCACCTCATGAAGAGGCTGGTCTGGCGTAAGCTTGGGAAAGCCGTCCACCTGCATCAACCGCGTGGCGGGAATCGCCATGGGCAATTGGGTAGCAAGGCCATGAGCGACCCTCGATAGTGCCACACGCCCAGCCCGGGACAGGCGCGCATGGCATTTCTCCAAAAGGAACTTTTCTGCGATGCGCAGGTCACGACTGCAGCCGCACCGGCATCCCGGCAGTGCGCCAGCAGTTCGGGTTGGTCGCCGATGAGCACGAGAGAACCGGGTGTGACCCGGCTCGTATCCAAAACGATTTGTCCGCCGGCTTCGGTTTGCGGCTTCTGCCAGCGTGTGAGTTTGAAATGGCGTTCCAGATCCGCCACAGAAAACAGCACTCCCAGGAAATCCTCCGCGTTGGCATGATAGAAATAGTTAGCCGCTGGCATCCGGTCGCTCAGCAGGCCGAGCAGTTTCCGCTTCGCATCGAGTATCGGAACGACTCCGATGCGGTGGCGCATGATGAGGTCAAGCGCCTCACCGAGGGCTGCGTCCGGGCCGATGGAAAACACCTTGCAACGTGCGACATCGCGCGCACAAGCGAGGAGGTGATTCACGTGCCTAGGCAACGGCGTATCGGCTTCAGCAAACAACCACTTGGTTTGCCCGGATAGTTCGCCAAGGACGATGCCTTCGAACGTTTCTCCTTGCTTGAGGGCGTTTAGCAGATCGGCATACACCACAGCAGACACAGCGGAATCCGTATCCGGACGCTGATGTCCCACCACGAAGGTCGGGCGCATGGGCAAGTGATTAGGAATGGAAACGGGGCGCGCTTTCAATGCCGGGAGACTATCGACCCGGCTTGGTTTTCCAATGAGAAAACTGACCGCAGAGCAAAACCTCCATTTTCCCGTCCTCAGGTCCCACCCAATGGCTGTTTCAGGGGCCTCCCGCAGGCGGCAAACTCCTGACGAGCGCTGCGTTGTTTTTTTTCTGGGATGCTTTCGGAGCGCCCCGTGCGCAAGTTGTCAAAGTCCGTGCATTCCGCTGAGGCACGCCCAACTGACAGCGCACAGTGAGGATTCCGGGTGCCGTGCTTTCCGCACATTCGATTTTACGACTGAAATTGATTGCCACGACCAAGAAACCCACAGGAGGATTACCCACGTGTTTCCATACTCATGATGACTGGCCGTGTTGACCGACTGCGGTTGTTTTGGGCGAATCTACACCCGTGGATTCGCGGGATTGTCCTGTTGTCTCTCGCTGGGGTGTTTTTCGTCGTAGCGGTGCTGCCCGCCTATCATCTTTTTAAATTGTGGCGGCTGGAGGCGAACATGGGAAATGCGATTGTGGCGGTCGGGAAGGACCGTATGGCTGAGGCGAGGGACCTATCGCTCACCGTCCTGCAGGCGGGAGACTCGCGCATTGAAGTATTCCGGGTTCTGGACGAATCGATGACGAGCTTGCGCGACCCTAGGCATGCCGGGATCGCCCGCGCGTTGATCAGCCACCCGGAGGGATCGGACGAGGATCGGCTGCGTGGTTTCCGTGGCATGGTCAATGCCGTGGCGCTGGGTCTCTTGGGTCAGGCATGGGTCACGCTACCGGAAAGTTGTCGGGTTCATTCGGATTTCGCGGTGATGTTTGCAGACCGCTTGATCGCGGAAAATCGTCTCGTCGAGGCAACCGCCGTCCTGCTGGGGGTGGCTGAACAGGATCAGAGCGAGGACTTGAAGCTGCGTTTGATCCGAATTCTCATCCTCGATGGCAAACATGAGACATTGGAAGAAGCCCATCGACGGATCGCGACCGGTTGGGCGGCCGCGGAAAATGACCGATCCGATTGGTTGGATCTGCTCGAGGAGATTCCGATCGAGAGATTGAGACCGGATTTACTGAAGCCACTGATTTCACAATTGGCGGAGCCGGGGAATGATGATGCCACGCGTTATGCGCTGGTTGCGGCAAGACTTGAATACGCCGCAAATCCAAGCACCCGCGCGGATGTTGTCGAAAAAATCATCGCTCGCATGAAGTTTGTGGATTCCGTGGCACTGGCAAGATTCCTCACAGACTTGGGACTGCATCAGCGACTTCTTGAAATTTTTGCGGAGGATCGGATACCCGAACTACCCGGGCTTTTTCCATATATTCTTGGCGCTCTTGAGGCGAAAGGTTGCTGGCAGCGGGTGATTCGATTGCTGGATGCCCGTCCGGAGGATCTGCCAAAATTCGAGTGGCTGGCGCGTCGGGCGGTGGCGTATTTTAAATCCGGCGACACCGCGGCGTTTGCGGCTGCATGGAGCGGGGCCTTGGCCGAAGCCAAGTTAGGGGAATCGTCCGAATCGTTGCTCCGCTTGCGTGCGATCGCCGGCTCTGCCGGCCTGAATGCCGAGGCGGACGATGCGTTGACGGAAGCGCTTTTGACCGGGCGTGGCCCACTTCCGCTCTACGCCGACATAAAACCGCTGCTCGGAATGCTCGCCTCGAAGGGCCGTGAAAACATTTTGATGCGAATCATTACGATTTACCTGCTGTTTGAGCCATCGAACGTGGTTTTACTGACCCAGTGTTCGTATCTGGCCTGCATCAGTGAACTGGTAAATCCCCAGGTGGTGCTCAAGGCCCTCAAGCCGATGGCTGCGGAGTTCCCCCGTGAGCGGCGCCTTCAGTTCGTGCTTGCGACGGCCTACCTTTGTGACGGCAAAACTTACGAGGCGGCGGTGATTCTCGATTCCATGCAAGTGAAGCTGGATAAAATCACGCCGGGCTATCGTGCGGTTTTTCTCGCCACACAAATCGCCAATAACCGCTTGAGCCTGGAGGATCCATTGGTTACGGAATTTCCTTGGAAAACGCTATTGCCATCCGAACTTCACAAATTCAGGGAATGGACCCTGCGTCCCCCGTCTTCGAAGGCGACTCCCGGAGAATGATCTCATTGCCCCGCTAATTTTTCATGATCTACGAATCCAGAAAGAATCTCCGCCACAATTGGGAGAACACCCATCCGTTCTTGCGCTTTTTAATACTCATTTCTGCGGCGGCATTTGTGTTTTTGTTCATTCTGCCTCCGGGCTACCGCTTGGCAAAAAGCTTGATGCCGGAAAAGAAAATCACCGCAGCAGACGCAGCCTTGAAAGAGAAGGAATTGCTGACCGCACGTGATCTTTCGCTTACCGGAATTCATTCGAGCAAGAGCAGCATTCAAGCCTACCAGATTCTGCTTCATCAGCTTTCCGCCGAAGATCCAAAAATTCTGGGCCTCCCATGGAAATCAATGCTTCCTTCAGAACGAAAGAAATTCAGCGACTGGATCAAGCAGGCTGGAGAATCCCAGGATGAGCAAAATTAGAGGTTTCCTGCCGTTTGAAAATCCTCACAAGACGGTTTTTGACCTCATATTTGGTGATGGTGAGAAATTTCACCGGACCATAAAAACTCCCCGCCACCCGCAGCGAGGCAGGGAAGCTGCTTTGTCGCGATAAGGTCAGAGAAAGGTGAGTCACTATTTTTCTCGTTAGACCATTTTTCACCTAAGTGTTTGATTCTAAAGGAAAGCCGGCTAACGGACTCGAACCGTTGACCTGCTGATTACAAATCAGCTGCTCTACCAACTGAGCTAAGCCGGCATGGAATGCCTGTGGCGCGCGGAGGTAAGCGGATTGTCGGGCGGGCGGAAAGCCCAAATTTCAGACATTCTTATCGGGCCGCGCAAATCCTTGAGTTGTGGAGCCAAGTTCAGGATGACTCAAGTTCCGTGTATTTCCGGTTGTTGCCCTTGGACTTGGCGACCGGGTAGCGTTCCTCGTTGTGTGCCATCTTCGCCGCCATCACATCGCCTAGATTGAAACCGAGATTATCGGCAAACTCGAAAAGCAGGATGGCGACGTCCGCGACCTCGGAGGCGATCTCATCGCGGTTGCAGTGAACGCGTTGGTCAATCTGATCCGCCTGCTGCCAAACGAAGTGCTGCATCAACTCTCCCGCCTCGGCGGAGATGGCGACGGCAAGGTCCTTGGGGTTATGAAACTGTCGCCACTCGCGGGCATCGACAAATGCCTGGATCCGAGTCGTGAGGTCGCTGATTGAATCGTTCATGCGCGGCACCCTAACCCGATTTTCGCTTTTCGATTCGCAAAAAAATAAAAAATTTGGTTCTTCAGCAGAATTTGTGTGGAAATTAAGCTGTGAACGGACCGTGAATGTGGGTTGCTCGCTCCTCGCCGCTGTCAAGCGGGCCGGCGGCATAAAATTTGGTCATCTGGAGGACTTCAGTATCGGCTGTCACTGGCCGACGCCTCAAGCAATCAGGCATGTTCTGGGGTGAGGCAGGAGCGGAGAACATCCTGCAACTCCGTTGCTTACTCAAAAGCCCACATATTCAAGCCCGTCGGCCCATGATCGCCGCTCGCAAAGCAAGAGCACGCCGTTGGTCCATGGCATCATGACTTTTTTGTCATGATGCCATGATGGGTGAAGATTTCCGGTTCCGGCGTTCTGGTTTGAGAGCCTGCCTCAATATCCGATGTATTCTCGCCGCAACTCTTCGATCACCAACAGCCAGTTCATCATCGTGATGGGCGGCAACTCGGCTGGATGGCGGATTGGACGCAGGTTCACGGTGATACGATTGGCCGCGAGCGCCGTGCCGCTCACCGTGGTGGAGTCCATCGGGCGGACCGGTGTGTCGATCTGGTCACTGGCGAGCGAACCGAACTGCCCGCCAATATTGACAGCGAAGGGATCAACCTCAACTCCATAGCGGCGCTCCGGCATGAATAGGGAAACCGGCGGGAAAAAGTCGCCAACGGGAGTGTAACCCGTTGGTGGCACGGTGGGGACAATATTGAAATCATCGCCGATGTAGGTACGCAGATTAGTGACTAGCGAGAATCCCTTGGTGAAGGATGTGAGATCCGCACATTCCTGAAGGATCACTCCGTAATCCAGATCGGTGCAGGGAATGGCTGGCTTGGTCAAATTAACGTTGGTGTAGTCCACGTTAACGACCAGTGAATTATTTTCCTCGGTGTTATCTGCATTGAGAGCCGCGAGGAAGGCGCGGAAACGTTGCGGATAAACCGCAATACAGATTTTCCCGGAAGGCAGGGTCTTTACCTCAAAAGGATAACTCGGGCGGTAATAGCCTGCCTTTTGAACACCAACCAAGGGGTCTCCAAAGCGGACGTTGTTGAAAATCACCCATCCGGTGACGCCAGTTTGGTATGCATAAACGCCGTTCTTGCCATATTGTCGCGGTCGGAGTTGGCCTGCATCGCCCGGATGGCGCGGTTGGGCGTGATGGCGACAATCGAACGCAGCACCGCTTCCTCTTTCTCTCTGTAGTCGGTGCGCAATTGGACGGTGGACTGCACCGCATGGGCGTTCATCGCGCGGCGGTAGGTGTAAACCGTCAGCAGCGTGAGGATGATTCCGGTGGATACTCGCCCGCATAGAGCGGTCTGGCCTTCTTCATCAAACTCTTGGCGAGTTCCTCCCAGATCCGCCAGTCTCTCGTTTCGTTGGCATCGGCGAGTGTGGATTTTGCAACCGGCTCGGTGAATCCAAGATGATAGAGCGTCTCGGTCCTTG
>CANLKN010000100.1 GCA_947491475.1 Akkermansiaceae bacterium | reverse complement strand
CCCCATGAAAAATGCGGATTTGCGAGCTGGATTCGAGGTAATTGCAGAGATCGAGCGCATCAGCGTAGAAACTAGAAGATTTTTTAATTGTCCAAATGAACAGTTTTGAGGATTCGGTCAAAAATCGCCGATTCTGGGACAGGCTCTATCCAAGACCTCGCCGATCACCTTCACGCTGACCTTCTCTGAATCAGTGACCGGACTTACGGTCGGCGGAATCACGGTGTGCAACGGCACCAAAGGCGCGCTTTCTGGCAGCGGAACGACCTACACCCTTCCTGTGACTCCAACGGCCGCAGGTGCAGTGACTTGCCAAGTGAACGCCGCGGTCGCCTCGGATGCGGCAACCAACGCCAACATCGTCTCCAACACGGCTTCTGTGACCTTCACCGTCACCAGTCCATTTGACAGTTGGGCGTCCGTTCTGCCGGAGGGCCAGCGCGGAGCGAGTCAGACCCCGCAAAACGACGGTGTGACGAATCTGGAAAAATTCGCCTTCAACCTGAACATGCTGGCACCGGATGTGCGCCGCCTGACTGTGGGCGCTAACCAAACCGAAGGGCTTCCGGGCGCGCTCGTGGTCGGAGGCGTGCTACGCCTCGAGTTTCTTCGCCGCAGGGCCGATGCCAATCCCAATCCGGGCATCACCTACACTGCGCAGTTCGGTTCCGACCTGACCGGTTGGACGGATATCGCCGTTGGCACGCCGGCGGGAGTTGCGATCAACGGCACATGGGAACGGGTCACGGTGAATGATCCCACCGGAGGCGCCAAACGCTTCGGCCGCGTGAAAGTCGTCCAGACTCCCTGAGCCATACCGAAGCAATGGGAATCGCGGCGCGGATATTCTGCCCAATCTCGGTGCTTTTCAAACCATCGCTGGCCGTGGCAGCTTCCGGACATGCGAATTCTCGTGGCTGAAGACGACGCCCGCCTGCGCCAGCATCTGGTGGCGGCGCTGCGTGTGGCCGGCCATGATGTGGAGGAAACCGGAGATGGCATCGCCGCGCTGGGCTTGTTGAAAAATCACATGCAAGACGCCGCAGTGCTCGATATCTCGATGCCCGGCATGGATGGAGTGAGCGTGATCCGCAAGGCGCGCGATCTCGGCTGCCGTGCCGTCATGCTGCTGTCCACCGCCCGCGGCGAGGTGCGCGACAAGGTGGCCGGCCTGGATGCCGGCGCGGATGATTATTTGGTCAAACCCTATTCCACCGAAGAACTGCTGGCCCGGCTGCGGGCTGCCGAGCGCCGGGCTAAACCGGAAAGCTCCAACCTGCTGCGGGTGGCGGATTTGGAAATCAACCTGCTCGCCCGCACCGCCCGGCGCGGCGGCGAACAGATCGTTTTGACCAATCGTGAGTTCTCGCTGCTGGAATCGCTGGCTCAGGCCTCGCCGCGGCCGGTTTCCAAAGCCATGCTGGTCGATCAGGTGTGGGATCACTACTTCGATCCCGGCTCCAACGTGGTGAATGTTTATGTGAACTATCTGCGCAAAAAAATCGACCTGCCAGGATGCAAACCTTTGATCCACACGTTGCGCGGCGTTGGCTTCGCTCTCAAGGAGGGGGAAGAAGGGACGTCATGAGCTTCCGTTTTCGCATTGCCGCATGGGTCGTCGTTTCCTGCACCTTGCTTATCGGAGTGATGATATTCACCGCTCACTCCGAGCTTGAGGAGGAGTTGCGCGCGGGCCGCGTGGACCGCCACCACCAGAAAATTGCGGGCTGGGTGCTTCACAACACGTATGCCGAGGAGGAGATTCAAGACATCCTCGGCGAATTGATGAGAACCTGGTTGTGGACGGCTGCGCTGATAATCATACTCTCGCTGGGTGCCGGACTGTTGCTGGCCCGCCGCTCGCTGCGGCCGGTGCATGACATCAACCGCCAGCTCACCGCCATGCGGCCGGATTCCTTGCACGGAGGCATTGTCATTCCCGAAGCGGATCCGGCCATCGAGGGCCTCGCCAACCACCTCAACGGATTGTTGGCACGCGCGGGCACGGCCTATCAGGAAATGGCCGAGTTTTCGGCACGGGTGGCCCACGAATTGCGCACACCGTTGATGCTGCTGAGGATGCGCGTCGAACACGCACCTCCCGGGATGCCGCCGGAGTTTCAGGAAGACCTGCAGGATGAACTGGGCAGGCTCTCGCGTTTCGTCGAGCGCTCGCTGCTGGCCGCCAAGGCGGAGCAGGGAGCATTGGTGCCCGCGGCGGACCACCTCAACCTCAGCGATCTGGCAGGGGACGTGTCCGAGCATTATCAACTTCTCGCCAGCGAACGCGGTCTGGCAATGAACGAGGAAATCGCAACGGGCATTCAAATCCTCGCTGACTCCGATCTGTTGCGCCTGGTGCTCCATGGTTTGCTGGAAAACGCCGTTCGCTACGCAAAATCCAACGTCCATGTTTCGTGCGTCATGCAAGCAGGCGGTCCGGTGCTTGAAATCCACAACGACCGGGATCCGATCACCATCGCCACCTCAGGTCTCGGTCTGGGTCTGCGCCTCGTCCGAGGCATCTGCAAGGCCTGCGCGTGGGAGTTCTCCAGTGAGGCGACGGACGCCGATTTCCATGCCAAGATCCATTTCAAGGAAGGTAATCCCCTTGCTTTCAGCGTGGATCGTGAATGAATGCCGCACCCACCCCTAATCTTATGATCCAAACCATCACCAGAATCATCACCCTCACCGCTCTCTCGATAGGCATCGCTCACGCAGCACCCTATGCGGTCGGCTCCAAGGTGGAGTCATTCACCGCCAAGGACCAGCACGAGGTGGCTTTCACATTCAAACCTGCGGAAACAAAGTTCCTGCTCATCAGCCATGACATGGAAACCGGCAAGAAGGCCAACGCCGCGCTCACCGCATTGGGCAAAGATTTTCTTGGTACGAAAAAAGCCGTTTACGTCGCCAACATCCACGGCATGCCCGGCGTCGGCCGCATGTTCGCCATGCCGAAGATGAAAAAATACGTCCACCGCATCATTCTCGGCGACGATGCCGCGCTGATCGCAAGATTCCCCGAGCAGAAGGACAAGGTCACCGTGCTCAGGCTCGCGGACGGCAAGGTAGCTGCCATCGGATATTGGAGTCCCGGCGCGGAACCGCTCGACGGCGTCCTCAAGTAGCCTGCCCGCGCGGGATGTCGATGACAGCTCCCACCACACCGGCAGTAAACGACGCGGGCGGGATCTGTTTTTCCAACAGCGCGCTCTCCAGCAAAAGCGGCGGCTCTCCCATCGGTTCGTCCGTCAACCGGAAGGTGCCCCAGTGCATCCCAACCGCGCGGCGGCAGCGGGTTTCAAGGAAGACCTCCACCGCTTCGTCCGGATTCATGTGGATCGGACGCATGATGCGCCTCGGCTGATAGGCTCCGATCGGGATCATCCCAAAATCCACCGGCCCGTAACGCTCGCCGATCTCGAGGAAGCCCGGGCAATAGCCGCTGTCGCCCGCATGCCATAACGAGCCGTCTGCGCTGTCGATGCGCCAGCCGCACCAGTGAGCGAGATCACGGTCGGCCAGCGAGCGGGCGGTGAAATGCTGGGCGGGCGTGGCGGTGACGCGGATGTCCAGCGCCAGTTGAAACGACTCATGCCAGCGGACTTCGTTCACATCGCGAAACCCCTTGCGGCGCAACCATGCTCCGTGGCCCTCGGGCACCAGCATGCGCACATCGGTGCCCAGAGCCCGCAAGGTCCGCAAATCAAGGTGGTCGTAATGCGAGTGCGTCAGCAGCACCGCATCGATCCGCGGTAATTCCGTTAGAGCGCAAGGCGCTGGAATCAAGCGCCGTAAGCCAGGCAACGGGACGCAATGATTGGACAACAGCGGATCCACAAGCAGCGACAAGCCGCAGCCCTGCAGCAAAAACGACGCATGACCAAGCCACACCACGCGCCATCCGCTGGGCGGTGGCGCCGCGATAGCCGCCGGATCGAGCCGCAGCCATGGCGCGGGCGATTCCGGCGCATCGGGCCGCCGGGCACGTTCGCGCGGCGGCAGACCGAGCTTCCAGCGGATCACATCGCGCACGCGGTGCTGTGGATGCGGCCAGGGATTGGAAAATCGTGGATTCATCGGGCTGCCCGTATCAACGCGCGGGCTGCACCAAATGACAAGCCGCGGAAATCCGACCCAATTGACCGGGATTTTTGCTTACATTCCGCGCCGCTTTTGAAAACCTCCGCCGCGACCATCGGTTCATCTGCCTGCGGAAGCCTTTTCGGTTGAACGAGCCATGCCGCGTAGGGTAGCCTCAGCGCGCGCGGAAAAGACCGATTGGGCGTTTTCCCTGCCAATGCATTCATGGCCAAAGTAAAATCCAGTATCCTAAAAGACCGGGGAGCCCGCAATCTGATCACTCGCGTCCTAAGGGAGAATTTCCACCTCTACGTCGGGCGATATCTTTTGGCCTTCCTGCTCATGGGCTTCACCGCGCTGGCCACCGCGATGTCGGTATTCATGATGAAAAACATCACAGTGGTGGTGTTCGGTTCGCACGAAAAAGCGGCAAAAGTTCCCATGGTGGTCCCGGATTCGTTCATTGGGGAATGGACGCAAAAGCTCAGCAGCCTGGCATCATCGCTCATCGATACCTCGCAGCCGGGAATGCTGCAGATTCTCGGCGTTTCAGTCGGCATCATTCTGATTTTTCTCGTCAAGGGACTTTCCGAATACGGTTCCTCGGTGATTCTAAGCAGGATCGGCAACAACATCGTCGCCCGCCAGCAGCGCCGCGTGGGCACGCACATCCTCGACCAGTCGTTGGCATTTTTCGTGCACTTTCCGTCCAGCGAGCTGCTCACCCGCGTGTCCCATGCCGCACAGGCCGCGCGCAGTGTCATGACCCTGCTCATGACCCGGGTGCAGGACGTCTTCACCGCCCTCGCTCTGGTGGCTGCCATGTTCACACTCGACTGGCGGCTCTCCTGCGCGGCGCTGTTCATCCTAGGCCCTATTTCCCTTATTCTTGGCTACATCATCCGCCGCGTCCGCCGCATCTCCCGCGATCAATACCGGAATCTCGCCCAGGTCATTTCCGCCTTCCAAGAGGCCATCATCGGCAGCAAGCTGATCAAATCCTACAATCTTGAAGAACCGATGCACCGCCGCTTCGATGGCGCGATCAGCAATGTGGAAAAGCTTTCTAACAAAATAGCCTCGGTCTCCGCGCGCACCAGCCCCAGCATGGAATTCATCGGTGGCATCGCCGTAGCCGTCATTGTGTTTTACGGCGGCTACCGCAACCTCGTGCTTGGCCAGAGCGCCGATTCGCTCATTGCCTTCCTCACCGCGCTGCTGCTCGCCTACGAACCGGTCAAACGCATCGCCAAAATGAACGTCCAGCTCCATACCGCGCTCGTCGGCGTGGAAATGCTCTACAGGGTGCTGGATGCCAATCACGCCATTCCAGACGCGCCGGACGCGAAGCCCCTCCAACTCGTCAATGGCGATATCACGCTGCGCGGCGTCACCTTCGGCTACCATCCCGACCAGCCCGTGATCCACGACGTCTCGCTCACCTGCATTGGTGGCCAGGTCACCGCGCTCGTCGGACCGTCTGGCAGCGGCAAATCCACCATGCTCAACCTGGTCGAGCGGTTCTATCCTTGTGATACGGGCACGATCGAAATCGACGGGCAGAACATCAGCAAGCTGAAGAGCGAATCCCTGCGCTCCCACATGTCGCTGGTCAGCCAGGACACGTTTTTGTTTTCGGACACTCTTCGAAACAATATCCGTTTCGCGAAACCGGACGCCACAGACGAGCAGATCGTGGACGCCGCGCGCGCGGCGTTCGCCCACGATTTCATCATGGAGCAGCCTGAGGGATATGACACCCAGACTGGCGAAAATGGCAGCAACCTCTCCGGCGGCCAGCGCCAGCGCATCTCGATCGCCCGGGCCTTCCTCAAAAACGCACCCATCCTGCTGCTCGACGAGGCCACCTCCGCGCTAGACAGCGAATCCGAACAAAAGATCCAAACCGCCTTCGACGCGCTGATGAAAGGCCGCACCACCATCGTCATCGCTCACCGCTTCTCCACCATTCGCAACGCGGCCGTAATTCACGTCATGCAGAATGGCCGTCTCGCCGCCAGCGGCACCCACAAGGAACTGATGTGTGATCCCGACGGCCTCTACGCCCACCTGCATCGCCTGCAATACGATGATCAGCCCCGGCAGTGATAAATCCACTTCCCGCCATGGGCCTTGCATCGGCATCGGGAAAACATTACCCAGTGCGCATTGAGTCACCCCACGAAAAGATCCCCGAAAACCCTGCAATGGCGCATCGAGTGCATGGGGCATTCGCTCATTGAGGGGCTCGCCGGTCTGCTTCCCGGACCTTGGGTGTTCCGTTTCGGAGAACTGCTTGGAGGACTGGCTTGGCACATCATGCCGCAACGCCGGAACATCGTGATGCGGAATTTGCGCATCGTCTTCGCCGGAGAGAAAACCCTGGCGGAAATCCGCGCTATCGCCCGTGAAACCTTTTGCCGCAGCGGCGCAAACCTCATCTCCGCCGCCCACTCCGCCCGGCTTACCCCGGACGATCTGAAAGAAGTCATCGAGATCGAAAACCTCGAATTGCTCGAAAAAGCGCACGCCACGGGCAAGGGCGTCGTCCTCCTGCTCGCCCACATGGGCAACTGGGAAATTCTCAGCCGCATCGTCCATTTGTTTCCACCAGGAAGCAAAACCGGGGCCTTCTACCGCCCACTCAACAACGAACTGCTCGACGAACGAATCCTCAGGCGCCGCCAAGCCGATGGCACCCGCATGTTTTCCAAACGTGATCCATTTCATCAGGTGACGGGATTTCTGCGCGATGGCGGAATTGTCGGAGTGCTCGCGGATCAGCGGGTGGGAGAACAAGGGGATTGGGTCCGGTTTTTCGGCAAGCGCAGCCGTTCAAGTCCCTTGCCCGGGCTGCTTGCGCGGCGGGCGAAAAGTGAGGTTCTGGCGCTTTCCTTAATCACCATGCAGCCAGGAAAGTGGAAGGCGGTGTTGATGCCGGTGGAAGCTCCACCCACTACCCAGCATTGCATGAGCGCGCTCGAAACGGCGATGCGCGCAGGCCTGATCGATGTGTTCTGGCTGCAAGAGCGCTGGCGCTTGAAGATCAAGTCCCGGCATCTGACCATCGATGATCTGTTAGGCAAGCCCGGCTGCGGCTGTGACAAACCTTCCCGCATCCTGCTTTGGCTGGTCGGCGTGGCTGCGGATTGGGAACTGCCGCCCACTTGGCAGCATCCGGATGTGACCTATGAAATCGCGCTAGAGCCGGGGCGTGAGTTGCCCGCGTGGTTGCCTGCCTCGAGCCGATGCCACGTCGTGCCTACGGGTTTTGATCGGGCCGCGCTGGAGAAATTCATCGAATCTGTCGATCAAGCGGCTGCGCTACCTTTGGATTTTATCGTCACGCCCTGTGTTTCAAAATCGCTGACAAAGGCCTGTAAGCGTCAGGCCATCGATATCAAATCCCTGTCATGAAAATCATCCAAATCCTGCCCGAGCTGAATGCCGGCGGTGTCGAACGCGGCACCCTGGAGTTGGCGGAGTATTTGGTGAGCCAGGGACATGATTCGCTAGTGGTATCGAATGGTGGACGCCTTGCCGAGGCATTGGAAAAAGCAGGATCGCGTCATATTCAATTGCCGATCCACCGCAAGGCGCTGGCCTCGCTGGCACAGATCCCGCGACTGCGGGCATTGTTTTTGCATGAGCAACCGGATCTGATCCACCTCCGCTCGCGGCTGCCCGCATGGCTCGCATGGCTGGCATGGAAATCCATTCCTTCGGCACGCCGTCCGCGTCTGGTGACTACCGTGCACGGCTTTTACTCGGTGAATGCCTATTCCGCCGTGATGACCCGCGGCGAAGCGGTGATTGCCGTTTCTGAAAGTGTCCGCGACTACATTCTCAGGCATTACCCGAAAACCGCTCCCGCCAAGATCACGGTGATCCATCGAGGGGTGGATCCTGCGGCCTATCCCGTTGGCTTGCGGCCGTCTGCCGAGTGGCTGGCGGCATGGAAATCCGCTCACCCGCAGCTCGAGGGACGCATCCCATTGCTCTTGCCGGGGCGCCTGACGCGGTGGAAAGGACAGGAAGATTTCATTCGCCTGATCGCGCGCCTGATCGATGCCGGGCGCCCGGTGCATGGCCTGATCGCTGGGGAACCACACCCGAAGAAGCTCGCGTTTTTGGATGAGTTGAAACAACTCGCCGAGACGCTCGGCGTGACGCGGCACCTTACTTTTCTCGGTCACCGCAGTGATCTGCGGGAAGTCATGGCTGTGTCATCCTTGGTGTTTTCCTTTTCCACCGATCCCGAGGCATTTGGCCGTGTCTCACTTGAAGCCATGGCTCTGGGCAAGCCGGTCGTGGCTTACAACCACGGCGGTGTCGCCGAGCAATTGAAGGTGCTATTTCCTCAAGGCTTGGTGCCGGTGGGAGATGTCGATGCAGCGTTGGCCGCAGCGACGCACATTCTCGATCATGCGGAATCGACAGCGGGGATCGGGCCATTTACGCTTACGCAAATGCTGGAATCGACCTTGTCGGTTTATCAATCCATTCTTCCCACGTCTCGCAAAGGATAGAGTCATGATCATCAGCCATCGATACCGCTTCATTTTCATCAAGACGCACAAGACCGCTGGCAGCAGCATGGAAATGGCACTTGGTCCATTGTGTGCGCCGGATGACATCATCACGCCGATGGAATCGAATGCCGATTCCAAGATTCCGCGCAACTACCATGGCGAGACCTGGCTGAGCTCGCGGTATGCGAAGTCCCGATGGTTGCGCAAATGCCTCGACCGCCATTCTCCGTTGCTGGGCAAATGGTATTACGAGCACATGCCGGCAACACGGGTGCGCGAGTTGGTGGGCGAAGAGATTTGGAATTCCTATCATAAATTCTGCTTCGAGCGCCATCCGTGGCGGAAAGTGGTTTCCTACTACAATTGGAAGAAGTTTGGCCAGGGGCGCAAATTGCCATCCTTCCGCGACTACGTGCTGCACAAAACCCACCGCCTGCCCCTGGATGCACGCCTCTATTTTGAGGGAGAGGAAAACATGATGGATGAGGTCCTTGACTTCCATGACTTCAAATCCTCATTCGCCGGACTCTGCGAGCGCTTGAAGATTCCATACGACGGCAACATGCCGCTGGAAAAAACCAACATCACCAGGGAGTTGGTCGATTACCGGACCTATTACGATGAGGAAACCCTCGCCAAGGTTGCGGAATCCTATCGCCGTGAAATCGCGCTGATGGGCTATCAGTTCGATGCTTAACCCCCGGGCTCAATCAGCGGCTTGAGCCGTTTGCCGATCAGGGCGGCGTAGCGTCGCGCGTGGTAGTGGTGATCGATACTGTTGGGATGCATGTAAAAGTCCTTCACAATGCCATTCTCGCCAAGGCACTCATGGTCCAGATTGATGTGGCCGATTTGGTGTTTTTTGCAAAACTCGCCAATGCGGTGATTGAATAGAATCGTCAGCTCCGTGCGTTGTTTTTGAGTGGTGACCACTTCCTTGCGGAGGTCGGCCACTTCGCCCCAGTCATTGTTGTCGGTGATGGTGGGTAGCGGTGCGCTGATCACGATCACTTGATCGGCGGATGCAACCTCAAGCAGGAAGTGGGTGTAAGTGTTGAAGGCAAGCTCGAACATCTCCTCCACACTCGCTTGGTATTTTTTCGCGCGATACCAGATCACGTAGCCGGTATCGACTTCGCCAAGTTGGACGATGACGAGGTCGCGTGGCACTTCGTCGAGGGCTTTGCGGAAGCGCTGATAGGCCTGGGTTTTTGAGTTCGGCGTAGCGAGCCCTGAAGCGGTGGCTCCTCCCTTGGCACGGACTTCAAAGTGGGTGCGGGGCAGCAGATAGATAAAGCTGTAGTGGCGGAAAATCTTTGAGTGGGAATCGCCGATGACCAGCACCCGTTTTTCGGCAAAGCGCAATTGGATGCGGCGGATGCCATTGAGAAGAAGTCGACCGGGTTTGATCATGCGGGGCGCAGGGTGATGGGTTCAGCGATTCGCGGCGTCGATCCGTCCTTTTTCCGCGCGCACAAAGGCAGCGGTCTGGTTGTAGAGTTCCAGATCTTTGCCGAGCAGATCTTGCAAGCGCGCTTCATCGCCCGAAGAGAGCTCGTATTTTTTCGGATCGCGGGTTTTGTTGATCCACGTGTTCTTGATCGGGCGATTGAGTTTTTTCGAAAGCTCGTCCGCAAAGAATCCCATTTCATCCAGCACGCCGAAGTGGAAGTAGTTTTCCTTCATTAACTCAAACGGGTCGCGGTTCTTGTGCGGGCCGACGATGTAGGAGGTGATTTTGTTTTGGAAGACATCCAGATGATCGTGAAGGTAGGCGACGTATTCCGAGAATGAGCGCGTGCCGGCCACTTTGAGCAGGCCTGCCATGTAGCTTTGGTGGATGGCGGATCGTGCCTGATAACCCTGACGGTGATAGTTGTATTCTGAAACCAGTCGATCGACCGGGTGGCGCAGCAGGGTGATGCATTTCAATTCAGCCTGCGGCAGTTGGGGAGTGCCGTAATTGAGGTGGCCGGCGATGATGTCGCCATCCTTGGATTCCTCGCCGATGCGTTTCCACACCTGAGCTTCGGTGAGCAAGCGGTAACCTTTCCAGAAGCCTTTCAGGGACCGGCGGCGCAAACGAAAGCGATCGTAAAGAGTGATACCCTTGCTTGGGTCCGGCGCGAGCAGGGGCAGACGAAAGCAGCGGCTTTCCGGTAGGGCACCTCGCACCATGTCCCACATCGATTGGCTTCCGGATTTCGGCACGCGGATGAGAAAATACAGCTGTTTCATCGATAGATCGGCGGTGGTCGGTTGCAGGGTTAATTGGTCGCAGAATGGACGCGAGGGATCCTATTTCGTGATCCCGCGGTGAAAAGGAATTGTTTTTGCCACCTCGAAAAATCGAGGAGGACGACATTGGAGTGCGCAGGGAAAGAAGGTGCTGACAGCCACGGATTTTGCCATTATCCTCAATCCACGCATGGCTGCCTCTCCCCTCAAAGTCCTTTGGATCAAAGACACGCGAACGGGCCATGTGAACAAGGCGAAAGGCTTTTTGGCAGCTTTGGCAGGCGGACCTCGGCCATTGGAGGTGACTGATTGGAACGTGCGCTGGCGCTTCCCATTGGCACGTCACTTGGTGAGCCGCCTGCAGTCCACGTGCTTTCAGGTGCCAGCGTGTTGTTTGCTTGAGGATTTCCCCCCACGAGGGACTTATGATTTGGTGGTTTCAGCCGGAGGGCTCACCCAGTGGCCCAATCTGTTGATGGCAAAACGCTTGGGAGTTCCGAATGTGTATTTGGGGTCACCTCATCACTTTTCACCCTCGCTGTTTTCGCTGATCCCCTTGGTGGATCCGCCCAATCAGGACCCACCTTTTCTGCAGTTGGAGGTCATGACCTCTGAGATGTCACCGGCGGCGGCGCGCGCTTCGGCGAAAGTGCATTTGCCCGACCTTGCCCAGCCTGCCTGGGCCTTATTGCTTGGGGGTGATGGCGAAGGCTTGAAATGGTTGCGCGAGGATTACCTGGCGCTGGTCGATGGCTTTTTGAAGGAAGCCGCCGCGGCTGGAAAGGCGACCTGTGTGGCGACTTCGCGACGCACGCCAGCATGGGTCGAGCAGGAAGTGATCGGGCGATGCCGCGCCCAGCCGGGCTTTGCCGGGGGGGCTTGGTTCCATTCTGCCGATGTGCCGAAGCTTCCCTTGCTTTCCCTGTTGGGGGCAGCCGAGCGGACTTGGGTCACAGCCGATAGTGTGTCGATGGTCTATGAGGCCGTGGCTTCCGGCACGCTGACGCTTGCGGTTTATCCGACATGCGGGAGCACCAACGCGCGGCATCAGGCACAATTCAAGCAACTCGAGGACAGCGGAAAACTGGCGCGTCTTGATTTGGCCTGGCCCCAGCCATTCGCCGATCTTCAACCACTCGGCGGTTGGCGGCCAGTGACTGGCGACGTTCAATCCAAGCTTGCCGCCGAAGCCTTGAGTCGGCTGGGTCTGGCTTAGGACGAGAGGCGAGTGCGGACTGCGGGATGATCCTGCAGTCCGAGGTGTTCAAGGTGGTCGATGGCTTCCAGTGAGTTGTCGCTGGAGTGAATTACGCGCAGAATGCTTTTGCCTTCCGTCCCCAAATCGCGGCGCATGTCGTCCTTGAGGCGTATGTTTTCATTGTCCACCCGCGGGTGTTTGCGGCGTGTGCGTTTGGATGGCGGGCGCGGTGATTTATCCCAACACACAAACCAATAGACCGGTTCGGCATAGCCACGGGGGGCTTGTGCATCCGCCCAGTTGCCGCCACGCACGCCTTGGACGATTCGTTCACGGTTGGATTCATCCACCGGCCCTTCAGCTAGAATTTCAAAATGCTGTTGGATGTTTGCCCGGACGCTGGGCACCAGATCCATGCCCTTGCCGAAGTCCCTGATGAATACCGTCGCGAGCCCCGGCTTCATTGGCGCACGGTCGAAGTAACGCTTTTTGAGGAAGGCATTCTTGTTGCTGTAAAATCCGATCAGATCGAGGCTCGGCAGCGTACCGGCAGCGCGCAGGAGTCGTTCGATGTTGTCGTAAGTTTTTGGCACCTCTTCACCCGCCAATTCGGCAAGCCGCTTGAGCTCGGGATAGTAGTGAGGTTTGTGGAAAGTGTCGGGACGGACTTCCACGGTGCCGGGCGCAACATGTTCGGACTTGTTGTGGAAGGTCAGGTGGTAGCAGAACGCCAGAAAGCGCCAATGCGGCGCGGCCACACGGATGCCTCCGGGGGTCATGATCGCTGAATCCAAAATGCCTTTGGCGAGGGTGGCGGTGAAGTAAGGAACGCTTTTATAGGCATGCCCGCCTTGACCATCGTCCGTGTAGACATCGAGCGGATAGGTGCAAATCTGTTGATTGTAGCGCTCCTTGAGACCGATCAACGCTTCCTGCGAAACCAGCAAATCAATGTCACCCTCATGCTCACCGGCTTCCATCGCTTCACTCCAGCGCAGCGCGGCGTAGTTGAGCCCGGAAAGGCGCTGCATCAATTCCTGCGGGGCCAATCCTGCGGGGCCAAATTGGCGGCGGTTGTCGCGAAGTTGGACGTGAGACTCGAGCACGAGATAGGTTTTGGGGTTGCCCTTGCAAGGAATCTCAGTCTTTCCCGCGACCACCAGCGATTTCCGTTTGCCGTAGCGCAGCATGCCGAGTGCCAGCGACCCCAAGGATTTGCCTTGCGGGATGAGAATGTATTGAAACCTGCCAAACTTGCGTTTTTCGATCAAGGCATAGGCGGCCTTGCCGTGGAGAATGGCAACGTTGCAGTTGTTGGTCCGCACATCGGCGACGCGTGTGAAGCGTTTGCGAACACAGTGGCTTTCGCGGATTGGGGTGGCCTCACCGTCGCTGGTAAGCACTAGCACATCGCGGGCTCCGCAAGCGCGCACCGCTTCCGGGCTGACCTGCTCATCACCGAGCGCGATGAGCACCAATTTGTCGCGCACGAGATCGGCAAAATCGATGCGACTGCGAGGGGATTGAAGGTCTTTTTCGATCATGAAGATGGAGTGTTGCCGGGAGCGACCACCAGCTTGAACTGTGGAGGTAATGTGTTAGTGGAAACGGGTTGAATCACGGTGAGGCGTGAATCCGGGTGGCGGGCGACGGCTTGGCGCGCAAAAAGCTCCCATTGGTCATAACAAGCGGCAAGCCATTTGTGTTCGCGATAAAGCTCCTCGGTAGCGCGGGTTGGCTTGCCGCTGAAGCGGGCCAGCGCACGTCGCATCGGCAGACGGAAGTAGCGGCTCCAGAGACGGCTGAACTTTGATTTTTTCCGCTGATGATGGATTTGCCGATCCAAAAACTGGGCGCGCAGCACCTCGATGTCCGGTTTGACGAAAATGACATGCAGTGGATCCGCCACTGTTAGCATTGCAAGTGCGGGATCACTTTCGTAGCGCGTGATTCCATAGCGATGGATGAACACGATGTCATAATGAACAAGTAGCCCCGGAGTGCTGTTGGGAATGGCGTCCAACTTGAGATCTCCCTTGAGCAAATCGTTGGCTTCGATCAGCGGCCAGTTGCCACAGCCTTCCGGCATGAGAGAAAAAATTTCACAGCCGTCCCACAGGACGGCTTAGCTAGGGAAAAAAGCGGGCTGGTGTTGAGTTGAAATCCCTGCCACTCGGTAGGGTGTTATGAACAAAACTACACCAACCCGGGCCAATGTGGTCGTCCTCAAGCAGATTCTCAACCTCATT
>CANLKN010000099.1 GCA_947491475.1 Akkermansiaceae bacterium | reverse complement strand
AGCCGTATCCTGCGGGCGACGCTTGATGCTCGGCTTCAAAGCACTGGCCACCAGTCAATTGCAGCAGCGAGACGCAGAAATCCGGTTTTGTTCCGTCTCCCAGTCCGGTTTTGTTCCGTCTCTGTCCGGTTTTGTTCCGGCCCCGACAGAAAAAAATCTGATTCTGTGTGATTTTTTCGTTACGACGGCTTCCACAGCATCTCGACCGGCACGCCGTGTTTTGCCGCCGTCTCAAGAATGAGCTTCGCATCGCTGGCCCGGCGCTCGATTTCCTCGCCGAAGTCGGCACCGAGTTCTTGGAAGTGGTCGGATAGCGTCTTGAGTCCCATTTCCACGTCCGCACGGTTCTGCTGGGCTTCCCGTCCGGCGTCCACGGTCACACGCTTGGGCGGAACGGTGCAAATTTTCCACCATCCTTCGATGGCAGGCAGCATCCCCCGGTCAATCGCGTCGCCAATCACATAGGTCCATACCGGTCGGATCAGTCGGCGTTCGAGGATCATCTGGCGGAATGAGAACCGACGGTCGGCCTTGGCCACGATAAGCCGCACACCCGCGCCGCCGATCTTGCTCGAATCCGCCGCAAACTCGAAGGGGATCATGCCAAGCGCAAAGTCACGCCGCAGGTGTTCCAGGAATCCGGTGAACGTGGGCGATGGGCGGTTCGACTGAAAGCTGTCGAGTGATTCGTCGGGTTTGAGTGCGACCAGCTTGCCGCCGACGATCTTCTGCAATGAGACGGGATCGCTTGATTCACCTGCCGCAGCACCCGCACCGACCACGAAGTCGCCGTTGTCATCGAGTTCACCGCGCGCCGTTTTGAGGATTCGCGACACGTCGGCGTTGTCTTTGACCGCGTGCTTTTCGAGAGCGAGCAATTCCATCTCGTCGAGCAGGTGATTGATCGAGTGCTGGATCGTCGGGTGAGACCGGACACCACCAGCCCACTCAGGCTCATGAATATGTAGAATCGACGTGGCTGGCAGATCACGGGTTTTGCCGTTGTCTTCCAATGTTCGATAGAAAACCGGTGCGCCCCACGCATCGAGGCCGACTCCGTCGATGGTTTCCTGTGAACCGAACTGGTCGCCTACGCGGTGGGATTCGATCAACTGGATGCGTGGTTCGCCTTGGGTGTCGCGGGTCTTGTGGATGAAATACTCGCCGTCGATGTCCATGCCGCGACAAACCAGGGCCTGGCATTCCTCGAACGAAAACCGCCGCGTCACTTCACAGCGAGGCGACCACATCGCGAAATAGGCTTCTGCGGTACGGTTCCACTGAGGATCGGGTGATTGCGCCTGGACGCGAATGCCGTCGCCGGTCGAGTAAATCGCCATGTTGGCGACAAGCTCCCGCACGAAACCGCTGTTCTTGTGCATGTATCGCGACTTACGAACCAACTCCGTGCGGACGCCCGGCGTGAGTTCGTTGCGGGCGTCGGTTGGTGACGCGCCCGGCACACTCCCGCGACGAGGAGACCAGTTTACCGATTCGTATGGTGAGCCCCATGCCTTCGGCACGAAAATAGGTGGCAAGAGCAGGTGCGCGATGTGCTTGAGGCGGTTCATTTCGGGAGATAGCCGGAGATGAAGGAAGCAGCGGCGATACGGGGTTTGCCGTAGGTGGCAGGATCAAGCACGCGGAGCGCATGGTCGCATTCCTCAAGCACCTGATCGACCGGCATGGTGAACTGCTTCGATGCCGAGCTGCCCGCCTCGTTCCAGGTCATGAGGGTTTTGCCCTCGATGAGAAATTCCTTCGCCCGCTGCTGGATCGCGAGCACTTCGGAAATCGTGAAGCCGGTGATGAAGAGTCCGCGTGCCATGCACGGCGGTGGGTGTCAACGGATGGGGGCGATAACTATTCTTTAACGCCCCCTCCAATACCCGGGGCGGCGGCTGGTGTGCGCAAGCGCCACAATCAGGATTTCGTCACCTTCGATCCGGTAAATGACCCCGTAAGGAAATCGCCCCAGAAGTTTGCGGCGATACCCTCCGCCCACACCGCCCCAAAATTCCGGAAACGCGGCGATCTCTTCCCGCGCCCGCTTGAATTCGGCGTAAAAATTCACAGCGAGGTCCCCGGCCCGCGCCTTGTAAAAGGACACGGCGTCGAGGATTTCCAACTCCGCCTCCAGAAGGTGGTGGACGGTCATGATTGAAGGATCGCTTGAACCTTGGCATCCAGTTCCTCGCTGCTTGAGGATGGGTTCGCTCCGGCCCTCCACCTGGCCACACGCTGGTCATACTCGGTGACGGCCTCTGCGGGGAGTTCTTCGCTCTCCAAGCTTTCAATGAGTTTGGAGGCGACATACGAGCGGTCCACCATCGACAAGGCGAGCGCGTTTTCAATCACATCGGCAACGTTGGGCATGTCCCAAAAATAGCGAATCATTGACGATTTGCGAGTCTTGATTGTGCTGTTTCTTTACACAGACATGGCCGGAGCCTCCGGCACCCGGTTTACCCAAGGTGAGCCTACGCGGGAACCGTGCGCGAGCAGGAGCGCTGGGCGGAATGGTGCCTCTACATGCTGCGCGGGGTGGCGGTCACATCCCGCAGCGCGGTCACCTTGGTGAAGGCGTTCCGCGACCTGATGCAGAAAACCAAACACGATCTCCGGGAGCGCCTGCCGAAAATCTACAGCCAGGATTTGCTCAACAACCTCTTCCGTTATCCTTACACGAAAATCGAGTTCATCGAGCGGGAGCTGGGCGTATCCCGCCCCACAGCCAGCAAATATCTGGAACAACTCACGAGTGCGGGTCTGGTGCGCAAGCAGAAGATGGGAAGGGCGAACTTCTACATCAACGATCCTCTGTATCAACTGCTGAGCGGGGTCACCTTGGATCTGCGATGAACGCAGCAGGAACTCGTGCCGCGAGCACATCGATCCTGCGCTGATAGCGGCCGGGCAGGGCTTGTTTGAGAGCACTTTCAGGAACCCTTCCAAGTGGCGTTGCGTCCCCGCGTGTCGATATGGACGAAGCCAGACGACGGGTAGCACCGCCATGGCGAAGCAGAACAGGCCGACCTTGAACGATTTGTTCGGCTTGCCGTCGTCGAAGAGATGATGATTTCAAGCCGGCGTGAACTGCGTGAGTTGCTGGTGAATGTGCGGATGGTGGTGATCGATGAGATCCACGCCTTCGCCGGGGATGACCGAGGGCTTCATCTACTCGCCGTCGTCGAGCGGATCCAGCGGCTGGCAGGGAGGGAGTTTCAGCGCATCGGCCTGTCTGCGACCGTTGGTAACCCGGATTCATTGATCGACTGGCTTGCGGGTCATTGCGGGGGCGAACGGCGCGTTATTTCAGTGGAGGCGGCCAGTGTCGCGGCGGATGTCTGTGTCGATTATGTCGGCACTCTGGAGAACGCCGCCCACGTGATCAGCCAACTCCACGAGGGTGAGAAGCGGCTCGTTTTTTGCGATAGCCGGCGGCGCGTCGAGGAACTGGCCGTGATGCTGCGGGAGCGTGGCATCAGCACCTTCGTTTCCCACAGCTCGCTCAGCGCCGAACAGCGGCGCGAAGCAGAGGCTGCTTTCAGCTCGGACTCCAACTGCGTGATCGTCGCGACCAGCACCTTGGAACTTGGCATCGACGTGGGCGATCTTGACCGGGTGATTCAAATCGATGCGCCGGGCACGGTGGCGTCCTTCTTGCAGCGGATCGGCCGTACCGGTCGCCGGCCAGGCTCCTCACGGAACTGCCTCTTCCTGACGATATCGGACAACGCGCTTCTGCATGCGACCGCTCTGGTGAAACTTTGGGAGGAAGGATTTGTCGAACCCATCATCGCGCCGCGTGATCCCTATCACCTCTTCGTCCAACAGCTTCTCGCACTGACGCTTCAGACCGGTGGAATCCGGGTGGATGGTTGGCGGGATTGGTTGGGGAACTTCCCGGCCTTTTCGAACCTGCCGCCCGAAGAAGTCGCAATCCTGATCCAGCACCTGATCGACTCGGAGATTCTGTTTTCGGACGGTGTCCTGCTTTCGATCGGCGACGAAGGTGAGAAGCGCTTCGGACGTCGCCATTTCCTCGAACTCGTGTCTGTGTTCACCTCTCCGCCGTTGTTCGAAGTCGTGCACGGCGTCAACAGCATCGGCATGGTGGACTGGCTGACCGTGGCCGTGGAGGAAGGAAAGGAGCGCCGCCCACTGATCCTAAGCGGACGGGCCTGGGACATCCGGGACATCGATTTCACCGGCCGTAAAGTCTTCGTCACCCCAAGCGCCGCCAAGGGCCGCGCGCGCTGGTATGGTCAGGGACAAGGCCTCTCCTTCGAGATGGCGCGTGGCGTGAGGGCGGTGCTGCTGTCGGAGCAAAGTTCACCTCGATGGTCGAACCGCTGTAGAACAAGGATGGAAGCACTGCGTGGAGACTACCTTGCTCTCGGAGTGGAGAGCACCAACTGCGTCAGCGACCCGGCAGAGAATCATGTGATCTGGTGGAACTTCGCCGGCCGCTTCCTGAACGAGGCATTCGCCTCTGTGCTTGAGACCAGCGCCGGCATCGAGGCCCGCTTTGATGACTTCAGCCTCAAGTTCCCATACGAGACGGACACCTCGCGGGTGACGATTGCGATCCGGAGTCTGCTGGCAGATCCGGATGCCCTCCGGCAGCTACCCATTTCCAAGCAATGGCTGGACGGCCTGAAATTCTCAGACTGCCTGCCAGAGCGTTTCGCCGCCGCCGCCGCACGCGGCAGGATACGAGTGAGGGAGGATGCGCTTGGGCTGATTCGGATTTGATCCCGCCCGCGTGTGCTGGGGCATGCTGTTATGATTGTCATTCAATGCCAGCACCACAGCATTCACTGAACGACATGCTGCTTCCGCAAACACAGGGATCCGTCGATATGAGTCAGCAAACGGAGTGCCGCCATGACGTTCTCGCTGAACCCCTCCCGCTCAAGATCCTCAAACGTCCAATCGGTGTCCTCAACTACATCATGGAGCATCGCGACAATCTTCTGTTCCTCGGTTTCAAGCGTCAGAGATAGCCTGATGGAGTGAAGCGCATAAGGAGTGCCGTCCTTCTGTTTCTGGTTCTTGTGCGCTTCGACGGTGGCATACGATCGCTTTCTCGGCCTTGTGTGGACACTCCTTCTCGCAGGGCACGTGGCAGTCAGGTTTGGAAAACAACTCGCAATGGGCATCTGGGCACAAGAAATAGGTGGCATTCGTATCGTCGAGATTCTGAACGATTGCGTGGAGCCATTGCCGGTCATTTGGCTCATCCAGCATCCTGGCGGCGATGTCGTAAATTCCGTGGTCCATTTGCTGCCGGTTTGATCTATCATGCTTGTGGCAGGCGGCAAACGGCGAATGCCAGAAAAAGTCCGAAATGACCTTGATCCGCCTCGCCGATCTGGCAGAGGTGTGACGGATGGACGAGAACCTGACCAGTCACGCTGACTCCCGGATACCGGGCGATGGCCTGATTCTGTCGGGTTCAAATCCAGACAAAAATCCGCGACAGAATTTCTCGAAATTCCACACGGATTCCACACAAACGGCCCGTAAACAGCGCGAAGTAGTGCAAGAACGGGTAAAACCACGAACGCAAATAATCCCTATGAAATCAAGGAATCACGCACAACCTACTCATAATCAACCAGATGGTCGGGGCGGCGGGATTCGAACCCACGGCCTCCTCGTCCCGAACGAGGCGCGCTACCAGACTGCGCTACGCCCCGACATGAGTGCGCGGGGCGAGACATCCCGAAATTCAAGCCGCCTTGCAAGTGGATTTTGCTGCTTTCACCCTTAAAATTCGCAGTGTCCCGGAGTCCGGGCGAAGGGGATGACGTCGCGGATGTTGGCCATGCCGGTGACAAACATGAGCAGGCGCTCAAAGCCAAGGCCGAAGCCGGCGTGGGGGACGCTACCGTATCGGCGCAGGTCGGCATACCAGCTGTAGGCTTCGGGATCGAGGCTGTGGTGGGCGAAGTTTACTAGCAATACGTCGAGCCGTTCCTCGCGCTGGCTGCCGCCGATGATCTCGCCGATGCCCGGTACGAGCACGTCCATGGCGGTGACGGTCTGATTGTCGTCGTTGAGGCGCATGTAGAAGGGTTTGATTTCCTTCGGGTAGTTGAAAACGGTGACGGGTTTCTTGAAATGCACTTCGGTGAGCCAGCGTTCGTGTTCGGACTGGAGGTTGAGGCCGTATCCAACCGGGTAGTCGAATTGCGCGCCGCTGGCCTCCAGCAGCTTCACAGCCTCGGTGTAGGAAATCCGCTCGAAGGGGCGGCTGGCCACGAATTCGAGTCGCTCGCGCAGGCCCTTGTCCACGAATTTTTCGAAAATGGCGAGGTCGCCCTCGTGGTGTTCGAGCATTTCTGTGACGAGGAATTTCACCAGTGCCTCGGCGAGGTCCATGTCACCGGCGAGGTCGCAGAAGGCGACCTCCGGTTCGATCATCCAGAACTCGGCGGCGTGGCGCGAGGTGTTGGAGTTTTCCGCGCGGAAGGTGGGTCCGAAGGTGTAGATGTTGGAGAGGGCGCAGGCGAAGGTCTCGCCTTCAAGCTGGCCGGAAACGGTTAGATAGGCACGCTTGCCGAAGAAGTCCTCGGTTTCGCGAGTGATTTTGTCGTCGGGCAGGGTGGTGACGCGGAACATTTCACCGGCACCCTCGCAATCGCTGGCGGTGATGATTGGGGTATGGACGTAAATGAAATCGCGTTCCTGGAAAAAGCGGTGGACCGCGTAAGCCATGCGGCTGCGGGTGCGGAAGACGGCACCGTAAAGATTGGTGCGCGGGCGGAGGTGGGCGATGGAACGCAGGAACTCCTGGCTGTGCCCTTTTTTCTGAAGCGGGTAGTCTTCGGGCACTTCGCCTAACAGCTTGAGCGAGGTGGCCTGCATTTCCCACTTCTGTCCGGCGGCGGGGGAGGGGATGAGTTTTCCATGGATCTCGACAGAGGCGCCGGTGTTCATTTTGGCGATGTCCCCATAGCCGGGGATTCCGGCATCGGCGACGATCTGCAGATTGGCTAGGCAGGTGCCGTCGTTGAGTTCGAGGAAGGAAAAGGCCTTGGAATCCCTGCGGGTGCGGACCCAACCGGCGACGTGAAGGTCATCGCTGGGTTCTTCGCGGCGCAGGACGTGCTTGATGAGTGATCGCATGCGTGTTGTTAACGCCTGGGCGGCGGCTTGTCAAAGCGGGGAGATGGAAGAGTGAACCGCAGGAGCAGCAGAGGCCGCAAAGGGACGCAAAGTAAAGAATGTGGGCGGATGGATCCAGACACCAATCAGGTCCCTATCCCATCGCCAACTTGGCGGCAGTACCAAAGCAGATCACTCCGGCTTCGGCAGGCTTTTGTGCGAGCCGTCGCAGAGCGGCGGGTTGGCGCTGTGTTTGCACTGGCACCACCAGATGGTTTTTTTCTCGGTCACTTCGAACTTCACAGGTTGAAGTCCGGTGCCTTTGTGTGAGCCATCGCAAAACGGCTGGTGGGCGGAGTGGCCGCAGGAACACCACCAATGAACGCCGGCTTCGACTTCAAGGGCCAGCGGCTTGGTGTCACAGATGATTGGTTGCTCAGACATGCGGGTGACTTTGCATGTCGCCAGGGCTCAATGCGAGGCTGAAACTTGGAAATTCTCCGAATCTGGGGAGATTGCCGCAATTTCAGCCGTTTGAACTGCCGGAGTCCTTGGCGACTTGGCGGCGTATTTGTCGAGCTTGGGGTAGGGCTGGGTGGGTACCTCATTGACGAAGGTGAAACCAAGCCATGCAGCGAGGATCAAGGCCGAGATGCTGATAAAATACCGGAGGTTCATCGATTGCTTCGGAAATGTTTACTATCTCCGCTGGCGGTTTTTGGTGCCTGAAGGTCCGGATTGCAACTCCAAAAAGCAAGCGTTTTTCTAACAAAATACGCCCGCACGAAGGTCATGAGGGCGGCTGCATGCCGGAATGATCCTGGCATTTTTAAGGCGATGCCCCCCGTGAGCAGGTGTGTGCCGGGTGCTTAGCTCATGCGTGCGGCGAGCAATTCGCGCTGGAAAATGAGTTCCTTGGGCATGTGGTCGTAGAGATCAAAGAAAAACTCACCTTGGCTGACCAACTCCGCTTTCCATTCGCTGCGGTTGAAGGCCATCACTTTGTCGAAGTCCTCCCGGGTGTAGCCTTGGAGGCCTTCGAGGTTGAACTCCTCGAAAGTCGGGATCCAGCCGATTTGGGTTTCATGGCCAGCGGCGAATCCATGGCAGCGCCTGATGCACCATTCGAGAACGCGCATGTTTTCGCCAAATCCGGGCCAAAGCCATTTTCCGTTCTCGTCCTTGCGGAACCAATTGACGTGGAAGAAACGCGGCAGATGGGTGAGATAGCGGCGCATTTCCAGCCAGTGGGCGAAATACTCACCCATGTTGTAGCCGCAGAACGGCAGCATCGCCATCGGATCGCGGCGGACCTTGCCAAGCTGGCCAAAGGCGGCCGCAGTCATTTCCGAACCCATTGTCGCGCCGAGATAGACGCCATGGCTCCAGTTGAATGACTGGAACACCAGCGGCATGGTGGTGGCGCGGCGGCCGCCGAAAATGATGCCGTCGATCGGAACGCCGTCGGGATCCTGCCACTTCGGATCAATCGACGGGCATTGCACGGCGGGAGCGGTGAAACGTGAGTTGGCATGGGCGCAGACGCGGCCGCAGTCAGGCGTCCAGTCCTGGCCGGTCCAGTCGATGGCGTGTGCCGGTGGTGGGCCGTCCATGCCTTCCCACCACACGTCTCCGTCATCGGTGAGGCCGACATTGGTGAAGATACAGTTTGCCGTGATGGAGTCCATCGCGCGCGGGTTGGTGGTGTATGCGGTGCCGGGAGCCACGCCGAAGTATCCGGTTTCCGGGTTGATGGCGTGGAGTTTGCCGTCCTCGTGCGGCCAGAGCCAGGCGATGTCGTCGCCGACGATGGTGGTTTTCCAACCGGCGTCCTGATAGCACTTCGGCGGGATGAGCATGGCGAGGTTGGTCTTGCCGCACGCGGATGGGAAGGCGACTGATAGATAGGTCTTTTCACCCTCCGGATTTTCCACGCCGAGGATGAGCATGTGCTCGGCCATCCACTTGTGTTCGCGGGCGATGTTGGAGGCGATGCGCAGGGCGAGGCATTTTTTACCCAACAGAGCATTTCCGCCGTAGCCGGAACCATAAGACATGATTTCATGGGTTTCCGGGAAATGAACGATGTATTTATCCTCATTGCATGGCCAGGAAACATCGGTCTGGCCGGGCTCCAACGGTGCGCCCACCGAATGGAGACAGGGAATGAACGTTCCACGGCCATCGCGTTTTTTCGAGAACTTGCCGTCGGATTCGTCCTCCAGGCGCTGGAGCACCTGCGCGCCCATGTGGCACATGATGCGCATGTTGACCACCACGTAGGCGCTGTCGGTAATTTCGATGCCGATCTTGGCGAGAGGCGAATCGAGCGGGCCCATGCAGAAGGGGATCACATACATGGTGCGGCCCTTCATGCAGCCGTTGAATTTTTCCTTGAGCTTGGAGCGCATCTCGACGGGGTCGGCCCAATTGTTGGTGGGACCCGCCAGGTCCGGGCGCTTCGCACAAATGAAGGTGCGGTCCTCGACACGGGCAACGTCCGATGGTGTTGAGCGGGCAAGAAAGGAGTTCGGGCGTTTTTCAGGGTTGAGGCGGGTGAAGGTGCCTTTTTCAACCATCATGGAAGTCAGGCGGTCCCATTCGGCCTGTGACCCGTCGCACCATTCGACTGAGTCGGGTGTGCAGAGTGCGGTGATTTCATCCACCCAATTTAGCAGGGTGGCATGCGAGGTTTTTGGTTTACTCATGGCAACGGCAATGGAATGGCGGTCTAGCAAATTGCAATGGCATCGCGGGAATTGCCCGGGATTTGCCAGAAAATGCGTAGGAATTTGTGGAATTAGCATCCGGTCTCAGGGCTTGCATGATGGCTGCAACCGCGTGAAAAGCAGTCCGCATGCGACTTGCTGTTCTCAACATCGTCGGCCTTTCGGAGTCACTGCTTGGTCCGCACACGCCAGAGCTCAGATCCTTTGCGGAAAAAAACGGCAGGCAGTCCTACAAGCCGGCTTTTCCAGCGGTGACCTGCACGGCGCAGTCGTCGATCCTTACCGGCACGCCGCCGACGGGGCATGGCATCGTCGGCAACGGCTGGTATGACCGAGAGTCCGCCGAGGTGCGCTTCTGGAAACAAAGCAACCACCTCGTGCGCGGCGAAAAACTCTGGGACAAGCTGCGCCGCGAGATTCCGGGTTTCACCTGCGCCAAGCTCTTCTGGTGGTTTAACATGCATTCCAGCGCGGATTTTTCGATCACGCCGCGGCCACTCTATCCGGCGGACGGCCGCAAGGTCTTTGACGTGCACACCCAGCCGATGGAAATGCGCGATGAGTTGAAGCGCGATCTCGGCGAGTTTCCTTTTCCATCATTCTGGGGGCCGGCTGCGGGCATCTCCTCGTCCGAGTGGATCGCGGCCTCCGCGAAGTGGGTGGAGGAAAAGCACGCGCCGACGCTAAGCCTCGTATATCTGCCGCATCTCGATTACTGCCTGCAGAAAGACGGTCCGGGATCGCCGGTGGTTGCGGCGGAGCTGGCGAAGATCGACGGCGTGGCTGGCGAACTTATCAAGTTTTACGAAAGTCGCAACGTGCGCGTGCTGGTGCTTTCCGAATATGGCATATCTCCGGTTTCACGCCTCATCCATCTCAACCGCCTGTTCCGCGCGAAAGGCTGGCTTTCGCTCAAGAACGAACTCGGACGCGAGACGCTCGATTGCGGCGGTTGCCGCGCATTTGCCGTGGCCGATCACCAGATCGCCCATGTGTATGTGAATGATCCGGCGATTACTAAGGATGTCCGCGAATTATTGGAAAATACCGTGGGTATCGATGAAGTGCGCGTGCCTTCGGAAATCTGGGGCACGGGCAGCGCTATGGAGCGTGGGGGAGATTTTATCGCCGTAGCGAAACCCGACACGTGGTTCACTTATTACTTCTGGGATGACGATGCGCACGCGGCGGACTACGCCCGCACCATCGACATTCACCGCAAGCCGGGCTACGACCCGTGCGAGTTGTTCATCGATCCGGCGCTCAAGCTGCCGAAGTTCGCGATCGCGAAATTCCTGTTGAAGAAAAAACTCGGCTTGCGCGGCTTGTTGGAGGTGATCCCGCTGGACGCCACGCTGGTGATGGGCTCGCACGGCCGCGACAATGTGCCGGCCGAAGAACGCCCGGTTCTGTTAGGGACGGAATTTCCCGTCAGCACGGCGGAGGATGTGTATCAGGCCATTCTCGATGCGGCTCTCCGTTGATTCATGGTTTTCCCGCCACGCTGGCAGCCATGGCACGGCGTGCTTGACGCAGCCGGACGACGAGCCAGCCGGCCAGCAACACGCCGACGAGCAACCAGAAGTAAAACGCCCGGGGAACCGCGCGCGCGGCTTCGGCAGGCAGCTCGGAAATCGATAACAAAGAGCCCGGAGCATAGAACGGCAAGCTCGCCGGCGACATGCCAAACAACCACACGGCAAAAGATATCATGCGGTCGCTGATGGCGCTCAGCACCGCACCCGCCATCACTGGAACCACGCCAACGAGAAGTGTGGCGAGGCCGACGGTGCGCCCGCCTTTGGTTTCCAAAAGAGCCTGAAAGCCTAGGCCGCATGCGGTCATCACCGCGATGAAATATCCGAGCGTGCCCAAGGAAACAGCTTGCCCCGGAAACCAGCGTGACTCCACCAGGGCGCGGGTGAAAACAAACCAGCCGAAGGCTCCGGCCAGCGCCATCACCAGCACAAACCCCGATGCCGTGGCCTCATCGGAGAAGCGCGGCAGCGTGGATAGCCCGAGCTTGCGGACACGCCGCCAACCGCGGCGTTGATGGTCGATGGATGGTGTGATGATCGCCGCCAGACAGAACATCAGCGCCATGGTCACGAAGCCGTAAATCCCGGACATCAAGACCGCCTCGCCGGGCTGCGGACTCCAGTCGGGCATGATCCTCACCATGCGACTGAAACCGCGCGAGGGAAACAAATTTCCCGGATCGATCAATGGCAGGGCGTTACCTAACAGAAGGAATTGAATCCAAACGAAGAAGCCGACGGCCCAGAGTTTTCCCAGCAGATGTGATTCGGCGCGCCGCCATTTCCGGCACAACATTACGGTGAAAGTGAGGATCAGCCCACCTTGGGAAAACGCGGTGAACACCGCTTCGGAAAAATCGAGATTGAAGAACTTCGCGGTTGGAACCAGTTGCTGTCCGGCCCGCACGATCTCACCCGCCGTCTTGGGCAGCAAGCCCGGAAGGCTCTCCTGGAAGACCGGCGTGATGCTCAGGTATTTGAAGAACACGAGCCCGAACTTCGCCATCTGCGGGATGATGGTGTATAGGGCAAACACCAGGCCGATGGAAATCAGGAAAGCCCAGCGGCGGTTGCGCACCACGGTGCCGGTGACCAGCCCGGTGAAGTGATACAGCAGTGTGGAGCTGAAAAGTATCAGATAGAGCGGAAGCCAAGTATGCCAGGAAACTCCGCCGCGCCAAAGCGCCCATGCGGTGAATGGCAAGGTGGCCAAAAACATCGCGTATTCACGCACCGGCAGACCAAACAGATAACCGAGGACTTTTGACAACGGTGACATCGGGATCAACCGTTGGTAATCGATCACGCCCTCGTCACGTTCGGCCGTCATGCCACCTGCCACCTGCGCGGTGCCGGAGATGAACAAAATCAGCGATTGTAAAACCAGCAGCGCGATGATCGCAGGCCGCGCTGAATCCTGCGGATTCGCACCTGAGCCCACGCCGATGGAACCGGCCATCGCCACGATGAACCCGGCGATCAAGACCGCGATCAGCAGCGCCACACCGGCACCGCGGAGGCGCAGCCGTGACCGGCAGTAGCGCCGGAAAATCGGGTTTTGCCAGACCTTCCATACCGGATGGCGGACGTGCGGCATGCTGGAATTTCCGTTGCTCATCGGGTTCGATTGTTTTGAGCGACCTCCACGAGGATGTCTTCGAAGGACGATCGTTTTTCCTCAAACGAGCGGATGCGGATGCCGTGGCGGATGAGACCTTCGAGCAAATCCGCCTGCGCGTGATCGTCCGCGCCGAAGCCAAAGATGATTTGTTGTCCCTCGATCCTGAGCTCATGCACGGCGGCCTGTGATGATAGCCAGGCCGCGGCCTCCGAGTGGTGGCTAAGCGGCGTGAGGGTGAGCAAGCGCCGGGTGTCGCAGAGTTGATGACGCACTTGATCCACCGTGCCTGCGGCAAGCAGGCGGCCGCGGTTCATCACGCACAGAGAGGAGCACATTTCTGCAAGCTCGCTGAGAATGTGGGAACTCACGAAAACCGTGGCGCCGCCATCCGCCAGGCGGCGCAGCGCGTTGCGCAGATCGCGGCGCGCCAGCGGATCGAGCCCGCTGGCCGGTTCGTCGAGAATAAGCACGCGGGGCCGGTGCAGCAGCGTTTTGGCCAGCACCACTCGCTGGGTCTGGCCGCGTGAAAGTTCACCACACCATTTTTCACACTGGTCTGTTAGAGCAACTTCTTCCAGGCATTCGGCTACACGTTCGCGGCGGCTGGCCCGACTGCCAATGCCGTATGCGGCGGCGTGGAAATCGAGGAATTCCCATACTTTCAAATCGGATGGCACCGGCGCGAGATCCGGCATGTAGCCGATGATCCGGCGCGCGGTTTCTAGATCTTCCAACACATCCACCCCATCCAGCAGAACCTCGCCGTAGGTTGGTTCCATCAAGGTGGTCAGCACGCGGAAAGTGCTGGTTTTGCCCGCACCATTTGGCCCTACCAATCCGAAAACCTCACCACGCGGCACGGTGAGCGACAGATCATCCACCGCGAGGAAATCTCCATAGTCCACACGCAGCGAGCGGATCTCAATGGCGGGTGGATGGAAGTTCATCAGAAGCTCTTCATATTTAGTGGTTCTTAAGTGCGATAGCTCAATCTTAAAGCCAGAAGAAAAATTATTCGGCTCGCCCTCCTCCATCAGAGTGGATTCAGACTAATGCTATCAGGACGACCTGAGCCGCTGAGCGGCGGGCGGGACTATCCAGACCGCGCAGATTCATTCCATTCCTGACTACTCTGCCAGCAGAGGCGCTTGACTTGGAATCACTTCCAGCACTTCCCCACTGGATATATCCAGATCCCTCAAGCTGAACAAGCCCGCCCCTCGCGTCAGCGCCGCCGCGTCGCCGCGCAGCCGCCGCGCACCGCTCGCCCGCTTCGGCCCGAAGCGCTCACGGCAGGCCTCGAACACCGAATCCACAAACTCCCGGCTGCCGATCACCGCGCCATCGCTGAAATAACGCAAGCGCCAGCGCAGCCTCTTCGCCAACGCCACACGCTGCTCCGCATGCACCCGCTCGCGCTCCATTCCCGCCTGCTCCGGATCCATCCCTTTCCGCCT
>CANLKN010000098.1 GCA_947491475.1 Akkermansiaceae bacterium | reverse complement strand
GCTTCGCCGAAGCCGGGCGCTTGCGAGAGGGCATGCTCATAGGCGACGCGGGCGCGCGGGAACTCGCCCAGCCCCTCAAGGGCCTGCGCCAGACAGAACTGGGCCTGCGGGTTCCAGAAAACCAGCCGGACACTGGCGAGGACATGCTCTAGCGCGTTCGCGAAGTCGCCGCGATCGAGCTCGATCTGCGCCAATCCACTGTGCGCTTCGGCCAAATCCGGATCCAGCGCGAGGGCGCGCCGGTAGCAAGCTTCCGCTACGTCGCGCCGACTGCGGGCTCGGTGGTGGTGCCCGGTCATCAGGTGGCCGACCGGGTCCGTCGGCGCCCGCTCCACCGCCCGCTCCCACCGTTCCATCGCGCGCGCCTCTTGGCCGGTGGCGGCGAGGGCGGGGGCGGCCAGCAGGTCGAGCGCGGCGGTGCCTAGCCCCAGCGCCTCCAGCCGGGTGATGTGGAGCAGGACCTCGGCGGATCGGTCCAGCCGGGAAAGGGCGTGGAGCCGCGCCAGTTCGTAACGCGCCTGGAGCGGTTCGGCCTCGCACAGGCTTTCAAACAGCGGCAAGGCGAGCGCCGGCCGGCCATGGTGCAGGTGAACTACGGCCAGATTGAAATTCGCTTCCCGCTGCGCCTGGACCGCGGCCTGGCTGCCAGCCACCGCGTCCGCCGTCAGGTAGCCGAGCGCCACCAGTTGGTGCACCGCGACCGCCTGCGCCTCCATATCGGCCACCGGCGGAGCTTGTCCGCCCGGCCTCGGTTCGGTCTCCCAAGTGGGTATTGTTCTGACCTCCGGCGCCCGCTCGAAGGCCCGGGTCAGCACGCGCCCGTCCATGTCGCTCCCGGTCGGCAACCCAAACAGGGCCAGCACGGTCGGCGCGAGGTCGAGCAACGAGGAACCGTAGATGAGCTCGTCGCGCTTCAGATCGGGGCCGCACATCGCCAGCACGCCGAGCGGGCGATGCCATTCAGCGCCTTCGGGGGCCACGCCGTGGCCCGGGAACAGACGATAGGCCGGCCGCCGCGCCCCCGCTTGGAAGCCGTGGTCGGACAGCAGGATCACCGTCGTCCCGGCACCGGCCAATTCCAGCAGCCGGCCGAGCATCTGATCGTGGAACTCGTGGACCGCATCCACGACCTGCCGGTAATGCCGGTGGTCCTCGTCCGCCACCCCCGCCATCTGCGGAGCGCGGTAGCTCATGAAATCGTGCCCGACATGGTCCAACATCTCATAATAGACGGCGAACAAGTCCCACGGCTCCGTCTCCATGACTTGCGTGGCGACGGAGTGGACGGTCACGCAGCGCGCGAAATGCCGCGCCAACCGGGCCGGGCGATCATCCGCCGTCAGGTCGATCTCGCCGATGGTTGGGATCATGTCGAGCAGGTTGCCCGGGGAAAGCTCGCACGGATGGAACCGCAGATCGGAGACCGTCGGCGTCAGCCGCTCCGGATGAACAAAGCCTTCCGGCAGTGCGCGGATGTTTTCGGGCCGGGCCGCTAGCGTGTCCAGCACCCGTTCGGAGAGATAGACACCGGAGATCGTTTCAACCGGGTCCGACACCGGCCAGGCCAGCACACAAGAGTGCAGCCCGTGCTCCCCGAGCAGATTCCAGAGCGCCTTGCAGCGCCGGCTCGTGCTGCGCGAAGGAATGATCCCCAAGCACTCGGCGGCGGGTTCCACGAACCCTAGAATCCCATGTTTGTCTGCGGTCTTCCCGGTGGCCACCGAGGTCCACAGCATCGGCGAGAGGCAAGGCGCCAGCGACGCGAGGTTGCCCTTTACCCCTTCGCCGACCAAGCGCGCAAGATGGGGCATGCGCCCCGCGTCCATCAACTCGTTCAGAATGCCCCAATCGGCCCCGTCCCAGCCGATCAGGAGCACCCGGCGGCGTGGGGCTGGGGCATCTTTGGGGTCGTTCATAGCTGCGAGTGCTTATCTCCAGGACTGCCCGCGGTCACCCTAAAAAGGGCTGTCCCGAGCGTGGAAAACGGCGGGACAGCCCTCAAAAGAGCAGAAGCAAGGCGGACAGATCAGGCGGCGAGCCGGCGCCGACGAAGGGCAAACAGCCCAGCCGCACCGGCGGCTAAGAGCGCTGTCGTGGGCTCCGGGACCCCCGCGATGGTGATCCCCACGCCCGCATCGCTTTCATAAGAAACACTTTTCAAGGTGCGCACTCCCATGGTTTCTCCCACGGTCATCACACCATAGCCGTAGTGGGTCAAGGCGTCAGCACCGAGAAACCTAAAACCGAAATTATTGTCAGAATTAAGCTTCCACCCGCCGGCAGAGACGCTGCTGGCGGTGTTGCCGAAGCTAGATGCCGAGCTCACCAGTGTTCCGCCACTAAGGCTAGCGACGGCATTCGTCAGGCCCCCTTGGCCAAGTCCTGTCACACAACCACTCGGAGCCGCGGCGGCAAACCAACTCATGGCGGTTGTGGAAGTGCCATAGGGATTAAGATCCCAACCCGGAGCTAAACCCGCTGCGGAGCCAAACACGCCGGTTTGCACATTGATATATTGACCGTCAATATTGTTTGGGATCGTGAGGTTACTGTTCCACACGACGACTGCCGCGTCCGCCGAGTCGGTGGGCAGCAGGGTGGCGCCGATCGCGAGAGCGGGCACGGCCGGCAACAGGCTGAGCGCCTCGCGGAACAAGCTTGGTAACCGGGTTTTAGCACCGGTGGCAGGAATAGGATCGGTTGAAGTCTTGGGCATGGTGTTAGGGTGTTATAAGCCTTTGGGCACCGCAAGGGGTGATGCCCCCGAATCCGTTTTGCAAGATAATTCTGAAAAAGATAATTCTGAAAAAGTGCGGAGCGTAAAGGACGTCCCAGAAAGTGTTTGTCACTTTTATGCAGTGCATGAGTTGGATCGGTGTGGAAAACTACGTTGTTTTTCCGGCCCAGACTTGCCGTAGCCTGGCGATGGAATCGCCCCAGGGAGTCTGTCTGTAGATCCAGACCCGCACCCACCGGATGAAGCGCTGGGTCCGCTGGGTGGCTCTCTGAACCGCGGTATTGATGAAGTTTCCAAGCGCCCGGATGATCCCGGCCGGCCCCTTGGTTCTGCCTTCCTGTTTCTCGGATTCGGTCTCGTCATGCAGTCCCTCGCTGTGACCGATGTGCTTTTCGAAGAGCAGCAGGAGATTGTGGGCAAGGCACTCGAAGATCGCGTGACTCTGCTTGGCAGCCAGCGAACTGGCCCACGATTTCCGCTCGCCCATCTTGCTTTTGAACTGGTGGAAGATCTTCTCGATGTCCCATCGGTGCTTGTAAAGCAGGACGATCTGGCAGGCGGGCAAGGTGTTGTCGTTGGTGAGGTAGGTATAACTCACCCCGTCCTCCGGATTGATGTAGATGATGCGACGGAGCATCACCCCGTTGGAAGTGCCCACCAGGTGGTCGGACACGATCCCGTCGTTCTTCGGATCGGCCCGGTCGAACTCGTTGACGCCCACGATTGCCGCGGCGCTGTTGGACTTCTCAAGCGTGACGAAATAGATCCCGTAGGTGTGCTTGAGTTTGTGCCAGTGATGGTAGTCGATGCAGGCCTTGTCCCAGACGAGCATCACCTTGCGGCCCTTGCCCGCGCCGTTGCGCAGCTGGTCGGCGCTGCTGCGTTTGATGACGGTCATGTCATGGGCCTTCTTCTTGCCATCCTCGGGATTGGCCATGCCCAGACAGCTCATGTGGTGGGTGCGCAGGTTCATCCGGAAGAAGTGTCCGGTGGCGATGGCCCGCAGTTCGCCCTTCGCGTTCTTGCTCTTGGGATCGAAGCAGGCTGCCTTGTGGTAGTGCCCGTCCACCGCGTAGATGTCCCAGCCTTGGAGTTCTTCGCATTGAGCGTAAGGATCGGGGATGCGCTGCTTCATCGGGTCGGCCAGCAGATCGTTGAGCGAGGTGATGTTGGCGAGCCGCCGCCGGCTTTTCAGTGCTTTGAAAAAATGGCTCGGCGCGATGTCGGCCTGCCCTTGGTCGACATGGAACTGAAGGAACTCCTCGCCGCTGGTGGAACTGCTCAGACAGCGCAAGACGCCGAGCTGGCAGTAGTGGATGTCGGAAATGTCGGTGCAGCGGTACTGGCGGGACGAAAGGGGATAGAGTTGTAAGATGTCGTTGAAGAAACGTGCTGATAACTCGTTATCAATAGATTGCGATCGGGCCATGAAAATTTTTTCGGCTCAAGGCAGTCTGGAACAAGGATTCAACCCGAAATCCGAAGTTAGATAGGGCATCGTTTGGCTACAGGTCATGTGGTAGAAGGGTTGTGTCGAATAACCGCACACCACACCCCTTCACCAAACGATGCAAAATTCTTGTAACCCCTTGTTCCCCGGACGGCAAGTCCGGCTCGCCTCTACCGCCAAACCCATCACCCCCTTCGGCGGTCTTGTCAGCCTCATCGCTTTCTTCGAGCGGATAACCCCCATTTCCCCGCCCTCCGGTCCGACCCAATGGCTCTTTCAGGGGCCTCCCGCAGAAAGCAAACTCCTAGCAGCAACCCCCATTTCCCCGCCCTCCGGTCCGGTCCAATGGCTCTTTCAGGGGCCTCCCGCAGAAAGCAAATTACTAGCAGCTGTGGACTTCATGCGCGGCAGGAGAGACTCAGCGAACTTTGATACGCGGTCGAATGTCGCAATCGACCCACAAATGTTCTGGAATCCCGCCCGACACAGCCCCGAGCAAACTGCCGACCACCGCTCCACGATGGCAGTTGTCTCCTCCGACCATCGCATTGGCGGTGATGCCCGCCGCGAAGTTGTCGTGATATTTCCATGCCAGATAGAGCGCTGTGGGCATCGCCTCGGCGATGTAACAAGCCGGGCTGAAACGGCGGCCCACTACCAGATAGTCCGGTTGCTCGCGCCAAGACTCCGCCTTCGTTCCAGAAAGCCAATCGCCCGCCTCCCGACGCATCGCGTCGCGAAGCGGAACCCCTTCCGCCACCGCCCACAACAGGCGCACCAAGGTATCCGCCGCACGCAGCACATTGGGATGGGCATGGGTCAGTCCGACGTGCTGCTTGACGATTCGCCGCAACTCCTCAAGCGATGATCCCTCCAGAGCCGCCACCAAGGCCGGCACCTGGGCCAGACCGCCGATGTGTTCGTCGCTGATTCCGCATTTCCGCGGCGGCTTGCCTTGAGCGTAACGGGTGAAAAACGCCCGGTGATACTCTTCGACATAGGTGTCCCGATGCCAACCCGGTTCCAGCATCCGGGCGATGTAACGCTCCAGCCATGCATCAGGATCATAACCTCCGGTTTTGCGCACCAGCGCGTAAAGTTCCGCCGCCAGCTTGAAGTTCAGTGTGTTTTCCCCAGCTTTGAGGAACTGGTGATAGTGGACATCCCGAATGCCCCAGTATTGCGCCTGTTCCCGCAGGATGTCACCCTTCTCGTTGAGCGCCTGATAGCTTGATCTCCACAGGATGCTTCCCGTGTGGGGATTCTGCGGTGCCAGGAAATGATCCACTGTCCCGTAATCGCGCCGCAGTGCCTCGCGGTCGTAATACCAATGCACCGGCATCGCCAGTGCATCCGCCGCCAACGATCCTTGATAAGCGTTTTGAAATGTCGTCATAGCGAGGCAGTTAGTCGCGAATTTTCTTTGCGCAATCAGTGATTTCGTTCGGGACGGTTTTCAACAAAGTCCGGAGGTGTGAAACGCATTCCGGCAGCCTTCGCGCGGCGGATGAATGCCGTCACCGCCTGTGGAAGCCAATGTCGCGGCACAGATTCCTCGCGGGTGATGAATTTCTGCTCGTGGAAAACCACCACTCCCCGCCCGTCGGCACTGACCTGTTTGATACAGCGTGTGACCAATCCCTCGGCAGTGTGTGATTGGGTTTCGGTGTCGAGGGCGAAGAAACTCAGTGGCAGGATGTGTTTTCCAATGCTTCCGACGAAGTCCCGCTGCTTTTGTGAAATCAGGCCACCGGGGGGACGGAACCAACGCGCTCCATGGCCGGTCACAGAACCAATGACGGCGTCGGTGCGGGCGATTTCATCCGCGATAGCCTGCGATTGCTGAAAGAGCGGCGGTATGTGTTGATAGCCGTGGTTGACGATGCAGTGGCCGCCCGAGTGGATCGCCTGTAGCAGCAAAGGGCGCTTTTCCGCAAGGCTTCCGATCACACAAAAACACGCGGTGACCTCCTCGGCAGCTAAAACTTCGAGTAGTCGAATCGTGGTATCTCCATTCACCACGGGGCCATCGTCAAAAGTCAGGACGACACCGCCTGGGCTAACAGGCAAGTCACCGGGCGGATCAAGAATGGTGAAGTGCCGCCAGAATCCACTGCCCCGTATCAACAGATTTTTCATCGGAGCCCACACAGCCGATAGGATTCAAGCTGAAGCATCGGCGTATTGGCCAGCCATCGGTTTTGGCGCGGGATTGTCCTTACGCATCAGCACTCTGCGCATTTTCATGAGGGCCGAGTTCTGAATTTGACGAATCCGCTCGCGGGAAACACCAAACTCCCGGCCGACATCTTCCAACAACATTGGCTTGAGTCCGCCGAGTCCGAAGCGCCCGTCGATGATCCGGCGCTCGCGCTCATCGAGTGTGGCGAGCAATTCGTCGATCTGATCGTGCAGGTTTTTATCACTGAGAAGATCCAGCGGATTCGAAGCGGATTCATCCGCGACGATCTCGCCATACTCGGTGGCCTCGCCAGCGTTGACCGGGGCATCCAGCGAGGTTGTTCGCATTGCCGCCTGCTTGAGCATCGCCACATTTCGACGCGGCAAGCCAGTCTCCGCAGCGAGTTCGTCCTCGGTCGGTTCCCGCCCCAGCGTCTCGGTCAGGCTGGATGCAATGCGACGGAGGCGTGCGATCTTGTCCACCATGTGAACCGGCAGGCGGACTGTTTTCGACTGGTCTGCCAGTGCGCGCTTGATCGACGCTTTGATCCACCAGGCACCATAAGTAGAGAATTTACCGCCTTTTTCCGGATCAAACCGATCAACGGCCTTCATTAGACCGATATTGCCCTCGGAAACAAGGTCGCTCATCGAAACGCCATATCCCGCATAGTCTCCGGCGATCTTCACGACGAGTCGCAGGTTGGCCCGGATCATGTGATCGCGCGCCTCCTGATCGCCCTGCTTGATGCGCTCCGCGAGAGCAGTTTCCTCCTCAATGGTGAGCAGGGGTGTGCGCGATATTTCCCTTAGATAAAATTTCATGCTGCTGTCGGAGTCGTATGCCATGATAGTGGATTACTTGGGGTCCGTTTTGTTTTTCGATGGGCACGCGCGATTGGATTCAAAAATCGGCTGCTGAGCGGCAATGAATTATTTTTTGCATTTTTTGAATCCAATGAGAATTCCGTGGCGAACCCATTAACGCAGCCGGTGATCATGTGAATCAGCCGATTGCCAAACAACCAATAACAACAACAACCTAATCGAAATCACAGCCGTCCCACAGGACGGCTGTGATTTCTACTCTTCCCAGCACTCCCGATGAGGAGCGATCTCACCTACCCCCGATTCCACGCCCTTTCGGCGCGGAATCGGGGGATTGAGCATGGTCCGGAATCATTCCGGCCCTCTTGGGTCATGCGGCGCGGTAGTGAGGCACTTACCGCGTCCAGCGCCCTCCGAACTGTGGGCGAAGGAAACTTTGGACAAAACCCGAACTCTCAATATGCTCGCCAGCGGCTTGTGACGACGCTGGATTCTATCGCTCAAGAACCCATCCTTCCGCGCGTTGCGGCGGGTGAGTCGCGTGCCATGCACGATTGCATCACGCGTCACGGTGGTCTCGTTTGGGGAGTCATTCGTCGCTCGGTGAAAGACAGCACCGCAGCCGAGGATCTGGTGCAGGAGGTTTTCACCGAAATCTGGAAAAAGGCGGCCTTTTTTGATGCGGCGGTCGCCTCAGAGGCCACTTTCATCGCGCTGGTCGCACGCCGCCGTGCGATTGATTTCCTCCGCCGCCAGGGTCGGCAACCGGACTTTGAGCCGCTGGAAGCCGCCGGATCGATTCCCGCCTCTACAGCCTCAGCACCATCTCTGAATTGTGACCCGGAAGCGGTGAAATCCTCCGTCGCCAGTCTGCCCGACGACACCCGGCAACTCTTCCGACTTTTCTTCGATGAAGGATTCACCCATCCCGAAATTGCGGAAAAAACCGGGCTGCCGCTCGGAACCGTCAAAACCCGCCTTCGTCGCGGCCTGATCACCCTGCGCGAGCAACTCCGCCGCGTGGGAATCCCAACCCCTCAACCGGCATCATGAATCCGTCCGATCTCAAGATGCGTTTTGACGAACTCTGTGCCGGCCGCGCCTTGGGTGATCTCATCATGGAAGAGGAGCGTGAACTCGCCGACCTCTGCGGGCAACTCGGACTGGTACCGGATGCATCGCTTGATCTCTTAGCCGCCGCCCTGGATGCTGAGGCGCAGCAAAACTCCTCCACGATTCTGCCCGATCACCTCGCCCGGCGTCTTCACCAGTGGGCTGACGAGGCTGTTGAACCGTCCGCCACAAAGGTCATTCGCCCAGCGGTTCCCGCATGGCAAATCATCGCCCGCAATCCCGTGAGCGGTTGGCTTGCCGCAGCGGCTATGCTCATATTCGCGTTGATCGTCACTCGTGAAAAACCGCAGGTTCCACCGGCTCAGGCGGAGACACGCCTGCGTGCCGAAGCGGCCGATCTGATTGAGCGGAAATTCTCTGGCTTTGGAGATTTCAAACAGGCCGCAGGCAGTGTGATCTGGAGCGATCAACTGCAACAAGGCTACATGACCCTTGAAGGTATTCCAGTCAACGACCCAAAGCAGGCCCAGTATCAACTCTGGATCGTCGATCCGTCACGCGATCCCGATTCACCCGTCGATGGCGGCGTATTCGATATTCCCACCGATGGCTCCCCCGTCGTGATTCCCATCGCCGCGAAGCTCGCACTCAACAAACCGCAGGCATTCGTCATCACCCTTGAACAACCCGGCGGGGTGGTGAAATCCAAACAGGAAAAAGTCGTGGCACTTGCCAAAGGCTGACGGAACCGCGTCATCCCGCAGACCTGCACGCTCCAGTTTCGGCAAAGGCCTCAATTTCCCGCATCCACGCACTTGACCGGCGTGCTCTGCGCTCCAAAATCCGCCATGCCTCTCACTTTTCTTCTCATCGGCGGAAATTCCGGGATCGGACTCGCCACTGCACGCCAGATCCGCTCGCAGGGAGATTCGCTCGTCGCCGCTGCTAGAAATCCCGGCCCGCTCGCGGAACTGGGCATCCCAGTCCAGCCCTTCGACGCGACCTCCCCGAGTCCGCTGGACTTGCCGCCGGTCCTCGACGGGCTCGTCTATTTCCCCGGCAGCATCACGCTAAAGCCATTCCACCGGCTGACTCACGCGGATTTCCTCCACGATCTGCAAGTGAACCTGCTGGGTGCCGTCTCCGCCATCCAGTCCGCGTTGCCAGCGCTCAGGGCCGCGCCATCGCCATCAATCATCCTGTTTTCCAGCGTCGCAGCCGCCCAAGGCCTGCCCTTTCATGCCTCCATCGCCGCAGCCAAGGGCGCGGTGGAGGGTCTAGCACTCTCACTCGCTGCCGAACTCGCGCCGAAGATCCGCGTCAATGTGATCGCTCCTTCGCTCACCGACACACCGCTGGCCGGAACCCTGCTCAACTCGGATTCGAAACGCGAAGCCTCGGCGAAACGCCACCCGCTCCAACAGGTCGGAAACCCGGATGACGTTGCCGCACTCGTCGCGTTTCTCCTGTCAGACGCAGCGCGTTTCATCACCGGCCAGGTCCTGCGGCCCGATGGCGGACTTTCCTCGGTCCGCACTTTCTGACCAGCCCATGGAAGCTGCTCTCGTCTATCCCCATCAGTTGTTTGGTCCGCATCCTGCCATCGCGCCGGGGCGAATGGTGTTTCTCATCGAGGACCCGCTCATCTTCGGCAACGATCCGCAATGGCCAATGAATCTCCATGTGGGGAAGCTCATGCTGCACCGCGCTTCAATGAAGTCCTTCGATGCGGAACTGCGCGAGCAAGGCCATAAGGTTCACTACATCGAGACCCCGGAAGGATCGGAAACCGACAGCGCGGCCTTACTGGAATCAAATCTGCCGAAGTCCATCCGAACGATCCGCCTCGCCGATCCGGTGGACGACCTGCTGCTGAAGCGCGTCCGGCACTTCGCGTCGTCGCGGGAAGTTCAACTCGTCGTTCACGAATCTCCAAACTTTCTAACGCCTCCGGATTTTCTCTGCCATCACACCGGGCGGCCGAAGAAACCCTTCATGGCCCGGTTCTACGAGGTCCAGCGCAAGCGCATGGAAATCCTCACCGGACCGGACGGCGCACCCGAGGGCGGCAAATGGTCCTTCGACGCTGAAAACCGCGCAAAGCTCCCGAAAACCTACCTCCCGCCGCGGGAACCCATCACGCCCGCCAACCGCTTCACCCGCGAGGCTGCGGACTATGTGAAACGGCGTTTCCCGAACAATCTCGGCTCCCTGTCATCCTTCCGCTGGCCGGTCACCCGTGTGGCCGCCTCGGCGTGGCTCGACCAGTTCATCGATGAGCGCCTCGAGCACTTCGGTGCCTACGAGGACGCCATTTCCACCCAACACGCCACCATAAACCACTCGGCCATCACGCCGATGCTCAACCTCGGCCTGCTCGACCCGCGCGATGTGATCGACCGCGTTCTCGCCCGCCGCGACCGGATACCGCTCAACTCGCTGGAAGGATTCGTCCGCCAGGTGATCGGCTGGCGTGAGTTCATCCGCGGCATCTATCAGCATCGCGGCACCGCCATCCGGAACACGAACTTCTGGGACTTCGACCGCCCCATTCCCGCTTCGTTTTACGACGGCACCACCGGCATCCCGCCCGTGGACCGCGTGATCCGGCAGGTGCTGGCCGACGGCTGGTGCCACCACATCGAGCGGCTGATGGTGCTTGGCAATTTCATGCTGCTGTGCCGCATCCGGCCCGATGATGTTTACCAATGGTTCATGGAACTCTTCGTCGATGCTTATGACTGGGTGATGGTCCCGAATGTTTATGGCATGTCCCAGTTCGCCGATGGTGGCACCTTCACCACCAAGCCTTACCTGTCAGGGTCCAACTACGTGCTGAAAATGTCAAACGAGGCCAAAGGCCCGTGGTGCGAGGTATGGGACGGGTTGTTCTGGACTTTCATCGGCGATCACGCGGAGTTCTTCCTGTCCAACCCGCGTCTGTCGATGATGGCCCGCACCTGGATGAAACTCGCACCCGCCAAACAGGAAGCTCACCGCAAGGCCGCAGAAACCTTTCTCGCCAAACTCTGATGGAACTGTCGCGCAAACTCGAAATCCTCGCCGATGCCGCGAAATACGATGCGTCCTGCGCCAGCAGCGGTGCGGCCCGCAAGGATTCGCGCGGCTCGGGCGGCGTCGGCTCCACCGGCGGCGCGGGCATCTGCCACTCCTACACCCCGGACGGTCGCTGCGTTTCACTGCTCAAGGTGTTACTCACTAACAACTGCATCTACGACTGCCATTACTGCATCAACCGCCGCTCAAGCAATGTGCAGCGTGCGCGTTTCACTCCGGAGGAAGTGGTGCGCATCACGATCGATTTCTACAAACGCAACTTCATCGAGGGGCTGTTCCTCAGCAGCGGCATCATCCGCAGCGCGGACCACACGATGGAAATGGTCATCGACGTCGCCCGCAAGTTGCGCGAGGAACACCACTTCCGCGGCTACATCCACCTCAAGACGATCCCCGAGGCCTCGCCCGCACTCATCGAAATGGCCGGCCGCTATGCCGACCGCATCAGCATCAACATCGAGCTGCCCACCGAGCAAAGCATCGCCACCCTCGCCCCCGAGAAAAACCTCGCCCGCACCCAGGACGCGATGGCGCACATCCGCACCAAGATCGACGAACGCTTCGCGGAGAAAACCCAACCGGGCGCACCCAGGCCACCGCCTTTCGCCACCGGCCAAAGCACCCAGATGATCGTCGGTGCCGACGACTCCACAGACTCGGTCATTCTCCAGCGCGCGGACACGCTTTACACCGGCTACAAACTGCGCCGCGTCTATTATTCAGGGTTCAGCCCGATCCCGGAACCTTCTTCCCTGCTGCCAATCAAGCCGCCGCCACTCGTGCGCGAGCACCGCCTCTATCAGGCGGATTGGCTGCTCCGCTTCTACAACTTCAAGGTAGACGAGATCACCACTGCCGCGGCCCCCAACCTCGATCTCGCGCTTGACCCCAAGCTTTCATGGGCCCTGCGCAACCGCGCGTGGTTTCCCGTCGATGTGAACCGCGCCAGCCGCGAGGAACTTCTCCGCATCCCTGGCCTTGGCGTGAGAAACGTGGAGCGCATCCTCAACGCTCGCCGCTTCACCCGCCTGCGCTTGGCGGACCTCGTGTTGCTGCGACTCTCGATGAAAAAGATTATGCCTTTCATCATCACCGCGGACCACACGCCAACCCTGCTCGACCTCGATGGCGATTCGCTCCGCCAGCGTTTTCTTCCTCCGCCCAGGCAGATGGAACTGAATTTCGACAATCCACAACCGACCGTGGCCGATGTGAAGTCCACACTGTCCGGCGAAATCTGATCTGATGCAGCAGCCAATCATTGTTGCCCATGCGCACCATCCTCATCGAACCGACTTTTGAAGCGTGGCGCGATGCCGCGCGGTCTTTGGTGGCGGCAGGTGTGGAACCGGACTCGATTCTGTGGTCGGACGACGCTTCGGAATCTTCGTTGTTTGCCGGAGAATGCACCAGGCCGGATCATGCCGCAGCGCCAAGGGTTTCCGCGGCGTTTCTCGACATGGCACGCAGTGCGTCAGCCCATTGCGACCCGCGGCGGTGGGCGCTTCTCTATCAACTCTTGTGGCGGCACACGCATGGCGGGGTTAAACACTTGCTGCAGCGAACCACTGATCCTGATGTCCGTCTCGCCCAGCAGTGGTGCAAGGCGGTGGGACGGGATATCCACAAGATGCATGCGTTTGTGAGATTCCGCCTGATTGACACGGACGCGCAGACCGGCCGCGAGCAATTCGTCGCCTGGTTCGAGCCAGAGCACCGGATCGTCCGGCTGGCATCGCCATTTTTTGTGAAGCGCTTCCACAGCATGGACTGGTCGATCCTTACCCCATCCGAGTGCGTGCACTGGGACGGCGAGAGGCTCCGTTTCACCCCCGGCCTGCCGGAGAACACCGCGACGGAAGAAGACTCGCTCAACGATCTCTGGCGCACCTATTACCGCAGCATCTTCAACCCCGCACGTCTCAAAGTGAACGCAATGCAGTCAGAGATGCCGAAAAAGTATTGGAAGAACCTGCCCGAGGCCCCGCTCATCCCCGAACTCATTTCGCAAAGCCGCCAGCGCGTGCGAACCATGCTGGAAGCCGATGAGCGCCCGGTAAAGCCCGCGCCCCAAAATGCCTATCTGGATTCCCTGCGCCGATTGAACGAGGAGCAAAGCGGGGATTCGGAATCCAACCCGGCCTGACGGCAAAAATCAACGCGGCTGTTTCAAGGTGTAGCGGGCTGAGCAAAAGTGGACGGAATTAAACTGAGCAAAAGTGGATTCCTTCAGCGACTGGCCGATTGCTCTGGTATCCCCGCGGCTGTTTCAAGGTTGACCGTCGCGCCCGTTGCGATAGTTTGCCAAGGGAACGTCATTCTACCCCTCGAAACAGACGTATCTTGATCTCCGTCCGCCTGTTTCCTCAAGACCAACAGCAATTTATCCCGAACGACATGAAAATGATCTCCATCGCCTTTCAGATTCTGGTGGCCCTGACCATCCTGAATGTCTGGATCCTGCGCCGGGGCAGGGTGACGCCGTTCCGCGGAGGTGCGGCGAAGAACATGCGTGAGGAATTTGCCACCTACGGACTGCCCTTCTGGTTCATGTGCGTCATCGGCTCGCTCAAAGTGGCGTTGGCATTGGCCTTGTTGGTGGGCATTTGGATTCCCGGCGTGGCGCAATACGCTGCTACAGGCATGGGATCGCTCATGCTGGGTGCCTTGATCATGCATCTGAAAATCAAGGACCCGATCCTGAAGGCCTTGCCGTCCATCTCGTTGCTTGCGCTATGCGTCGGCATCCTGTTGCTTTGAATGTTCGGCCTGCTAGAATGCGACCACACACAAGTAGGCATTCAGAGCCATGTAAAACAGCGCAGGCAAGGTCTGCAGCAGGCTGTCCTTGATTTTAATCCGCACGCAGACCCCGGTCAGCATCATCATCGCGAGCCCAGCCGCGGCGGCGCGTCCCATCCATGGCTGGCTCAGACCGGCGAGTAACCCCACTGACGCACTCGATTGCAGTGCGCCAATCAGCGGTCGCCACGCCCCAAGCTGGTAGCGCTTGAACTCGTGCTTCATGTATGGAGAAAAAAAACACGCCGAACCGAATCCAAGGAAGGAGACGGCGGAGAAAATGACCAGGATGTTGTTCAACATGGAAATCATAGGGCATTCTGGTCCCCGCGCACTGTCTCATTCCGCAAAAATCACAATGGGTGCCGGAACTTCTGGAATTTGACATGGGAAAGCGGAAGAACCCGAATAGAATCATCCCGTGCATGTTCTCGTTACAGGAGCCAACGGCTACATCGGCCTGCGACTGATTCAGGCGCTGCTGGACGCGGGTCAACCCCCATTTCCCCGCCCTCCGGTCCGACCCAATGGCTCTTTCAGGGGCCTCCCGCAGAAAGCAAACTCCTAGCAGC
>CANLKN010000097.1 GCA_947491475.1 Akkermansiaceae bacterium | reverse complement strand
CCCATGAAAAATGCGGATTTGCGAGCTGGATTCGAGGTAATTGCAGAGATCGAGCGCATCAGCGTAGAAACTAGAAGATTTTTTAATTGTCCAAATGAACAGTTTTGAGGATTCGGTCAAAAATCGCCGATTCTGGGACAGGCTCTAGTGTAGGGACCCTGCCTCAAGCCGGTGTGTTTCGTCTTCGACTTTGCGCCCACCCGTGCATTGCGCCAGCTCTCCGTATACGGCATCGGTCTTTCCCCCAACGAGCCGTACCCGGAAAACGCGGTCAAGGATCTCGTCTCGTTCCTGCCTGTGCTCGCCTACGACGGCGCGAACATGACTCAAATTGACGCGGGCGGCATCCTCGACATCGCTATGGCCGGCACATCCGCCACCCTGCTTGCCCGCAAGTGGGAAAGCGCCCTGCTGGTGAACGTGGACAACGACACGCTGCGCCGAATCATGGACAATCCCGTGGCCATGGCCGCCGTCGAACGGATCGAGGGCTGGCGTGCGCTCGGGGACAACGTGCTGGAAACCATCATTAACAAAAGTGATCGGATCAAGGAGTTGAAGAAGAAGGCTAAGGAGAAGGAGCTTACCAAGAAGGAGAAGAAGGAGCTCAGCGACGAGGAGAAGGAATTCAAATCCAAGCGGAAGTTGGTGCAGGAGAAGCTGATCAAATTCGCCACCCGCATCCCGGCCTTCATGTATCTCACCGATTTCCGCGAGAACACATTGCAGGACGTGATTACCAAGATCGAGAGCGGCTTGTTCGAGACCGTGACCGGCCTGACTGTGGCGGATTTCCACCTGCTGGTGCGGCTCAAGGTCTTCAATACCGAGCAGATGAATCAGGCAGTCTTCGCTTTCCGTCGCTACGAGGATGCCTCACTGCGCTACACGGGTATCGAGAGTCACATGGGGCTGTCGCACTACGGTCTCTATGACACCGTGGTGGCGAAGGTGTGAGCGAAGCGCGTTTCCAGAGTATCAGCAGTTTGCCATTTCCGCCTTGGGCGTGACGTTCAAAAAGCCGGTCTCCGTTCCGAGCAATTTCACTGGAGAGGTTTCCTCAGGTTCCATCGGGAGGCGGGAGGTGGCATCGCACAGGATTTTGAAGAAGTTGAACCATGCCTCGCCGAAAAAGCCGTTGATGCTCTGGCGGATGGCGCGGTCATCGCTGTTGGACGACAAATCCGCCAGGGACTTGAGTTCTCCTTCCAGGCAAATGGCCAGTTCCTTGATCCGCTCGACGCGGTTGGGCTGTTTGCCAATGCCGAGATTCAGTCGGCCACCGGTGGCGTGCATGTAGCTGGCGATGTCTTGGAGCGAGAGTTCCGCGTCGGTGGAATGCTCCAGCTTGGAGACCGCACTCTGGGTGCGATCCATTCTTTCCGCGACATCGGCCTGGGTCATGCATGCTGCGGCACGGCTGCGGACGAGCGCATTGACAATGGCCGAACCCCGAATTCGACGGTCGAATTCGCGAATTTGATCGTCGTTGGCCGCCGTGGCCTTGACGAGATCCCGCACCGAGGCGAAGCGCTTCGGCTGGGTGGCGGGAGATGGGGTGGTGGTAGTTTTCATAGTGTGTTGTGTTCGTGGCAGGGAGAGTTACTCCCCTGAATCCTTGCGGAGGGCGTCCACCACGCGCTCGGCGTAGCGGATGTCCTTCGCCTGGGTCGTTTTGGAGCCAAGGCAGAGCAGGTGCAGGACCTTTGATTCCAAAGCGGCATACGTGTAAAGTCTTGTCTGATCTAATTTGCCTCTTTTTTCTCCGCTCGCAAGTGCCCCGCCCGACTGGTCGATGGCACGGATGCCTTTCGGTTCCTCGTGGAGAAAGCCGAATTGCACAAGCCTCGGATGGCTTGCAGATTCAAGGGAAATCACGTATTTCTCCAGATTCTCCATCACGGCGAGGTATTCAGCGCGTTGCTTCTTCGCGTAGCGCTTCGCATCCCGCTCAAACTGGTCGGTGGCTTCAAGTTGCCAATTCATGGACGGCTTAATTATTCTAGATTGGAATATCGGTCAAGGTTTTAAACAGACTGAACGCCAGATTCTCTCCGCTGCTGTGCATCAAACCGGATTTCATCCAATGATGCCATCGCCGCATCAATCGCCTGCCAGGCCGACCTGATGAATACATGGCGTCCGGCGTTGCTGGCTGTGGTCGGCATGGTCCGGTGCATCGCGAGGACCTCCAGGTATCCATCCTTGCGGGTGATGGTGTAGATTTTGACCGTCGTGGGACCGCTCCCGATCTCCACGACACTGCTGCGACGTTTTCTTTTCCGGTTCATGCCCCCCGGATGCCGAGTCAACTTGTGTGGAATTGTGTGTGGAATTTCTGTCGTGGCGGCCTCTTGGTTCTTGTAATTGATTGATTTCGAGTTTTTTATTGCGCCGTTCCCACCCTCTCCGCCAGACTATCAACGAGTTACGTGGGAATTTCGAGGATCCTCCTACTGTGGCGAATTTGCCACGAGTGTCAAAATCGACGATTTTTTCACACTTTTCGTCCGAAACAAGGATAAGATCGGGGTGAAAGCATTAGAAAAAAACATTAGTCGGCATAAAAACGGAACCCTCTATTTGAGGGTGAGGAAAAATGGGAAACTCTTTACCAAGAGCCTTCAAACCAAGGATCTGAAAGAAGCGAGGCGGAAGGTCGAGGCTGAGGGTCTTGATTCGTTCATGATTCCTCAGGCTGCGCGGGAACCTGCGGCGACTGCGCTGCCTTCGCCTCCAGTTCCCTTACCAGTGGCTGTTGAAGCGAAGGCTGGCGTGGTGAGGGTGACATTGAAGGAAGCCCTGGCACTGCACGATGCGCGAATGATCCACCTTTCGAAGGGCCGCGAGGAGATAACCTACCAGACCAGCTACCGGATTCCCGGGAGAGCGGCGCGACTTGGAAGACCTGCCCACTTTTACTCAGTCGCGGACAATTTCACTTTCCGGGGTTGCAGTCCTCGGATTTTTTGTCGATTCTGTGCAGCCATTCTTCTCTAAACAGATGGCACTGAGCCGCAAAGAAGCTTTCCAAATCCAGATTCTCCAGCTCACCGACGCCCTGTTGGTGTGGCTGGCGTTCTGGATTGCCTGGGAAACCCGTGATGCCGTGCGCTTGAAACTGGGCATGGGCATCGAGCCATGGAGCGCTCGCGACACCATCAACTGGGTGCTTTACATTGCCGTACCCTTTACGCCGCTGGCGCTTGAGTTTTTCGGGTTTTACCGGCGGATTCGCACCAAGCGCACCGGCCAGTCGATCATGCAGATCTTCGAGGCAATGGTGGTCATTGCGCTGATGATCGGCATGTTCGCGGTGTTCGCGCAGTTGACCGGCACGCGGCGCCTGGTGCTCGGCATCGGTTTCCTGCTGGTATTTTTCCTGATGCTGGCGCGCGACCGGTTGACGGCCATCTGGCTCAACCGCAAGGGCCTTCTGGAAACCGCCAAGGAACGCGTGATCATTGCCGGAACCGGCAACGAAATGACCGAACTGCTTGGAGAGCTCGACCCCGAAATCACCGCCGGCTGGCAGGTCATTGAGAACTTCAATCTGGAACAACGACCGGTGGATGAATTGTTCGCCCTGCTCAAGAAGCAGTCGGTGGGGCGGGTGATCTTCGCTGCCAGGGCAACCGGCTTCGAGAAGGTGGCGCGCGCGGTGGAGGCCTGCGAACTGCAAGGCGTGGAGGCCTGGATCGCCGCCTCATTCATCCGCACCCAGATCGCCCGCCCCGTCTTCGATGCAGTGGGCGACCGTCCGATGCTGGTGCTGCGCTCGACCCCCGAGCTTTCCTGGGAACTGCTGCTCAAGGAGCTGTTAGACCGTGTGGGCGCGGCGTTCATCATTCTTTTCACCCTGCCATTTTGGATTTACGCGGCCATCGGCATCCGCCTCAAGAGCCCCGGTTCGCCGGTGTTGTTTTCGCAAATGCGCGCCGGCCGCTATGGCCAACCGTTCCGGATGTGGAAATTCCGCACCATGGTGGCCAATGCCGAGCAGATGCTCGACCAGATCAAAAAAGATCATGGCAACGAGATGCAGGGGCCGGTTTTCAAGCTCGATAACGACCCGCGTATTTTTCCTTTCGGCGCGTTGCTGCGCAAACTCAGCATCGACGAGCTGCCCCAACTCATCAACGTGGTGAATGGCGAGATGAGCCTGGTGGGCCCGCGGCCACTGCCGCTCTACGAGGTGGACGCCTTCTGCGAAATCTCGCACCGCCGCCGGCTGAGTGTGAAACCCGGCATCACCTGCGAATGGCAGGCCGGCGGCCGCAACAAAATCAACAGCTTCGATGAATGGGTGCGCATGGACCTGCGATACATCGACAACTGGTCGATCTGGCTCGATTTCCAAATCCTGCTCCGCACCATCCCCGCAGTGCTCTTCCGCAGGGGTGCGAAGTGACTTGAAGGTAAATGCTGATACGCTGAGACAACCCACTGAGCCTCGCTCACAGGGTTTCTCATTTCTAAATTTCAGCTTTCCAGCTTTTCAGATTTTCAGCTTTTATTCCATCATGCCCGTTGTCTCTTCACTCTTCCTGGTTCTGTCACTGGTTTTGGCGGTATTGATTGGCCCGCAGACGCGACCGTGGAGTTGGGGGCCGGCGATGATCGCACTGGGGCTCTCTGTGCTGGCGGCGCTGCCGGCATGGTGGCGGCGCGGTAGTAGCCAGCCAGACTGGAAACTGCTGGGACTCGGTGCGCTCACCGCAGCTTGGTTTGCGTGGCGGGCATGGGGTTCGCCAGTCGCGGAACTTGCGGAGGCCGACCTCTTGCTGCTTTGTGGCGCGGTGGGCGCCTTCATCAGCGTCCGAGCGATCAGCGGACATGCGGCGGCGGAGCGGGTATTGATGTGGGGTGTGGCTCTATTGCTGCTGGCCAGCGTCTGGGTGGCGGTCATTCAGTGGACGGATCATTCGTTCACTCCGGTTTTCACTCCGGGGTCGACGACTGGCGGACTCACGGGTTTTCACGCGCATTACAACGAGGCGGCCAATTACTTCATCGCCAGCTCGCTACTGGTTGCGGCGGCGGCGATGTTTGGCCGCCATGCCACAGCCACAAGGCTGCTTTGGTTGCTGTTGGCGGTGGCCGGCCTGGCCTGCGTTTATTTCACCCGCTCGCGCGGCGGGCTCTTTGGCGCGGTGGTCGGCTGCATGGTTTTTGCCTCTCTCACCCTGATGATCGCCAAGCGCCGCAAAGCGAAATGGTTTGGCCCGGCCGTGATCGGGTTGCCCTTGATCGTGCTGGGAATCGGCGTTTTTTTGTTTATTGGCTGGCAACAGGTCCAGGAAGCGCGCGGGGGTGGAGGGATCGATCGACTGCTCGATAACACGGCGCGGCTCTATATCATGGGCATCACGCTGTCCTGCATCGGTCTGCACCCGCTGGCCGGCGGTGGCAGCCGGAGTTTCAGCTGGGAATGCTACGGTTTCATGGATGGCAAGGACCAGGGCGACATCCTTAACAACCGGCCGGACCTGGTGCACAACGAACTGCTTCAAGCGGCCACCGATTACGGATTGCTGGGTGCCGGATTGTTAGCGCTGCTGCTGGTGGCGCTGACGCTGGCGGCGATCCTGCGAACCGGTTTCGAAGACCGGCCGCGCGAACCTGATGCGCGCGACGCTTGGCGGCTTGGCGGTTTGGCAGCGCTGGCGGGCATGCTGGTGCAATCGTCGTTCAGTTTTGTGTTCCATCTGATGCCCGGGATCATCCTGTTAGGAATTTGCCTCGGTATGATGTCTCGCTCGGGAACACCCGCGCCACATTCACGGGGGCTGGGATCACGACTGCTGCTCACCCTTGCCGCCCTTGGCTGCGCGGCGACGCTGCTGCCCGCCGGTTGGAAGGGCAGCCGGGTGACCGCCATTCTTTGGCCGACCTACTTCGCCAAGCAGCCTGAAACCTCGGCGGAAGCTCGCATCGACGCACTCACCGAAGCCATCGCCATCTGGCCGCAGTCGGAGTTTTTCCGCGATCGGGCCATGATTTTCCAACAACAGGTCATCGAAAAGGCAGGCCGGCCGGCCTTCCGCGAACCAGCGGAATTGGCGGCTGCCGATTATGCCGAGGGCGCGCGGCTCCACCCCTACGAACCGGGGCTGGTGATCAATCGGGCCAACCTGCTCAGCCAGTTGGAGCGGGATGCCGAGGCCGAGGAGGCCTATGCCCGGGCGATCCGCTTGCAAGGCGGGATGGAGCCCGCCTATCGCAGCCATTTCTCGCTCGCCAAGCACCACCAACGCAAGGGAATGCGCTTTTTTGACGCGGATGAACCGGTGGCGGCTCAAGCCGAATTGGAAATTGCAGCACAGGAAATCGAAACCGCCGTCGCCAAAATGCACTGGGTCATCGCAGACATGCGGGAGCCTCGCGTTTCGATCCATGAGGCGCTTGGCACCGCCCGCGAAACCAACGGCAACCGACAAGGTGCATTGGAATCTTATGACTTTGCAGCCGAGTTGCAAAATGGCCGCCGCGCCCATTACCGCGCCGCGGTGCTGCTCGGCACCATGGCCTCTGAAGCCTGGGCGCAGCGCCAGCCATCGCAGGCATTGGCAAAATTCATCGAAGCCCGCAGGCGCATCAATATGGCGGGCAACGAGCTTCCCGCCGGCACCAGCCTGAGCGACCGCGCGGGATACATCGCCCACCTCGACCGCACCATCGCCTTCCTGAAAGGAGCCCAGGTGATACCAGCGGAGTGATCGAATCGTGGATCATTCGCAAGGCCTCAGGAAAACGACGATTGATGCCGTTTCCAGATTAATACGGAGCGGTTTCCGATTATCCTGCTGCGGGCGCTTCCGTTCACTGGCGGTTTGCAGCAAATCATCCGCGTCATGACCCCGCGCGGCAAGGAGTAGCCCTCGGGAGCTGCTGGCCACCTCAAGGACAAGATGGCCGATTTGCAACTCCATGCTCGCAATCTCTGGCACGCCCGGGCCCTCAGGATGGGCATCGACCTCAACCAGGCGCAGGGCCATGCGCCGTAAATGCACGGGATGACGCTGAGTCACCCAGCCGCCAGGACCCGCGCCATTCGCGGAAACAAGAGCGCGTGAAACGGCAGCACGGAGAACCAGTAAAGGCGGCCCAGAAGCCCTTGCGGGCGGAAGGTCGCCGTTTGTCGCAGCCCCTGCCCGCCGTCCGGCAGGTCTTGAATGGAAAACTCCAGCCAGGCCTCGCCCGGCAGCTTCATTTCCGCGTAAAGAATCAAGCGGCCTGATTCGCGGTCCGCCAGCAAGACCCGCCAGAAGTCGAGCGCGTCGCCCGCCCTCAGCTCGCTGGGATGGCGGCGTCCGCGGCGGATGCCGATGCCGCCCGCAAACTTGTCCGCGATGCCGCGCAGACGCCACGCCCAGTTCATGCAGGGCCAACCGGCATTGCCACCGATCAACCAGACCCGCGCGATGACTTTTTCCCGCGTTGCGGCCAGCGGCGCGATGCGCGAATCCCTCAAGATGCCGTGCTCGGGCACCTTGATCGCGCCGAACAAGCGCGGCGGCAAAGTGCCCGCCGCCAGCGAGTCGATCCAACTGGACGGCACATGGTTTTGCGCGATGCGGGCCAGTGCCCGCCGCACCGCTTCATGATAACTCAACAATTCGAGCGGAATGATGGCCCGGATTTTCGAGTCATGGCATACCGTCTCATGGGTGAGCGAGTCCACCAGGCTGCGGGCGAGCGGAAATGAGGTGGACGTGAGCAAGCACAGCCATCCCGATGACAAGCGCGGGCTGAGCAGCCGGGTCGGCAGGAAAAAACGCCGCAAGCCGCGCACCTCGCAATAGCCTTTGATCAGATCCAGATAACTCATTACTTCCGGCCCGCCGATATCATAGGAAACTCCCGAGGTTTCCGGATGGCCGAGCATTTCCGTTAGATAATCCAACACGTTGCGGATGGCGATTGGCTGGCAGCGCGTGTGCACCCAGCGGGGCGTGATGAGAAGCGGCAGTTTCTCGGCGAGGTCGCGGATGATTTCAAACGAGGCGGAGCCTGAGCCGACGATGATCGAGGCACGCAGCGCGGTGAGCGGCACGCCGGAGTCATGCAGGATTTGTTCCACCCTTCGGCGCGACGATAGGTGCTCTGAAAGCGGCCCTTCATCCGCGGCGAGGCCTCCCAGATAGATGATTCGTTTCCATTGATTCGCCTTCGAGGCCTCTGAGAAATTCGCCGCGCACTGTTGTTCCTTGCGGGCGAAATCGCCGCCGGAGCCCATCGAGTGGATCAGGTAATAGGCGGCATCGATTGCCTGCGGAAGATTCTGCAAAGTGCTGGCATCCAGGAAATCCGCCTCAACCACCTGCAGCCGGGATTCATCGGTCGCGAAGTCGGAAACTGGAAACCGCCGGCAGTCGCGCACCACGGCGGTGATTTCATGGCCCGCATCCAACAATGAGCGGATCAGCCGCATGCCGATGTAGCCGTTCGCGCCTGTGACCAAAACTTTCATGCCGGAACACTGCCTCCTGCCAACCGATACACCCACTGAAAAAACACATCCCTCCAGATCAAGTTTCCGCACGCCTTGGCATTTTTGTCACGCAGCGCCGTTGGGGGGCATTCGATTGGATTTCCATGCCGGCGATTGGAGGCTAGAATTGGGGAGGTGTGGGATGAATGTTTTACAGGTTGGAGGTTGTGGTCCGGCCGTGATTGGATGGCGCGGGACATTTTTCAAATCAGAGCATGAGCGCATATTTATTCAGTTGTGAGCACGCGACCTGCGCGGTGCCGGAGGCCTATCGGGAGCTTTTTCGCGGATCGGAGGAAGTGGTGGGATCGGAGGAAGGCTGGGAGCCGGGTTCGTTGAACCTGGCGCAGGCGTTTTCGATGAAATTCCGCACGCCACTGGTGCACGGCGATGTCACGCGGCTGTTGATTGATTTGGAAAAGGACGGCGATGCGCGCTGGAGCCGGTTTTCGATGCGACTGCCGGAGGCGACTCGGGCGAAGGTGGCGGACCGCCATGAACGGCCGTTCCGCGCCTCCTTGCTGCAGCGGATCGCGGAAGATTTGCGGCGGCATGCGGTGGTGCTGCATGTGATGGTCCACACGTCGCCACAGATCGACGGGCGCTTGTTGCTGGAAACGCCGATCGCCTCACCGCTTGCAGAAAACATCGCGGCAGGCTGGCGTGGTCATTTGAAAAACGCGGAAATCGACGTGCTGCATGTGCGTGGCGCCGAGCCGTCGCCCATGGAAGCATTCCTGCAAGGTGAATTCACGGCGGATCATTATGCGCAAATCCGGCTGACCGTTTCGCAAAGTTTCTTCTTGGAAGGCAGGCCTTGGCGTTGGGAAACACTCAAGAAGGCTATGCTGCAAAGCCTGGCTCATGCGGTGGCGGATCGCGAACCGGTCAGCGCCCCAGAATCCCCTTCGACTGCTCCAGACTGAGCGCGCGCTGTTCCCTCCAATCGATGACATCCGGTTGCTGGAAAGCCCGGCGGCGGGCGTCGGTCTCGGCATCGGAGGGTTTGGCAAGGCCGCCCTCGGATGTTTCACGGGCGGCGGAGGTGGCGTATTTTCCCGTCTTGTAGGGGCCCGCAACATCGGCGGCGCTGCCGCTTTCACGGGCACCCTTTCCAGCGAGGCGGGAGGATTTCATGAACTCACTGCCATCGGTATTTCCGGCATAGGACTGGCGGTCATATTCCTTGTTTCCCCACCAGGACTTTTTGGAATACTCCCCGGTTTTGTAGGCTTCTTTCTTGCCAAATTCGCCTTTGAAATAGGGCGAGGCACCTTGGGATTCGAATGAGCTGCGCTTGTTGTTGCGCGGTGCCCAGTTGCCTTCCGAATCCACCTTGTAGCCGTTGCTTTCCGAGAGTCGCTGGCTGAGGCCCTTGTGGGGCTCGGCAGCTGCGGGCTGGCTTTTCTCGTCCGACGCACAGGAGGCAACGAGCAGGGCCAACGGCCATAGGATGGTGCGGAAAAATCTCATGGTTTGGCCAGTTTCTGCTCCAGTGTGGGATCTGGCACGGCACCGCGCTCAAGTGCCTGTTGATAGTAATTTCTCGCATCTTCCATGCGACGGTCGCGTGAACACAGGAGAGCGAGATTGTAATAAGGTTCGCTGGGCAGAGGATCGGCAGTAATGGCTGCCTTGAAGTGGGATTCCGCCTCGCCCGCGCGGCCGCGGCGGTAACATATGGTGGCCAGCAAGGCCTGGCTCTTGGCATCGGTGGGAGCGAGCTCGACGGCACGGCGGACTGCCTGCTCGGCGGCCGGCAAATCGCCGAGCAACATGAGCGAAAAGCCGAGCATGCGCGAGGCATAGGGATTGTTTTCATCCAGCTCCACCGCACGTCGGAATGCATCCACGGCGGCGGTGGGCTCATCCAAGCGCAGATGAACGACGCCGAGCTTGCACAGCGAGGGCGTGTGGCCGGGGTGTTGCTCGATGATCATCTGATAGAGTTCGCGAGTGGGCAGCAGACGCCCGGCGAGAAACGATTTCTCGGCCGTGCGCTCGAAGACTGCGATGTCGCGGTTGAGCTCCGAGGTGGCGCGCCCGACGCTGGCACGGTCTCGGGCGAATGGGGAAACGAACTCGCCGTCCACTTGTTTGTCGGCGATGAGCCGTTGTTCCTCGGGTGAGAGTGCGATTTCCTGGGCGTCAAACAACTCGATGGCCTTGGCGAGGCGTTCGTCGCGCTCGCCGAGTTCCTTGGCGGCCTCGACGAGCAGATCGCGCGCCTGGCGGCGGCGTTCCTGGATGCGGAGCTGGCGTTTGATGATATCGCGCAGCATCTCGATCTCCTCGGGATCTGCCGCCACCTTGCCTTGGGTCAGCGCGAGCTCCTCGTTTTTAAGGCGGTTTTCGAGATCCTCAAGGCGTTGCTGCTGCTCACGCTTGTCGTGTTGGAGCCGGTTGATCTGGGATTTGGCGATCGCGAGGTCGCGCAAGGCATCGGTGTAGGCGTCCTTGTCGGCATTGCTCTCACGGTTGAGGCGATCCACTTTTTCATTGGCCTCGCGCAAATCGCGGGCAAGCGCCATGTTTTGTTCGATGAGGTCTTGGACTCGACTGGCCTCGTTGAGCTTGAGCAGGGCTGCCATCTGATCGCGCTCACGGAGCAACGAGTCGCGCTCGTCGCGAAGCTGGGCAAAGGCCTCGCGGCTTTCGTTGAGCTCGCTCATCAGCCCGGTGATGCGCTCGTTGGCCTGGGTGAGTTCGGCGTTTTTCTTGGTGAGTTCGCGCTCCAGCTCGTCGAGTTGTCGCCGCTGTCCGGAGACCACGGAATTGGCCACCTTGCGTTCGGTTTCCAGATTGCGCTGGAGGTCCGCCTGTTTCTGGCGCGTGGCATTGAGGTCCGCCTCAAGGGTGGCGATGCGGGCCATCGCTTCGGTATGGGCGCTGCGGCTTTGATTGAGGGCGAGGCCCATCGCCTCACGTTCCTGCTCAAGCGTCTCGATGCGGCGGTTGAGGACGTTCATTTCCTTTTCCACGGGAGCGGCCATGAGGCGCGCACGCAGGCTTTGCACGGTGGCTTCCGCATCGCGGAGGCGGGCTTGCAGGTCGTCGGTCTGGCGTTTGGCAGCATTGCTGCTTTGTGTGGCGAGACTGTTCAGGCGCTGGAGTTCGGCCTCGGCGTCCTGCAGGCGGCGGGCGGCGAGTGGGTCCACCTCCAGCACGCTGGGAGCGGGTGGCAAGGACTCTTCCACCGGCTTGGTTGATTTTTGCACGCCGCCTTCGAGCTCGGCCAGGGCGTTGCGGTTCTTGAGCAATGACTGCTCGGCAAGTGGCCGCACGCGCGCAACGGTTTCAGCGGTTTTTGCACTCCGGCCCCCGACCATCGCCGGTTTCCAATCCGGGTGGTAGGTTTTCACCGCATTGAACAATTGATTGGCTTTTTCCAGTTGTTCGAGCGCCCCGGCGAAGTCTCTGGCAGTTTCAAGCTCCTCCGCAGCGCGGGTGGCGAGGTAGCCTTGAAAATACACATCGGAGGGATCGAATTGCGCGGGTGCCAGCGGTGGACCAGTCTGGCCATGCGCGGCGGGTCCCGGCACCAAGGCCATCAGCAAACCCAGCAAAACGGCCGGCAGGGCGCGCGGGCTATGTGCAATCGACTTCGACATCGGGCGGGCAAACTAGGCCGAAGCCCGCAGCGGGGCAAGCGGGATTGCGGAACCGATACAAAGCCCCTCACCTGCTGAATCATCTTCTGATTTCATGGGATCCTTCGTTCTGGATTTGGAGGGCACACGGAACTATGGATTTCGGAGCCCAATGGCTGGCATGCGCCCCGGGTTCCTGCTCATTAGCGGCCAGTTTCGACCCGCCGCCTCACGTCGCGCAACATTCTTCTGTAGGCGGAGGCCCCCATCATTACTGGCTCGCGGACGATCTCCCCGCGCACCGTGCTCTCCTGCACGATCTCGACCCGGCAAGTCACGGTGAATTCCGAACTCCCTGTTTTCCGCCAACGCACAGTCGGCCGGATCATCACCGGATTCGGGTTACTGATTGTTGTCCAAGCGAGCTCCGCGCTGCGGCCGCCGCGCTTGCTGAATGTGATCGTTTCCAGGCCTTGCGAGTGCACCGAAAATTCATCCGCCTTGAAAACCTCGAGCACCGCCCGGCGGATCGCGTCCGACGAATCCGTCCGGATCCGGGTAGAAGCCAGTTTGTCCATCCCGCCACTGCCCACCCCCACTGCCGCGCCGCAGCCAGTCAGCAACAGACAGCCAAGCCAAGAAATCCATAATCTGCGATTCATAAGAAGATTCTGAATCACCCATGTTCCAAGTCGAGCGCCAAGTCAGTCCCACACGCTTCAGCAAGGCTGCTCGCTTGCGCGTCCCATCCGCTTTCCAACTGCGGATTCCAGGTTCAAAAAAATCAGATCTTTGAAACAAGCAACGATTTGCCCCCGTTATGCCCACATGCAGGGCAGTGAACCCCAATGCCGCTTCCCCGGTTTGTCCACCGCGTTCCGCCGTCCGGGGCGCTTGTCTTTGGTTTTCGCCGCGGCAGCAGCGCTTCTAACACTTCCCGCCGCCGCAGAAAGCGACTTCGCGGAATCCACCCATGTCGATGACTGGCTGCGCCACCCGGTGTATGGCGACCCGTCGTTTGATTCCTTCCAGCGGCTGCCGGGAAACCCGGTGCATCGCGGCAAGGCTCCCTACGAATGGCCGGTGAACGGATTTTTCTTCGAGGATCCGCAAAGCGGCCATTGGTATATCTTCGCGGGGGATTACCCGAAGGGCTACCTGCAGGGCGGGCCGATCGAACAGCGGGTGCAGGCGCGCTGTTCACTCCACCGCTCGAAGGATCGCGGCAAAACCTGGGAAGCGCTCGGCCCCGTGATGACGGGAGATCCGGCCTTCTTCGATCGCGGAGGACTCACGCCGGATGTGAGCGTGCTGTTTGCCGACGGCCGCTATCACATGGCCTATGACTGGGCCACACCCGACTGGCCGGTTCACGGTTCGGACGGCGGCAATGCCTACGCTTCGGCCGAGCGACCGGAAGGCCCCTGGGTGCGGCACCCACAGTCCATCCGCCACAACCTGCAACAGCACAAGACTCCGCTGCTGGGCAAATACAGCCGCGCCTACGCACCCACCTTGATCCGCCGCGCCAATGACTGGCTGTTGCTCGGCAACATGGATTGCCCGCCATCGTGGTCGCTTTACGTGCAAACCTCACCCGCTCCCGAGGGCCCGTGGTCCGAGCCCGTCATCGTTCTCGCACCGGATTTCGACACCTTCCATCCACCGCTCATGGAGCACTACCCCTCCTTTGTGCACGATGGCTGGCTTTACGTGCCCTCAACCTCGGTTTCGGGAAACCGCAACTTCAACATCATCGACCGCGTGCCATTGGAAAAAGCCACCGATCCGGCGGCGTGGGAACTTTTCCGCCATGGTTCGCTCTGGCATGCCGAGGACGTCGAGAACGAAACCTCCGGCCTGTGGGGCCAGGTATGGTCCGGCCAGGTGGACCGCCACGGCATGCTGCGCGTCATGTTCAACAGCCGCGACCCTAACGGAATGGGGACCATCAACATGGCCGAACGCCCGTGGAACCAGCCGTTCCGGGAGCGCGGTTTCGTGATGAATGGCCACGGGGTGCCCAGCCTCACGCTACTGCGCCGCGCATTCAACTCGTTCCAACTCGACAGTTCATTGCGCATCCGAGGCGCCGCCCGCCTGCTTTGGGACTACCGCGGCATTCTCGGCCCCGACCGATTGGCCGCCGGCAACACCCTGCATCCGCTCGCTTTGCGCAACTACCGCGCCATCGAAACCAAGTCCGATGGCAAGTGGCGCGTGCTCGAACTCACCGCCGACGGCCGGGAAAATGTTCTCGCCTCCGGAACCCTGCCCGCCACCAACGATTGGAAAATCCAACTCACCCGCGGCGAGCAGGGAGAAGTTAATATATCAATCGGCGGGCAGTCCGTCTGGCGCTCACAGGAAACCTCAAGCGGACCGTCCATTCTCGGCTGGATCGCGGATTCCAACAGCCATCTCACCGTGGATCGTTTCCATGTCACAGGCGAGCAGCAGCCGGCGGTGTTCACCTATCATTTCAACGAGGCCCTGCTCGGCGCGGGCCATCCCGAAGGCGGCATCTGGGAAGTGGTGAAGGACGCGGGTTTCCGCCACGGTAGCGGCGCGGTTTCCAAACCCACTGAAAACGCCCCGCGCGCCAAGTGGAACATCCACGGCAGTGCGGCCACGCTGTGGTCACCCAAGGGACCGGATTTCGGCGAGGC
>CANLKN010000096.1 GCA_947491475.1 Akkermansiaceae bacterium | reverse complement strand
CACAACATCAATGGAAACACCAAACGCATGAGGCGCAATTTCCCGGCTCACGGGAAAAACGCAACCCGGCATTTCCCTAAAATTCCCACTCCACCTCAAGCCACAGCGAGCGCGGACCGGCCAAGGTGCGGATGCCATCGCTGCTCAGGCCCGTTTGAATTTCCTCGTCGAACAAATTCTCGAGCCGGATCTGATAGAGCGCGTGATCGGTCCGCCATGACGCTCCGATCCTGACCCGCGTGTAGTCCGGGATCGAGCGGCTCGCCAGCGCGTCGTCATATTGGGAACTGCCATATTCGCAGCCCGCGAACAATGCGAGACGCTCGACCGGCCGCCACTCGGCGCTGGCAATCAAGCGCAGCTCCGGTGCCTGAGGAAACGGCTTGTCCTCCAACAATGGCTGTTGCTCAGACTCGCTGAAACGCGTGTCCGACCACAGCCCGCTGAGTCCGAGCGTCACCAGCTCGTGTGGCAGCCATTCGATTTCGCCTTCGATGCCGGCCACCCGAGCGGCTTCCACATTGCGCCGGATCGAGCCGCTGCCACCCGGGGGGATGGTGCCGAAAATTTCTGCAATCTCCGCCGGATCGGTGACCGGCACATTGGCCAAAGCATCCGAAATCCAGTGATGAAATAAAGCCGCGCCGATGGTTAGATCTTCCGCGGGTTTCCACTCCAGCCCGGCCTCAATGTTCACGAAACGCTCGGGATCGAGCTGCGGATTCGCCTCCACGATGTCGTTGCGCACGCGGAACGGCCGGTGCAGCTCGTTGAGTGTCGGCAGTCGGAAACCCGTGCCTGCGGAAACCCGCACCTCCAGATCCTCGTGCAGCCGCCGCGTGAGTTCCAACGATGCCGAGGGCTCGATGCCATCGCGGTCGTCCTGGTGCTCGTTGCGCAATGTCGCGCCGGTGCTGAGCGAGGTTTCGATCCGCCGCCCGTCACGCAACCACCACGCATCGAGGCGCGCACTGCCGCTCAGCGTGGTTGCCTCGTCCGGCCGATATTCCGCCACGCCGAAAATCCCGAGAAAATCCTGATCTCCTCCTGCTTCGCGCCGGCGAAAGGTGCCTACATTCTCGTTGGTTTCGCCGGAAATCATGCGAGTGTCGGTGCCCGCCAGAAAACTCCACTGGTCGCCACGCTCCCATTGCAAGGTGACTGCGGTGCCAGAGCCGCGGCCCGGCACGTCGAATTGATCCAGCGCCAAAGTTTCCGCCGTGCGCTCCGCATTCACCGAACTGAACACCGATTCAAACTCGCGCCGCTGGTGCCATGCCAGCGCCTGCCACGAGACAGCGGCGTTTTCCGCCGTGACCCGCAGCGAGAAATCCAGCGCATCCGTCGAGTTTCCGGCGAGCGGCGTGCCGTTGCCGCGCTCTTCCGTGTAAAACGAAACGCCCGGCTCCACCGTCAGCCCCGGTGCCGGGAGCCACGCGAATTTCGCATCCGCGCCCCACAAATCGATGTCGAGCTTGCGGTCGATCAGCCCGCGCTGTGACGGCCCCACCGCGTAAAATCCATCCGAGTGCAGCCCGAAGGCCGAGAACATCACCGACCTGGCCCCCTCCGCATCGCTCATCTGATGGAGCATCGAACCCGCAAAAGTCCCTTGCCCTCCCGCGCCGGCTTTCACGACATGCCGCTGTTCAAACGGCGCTCGGCCGTTCATCTGGATCACCCCAGCCGGACTCTGGTTGCCCCACACCGCCGCCCGCGCCGAGGGCACAATCCGGATCGAATCGAGCGCCGCCGCATCATAACGCGCCCAATAGACCCATCCACCGAACGGATCATTCTGCGGCACCCCATCTAACAAAACCAGCGTCCGCGAGGCCGCCGTCGCCCCGGTGTTGCGCAGGCTCACACCCGCTGATGTCGGATTTCCAAACATCGCCGACTGCCGACGGTAAAGTGAAAACGCCGGCTCCTGCGCCAACATCTCGTCGATGGTGCGCGGCGCGCCTTCCCGCAGATCCGCGCGGCCCCACTCGGCCAGTGGCGCGCCATCGCCGCTCCGCCGCTCCGCCAGCACCACCATCTCCGGCAACAACTGCGGCGATTGTCCGGCAAGCCGCATAGTTGTTAGAAAAACCAGCGATGCCGCCATGGCGATGGGGAAACTGCCGGAGCAGTGATGTTTCAGACGCGGCTGCATGAATGGACACCGCATTTCACATCATGCCACCACAGCGACAAGCCCTGATTCCCACCGTGCCGCCGTGTTGACACTTCAAGCGCGGGTCCGCATCGTTCCCCTCCAAACCGCATGATTTTCAAAAGCCTTTGTCGCCACGCCGGAATCGGCGCGAATTCCTATCTGCTCGAAACCCGATCCGCCAGAGTGGTGCTGGATGCCGGCATGCACCCTAAACATGAGGGTGCCGAGGCTTTGCCCCATTATGAATTTCTTGAAGATGGATCGGTGGATTCGGTGGTGATCACCCACTCGCATCTCGACCACGTCGGCACCCTGCCGGTGCTGCTCAAGGACCATCCGGAGGCCAAGGTTTTCCTCACTCCGGAAACCGCGGAACTCGCCTCCACCATGCTGCACAACTCGGTGAACGTGATGCAGGCCAAGCGCGTCGAGCACGGCATCACCGAGTATCCGCTGTTTGATCACCGCGAGCTGGACCGCATCACGGCCATCTTCGAAGCGCGCGGCATCGAGCGGCCGTTCAATCTCGACCGCGAGGGCACCATGCGCGCGACGTTTCATGATGCCGGCCACATCCTTGGCTCGGTGGGCGTCACCATCGAGACCTCCGGCAAGCGCGTGATGTATACCGGTGATGTCAACTTCGAGCACAGCACACTGCAGAAGGGAGCATTGTTTCCCGAGGAGCATGTGGACGCCTTGATCGTGGAAACCACCCGCGGCGCGCAGGAGCGCACGCCGGGATACAGCCGCCACGCCGAGGAAAACGAACTCGCCGAGTCGATCGCGCGGGTGATCGCACGCAAGGGCTCGGTGCTCATCCCGGTATTCGCCATGGGCAAAACCCAGGAGGTGCTCGCGATGATCCACCGATTCAAACGTGAAGGTATCATCCCCAAACACACGCCGGTATATATCGGCGGCCTGAGCACCAAGATGACCCATGTTTATGACCGCTTCAGTGACGTTTCCCGCCGCCACCTGCCGGGTTTCCGATTTCTCAAAGACATGGAAATCGAAGGTAGCGATCGCAAACGCAAAGGGCCCATTCCCTTCGGCTCCGGCTGCATCTACGCCCTTTCCAGCGGCATGATGTCCGAGAAAACCGTCTCCAACAACTTCGCGCGGCAGGGCATTCTTGAAAACAAGCGCCATGGGCTGTTCTTCGTCGGCTATGCGGACCCCGAGACACCCGGCGGGCGCATCCGCGCCGCAAAGCAGGGCGAGAACGTGAAACTCGACGACTCACACGCAGGAGTCCCGCTGAACTGCGAAATGCGCGTATTCGACTTCAGCGGCCACTCCACCCGCGACGCCATCGCCGACTACGCGGTGAAGCTGCGACCGAAAAAAATCTTCCTCGTCCATGGCGATGACGATGCCGTCGCATGGTTCCGCCAGGACCTGCAAAGGCGCCTGCCGGATTCCCAGGTGATCGTCCCGCTCCCCGGAGAAGAACATATCATTTGAGCATTTTGTTTTTTACGCCATGAATGCTTATGCAAAACAACGCATCCATCGTGGAACACCGCCGCCGCGTGGAGGAAATCATCCGCTCATGCGGTAGCGTGCTGGTCGCCTGCTCGGGCGGTGTGGATAGCGTGCTGCTCGCCGCAGTGGCTGCCAAAGTCCTCGGCGAAAATGCGGTGGCCGCCACCGCCGTTTCACCCAGCCTGGCCAGTGGCGAGCTTGATGACGCACGCGCCGCCGCACGCGCCGCCGGCATCCGCCACATCGAGGTGCCCACCGATGAAATTGAAAATCCCGCATACGCCGCCAACGCTCCGGACCGTTGTTTCCATTGCAAGGACACCGCCTATCACACATTCACCGCACTGGCCGCACGCGAGCAAATCGCCGTGGTCATTGATGGCACTAACGCTGATGACAGCGGCGACTTCCGCCCCGGCCGCCGCGCCGCACGCGACCACGGTGTGCGCAGCCCTCTCGCCGAGGCTGGCATGACCAAAGCGGAAATCCGCGACTGGGCGCGCGAACTCGGCCTCGCCGTCTGGGACAAACCCGCCGCCGCCTGCCTCGCATCCCGCGTCCCGTATGGCACACCCGTCACCGTGGAAAAACTCACCCGCATCGACCGCGCGGAGTCCGCTCTCAAGGCCCTCGGTTTCCGCCAATGCCGTGTGCGAGACCACGGCCCCGTCGCCCGCATCGAAATCGAAACCGACCTCCTGCCCAAACTCCTCGAACTCCGCGAAAACGTCATCCAAGCCGTCAAACAAGCCGGCTTCAGTTATGTATCAATCGATCTAGAAGGCTTCCGCTCCGGCAGCATGAACGAAGTGCTCACATGAATATCTCAAATTTCAAATTACAAATCTCCTATGTCTGTTACTCCTCACAGCACGCTTGATCCCGGCCGCCTTGCACGCCAGGGATTTCCGGAAATCATCTACTGCCAGGGCAAAACCACGGAGCAAATCATCGACAACCTGCGCGCGCTTGCTGCCGCAAACGGAGCCGCCTTCGGCACCCGTCTTCACGCCGAACCCGCGGCCACCGTGCTCGCAGCGCTGCCGGATGCGACTTACGATCCGCTCAGCCGCACCATCTCCATCGGCACCATGCCCGCCACCGGATCACGCACCGTGGCCGTGGTCTCAGCCGGCACCTCCGACCTGCCCGTCGCCGGTGAAGCCGCCGCCACCCTCGCCTTTCTCGGCCACTCAGCCACCCGCTTCAACGACATCGGCGTGGCCGGCATCCACCGACTCCTTTCACGCATCGATGAAATCCGCAGCGCCGCAGTGGTCATCGTCGTCGCGGGCATGGAAGGCGCGCTGCCAAGCGTCGTCGGCGGACTGGTTTCCACCCCTGTCATCGCAGTGCCCACCAGCGTCGGCTATGGCGCGGCCTTCCAAGGACTCGCCGCACTCCTGGGCATGCTCAACACCTGCGCATCCGGCCTCACCGTCGTCAACATCGACAACGGCTTCGGCGCGGCCATGGCCGCCCACCGCATTCTAACAACCAACCCGCCTAATTGATGAAAACCGCCTATTTCGACTGCATCGCGGGTGCCAGCGGCGACATGCTGCTCGGTGCCCTCGTCGATGCCGGACTGCCCGCCGCCGCACTGGAGGCGGAACTCGCCAAATTGCACATCCACGATTTCCACCTTCACATCAGCAAGGTTTCCAAAAACGGCTTCGGTGCCACCAAGGTGGACGTCCACGCCCATGACCACGCACCGGAACGCCACCTCAGCGACATTCGTGAGATCATCGAAGACTCGCACATTTCGCCACGTGTCAAGGAGCGCGCCATGCGCGTCTTCACCCGCATCTGCGAGGTCGAGGGCGGTATCCACGGCATGTCCGTGGACGAGGTCCACCTGCATGAAGTCGGCGGCGTCGATGCCATCGTCGATGTCGTCGGCGTGCTCGCCGGAATCGAATTATTGGAAATCGGGCATGTCGTCGTTTCCCCGTTGCCGATGGGCCGTGGATTCATCCACGGAGCACACGGCCAGATCCCGCTGCCCGCGCCGGCCACCATCGGCCTGTTGGAAGGAGTGCCCATCTGCGGTTCGCCCATCGACAAGGAACTCGTCACCCCCACCGGCGCCGCACTGCTCACCGAACTCGCCGACGCATGGGGGCCACTGCCCGCCATGACCCTGCGAGCAGTCGGCTACGGCGCGGGCACCCGGGACATGATCATCCCCAACGTGCTGCGCATTCTGTTAGGTGACTCGTCCCCCGCCAGCCCTTGGCTCAGCGAAACCATCACCGTGCTCGAAACCCATCTCGACAACGACCGCGGCGAAACCATCGGCCACGCCTGCCAGCGCCTCATGGCCGAAGGCGCGCTCGACGTCGTGAGCATCCCCGCGCAGATGAAAAAGGACCGCCCGGCACAAGTCATCAAGGTGCTAGCCAAACCCGCCGATGCCGACCGCCTCGAACAGATCCTATTCGAAGAAACCTCCACCCTCGGCATCCGCCGCTCGGACACCCGCCGGGACGCGCTTCACCGCCACTTCGACACCGTGGAAACGCGCTACGGCACCATCACCGTGAAAATCTCCCACCTGCCCGGCGGCGGCCTGCGGGCGACTCCGGAATACGAGGAATGCCGCAAGGCCGCAGAGCAACACGGAGTCTCCCTCCATTCCGTCACCCACGAGGCTGAACACGCCGCCGCACACAAGTTTTCAATCCCTCATTGAGCCGGGTTTGGAATTCACAACCGGTAGTGGCTTCCAAGAACCATATCAGCCATTGAAGGGCTGGCAGAGGATCGTTATGGAAGTGTCAAAAAGTTACAATGGACTGGGCAAATAGGAGCCGGTGCTTTTTTCGACGGCTTCGGCGATGGCTTTGATAGCCTCGCCTGATTCGGTCTCGACAAGCGGTCGCTCAAGCATGTCTTCGTAGATTTCGATATACCGGCGTGCCACCTCTTTATGACTAAACTCATGCGCGCTTTCCTCCATCACGCGCGCCAGTTCTCGCTCGCGCACAGCCGCAGGCAGCGCATGGAACTCCATGGCCCGGTCGATCGCCCAGCGTAGCGCTTCGGAATTGTAATGATCAAAGCGGAAACCATTGCCCTTTGAGTAATCCACGTCGAGATGGCGGATGGTATCGTAGAGACCGCCTGTGGCGTGAACCACCGGCAGCGAACCATAAAGCGGAGCCGTCATTTGCGGCAGCCCGCAAGGTTCGAACAGCGAGGGCATCAGCATGAAATCCGATGCGGCATAGGCAAGGCGTGACAGACGCTCGTCGAAATCCACCACCGAGACACGCTCGTGGAGCTCGAAGTCGGCCACGATTTTATCGATCCATTGCTGATGAGGGCCATTGGCCACCACCACCACCTGCAGATCGCGCTTCCAGTAATCGGAGACTATTTTTTGCAGGATTTCCGTGAGCAACTGCGGCCCTTTCTGCACCGGGTCCAGCCGCGAGGGCCAGAAGAACATCGGCGCGTTGGCATCCTGCTTGAGCTGGAGTTCACGCTGGAGTGCGAGTTTGTTCGCCGCCTTGCCCTCCAAGACATCCGCCGCAGTGAAGTTGCGCGCCAGTGAGTCATCGGTGCCGGGGTTGTAGGAGACATCCGGTGCGTTGAGAATGCCCGCCGAGCAGCCGGCGAAGTATTTGTTGCGAAGCTCGTTGCGCACCGAGTCCGGAACCACCGAATGCCAGCCCTCGACTATTTCCCATAGAAATCTCGGGCTCACGGTGTTGATGTAGTGGGAGGCGAAAATCCCCGACGTCAGCAGGTCCACCGGCACGTGGGATCTGGCATGACAGTAATTGATCGGGTGACCGCAGAAATAAAGGTTCATCCAAAATTCCGCAGCATCGATGCCAGCCTCCTCCACCTGCGCCAGAGACACCTGACAGGTGTGGATGTTATGCACGGTGAAAAGGCTCTTGATCCCGCGCCGACGAGCCATAGCAGGAATCAACGCCGTCATCCAGTCGTTGCAATGGATTAAATCGGGCCTCACCCGCGGAATGATGTGATTGATTACCTCGCGCTGGAAAACCAGTGCGATGCGCATCGATTCCTCGGAGTAGTTGCTATAAACCTGCTCGCGGTAGTAGAAAATCCGGTCTTCCGCCAGATGGATGTGACTGTCCGGCAAGACTTCGTGGTATTTTCTCAACTCCTTGTCGTGGAGGTTGAAAACATCGCCTTGGAACATCCGGCGGTAGTTGGGCAGGGCGACGTGCACATCGGCACCGAGTTCGAACAAGGCCGATACCAGCGAGGCGGAAACATCAGCCAGTCCGCCCGCCTTGGCGGACATGCGCTGCGTCATGTTGCCCATACCTTGAGGCAGATAGGTGATTTCCGGGGTGACAATCAGGATCCGGGGCTTGGCGGCTCTGATTTTGGCAGGCATGGGCTGGACAGGGAATCGTTGGTGGAATCTGGCAAAGGCAAATTGAGCAATCATTAAGCTGGTCGCCACTCTAATCGTTCGTAACTCCGCAAAAATATGCGTTCCTGCGTATCCATCGGCGGAGTTGTCAGACGTCCTTCTGCGCAAGGTGCCGGATGCAGAATCGGGACCAGGTTTCCAAATCTTCGAAACGGTCGCCATTCAGATCGGTCAATGCCATGAAACCCAGATCCGCGAGCGCATCCTCGCGGGACGAAACCGCATCGGACTTCAGTTCAACGAGATGCACGATGCCGAGATGCACCTGCCCCACTGGGTTTGATTCGTCATTGAGCAGCGCGATGATGCGGTGTTCGTGTTCTTCGGGCAGGTCGAGCTCCTCCTCGATTTCGCGGGTGACCGCAGCGTGATAGGCGTCCGGTCCGGTCTTGCCGCCGCCGGTGTCCACCGGGTTCACATGGCCGCCCACACCCACCGAAATCTTCGCGTGCAGGCGGCTCTCCCCGCCCGACTTGCCACGGGTGTAGTGCAGGATCCGGTCGCCACAGCGGAATACGCAATATGGTATCAACTGCTTGTGAGACGAATCCTCCTCGGCCAACGCGCGATCCATGAAAAAGTGATTCGCCGGATCCAACAGCCGCACTACCGCATTTTCCAACCCAACAGTCCGGATGCCCTCAAACATCCCGATTTCCTCCAGCAATGCACGCGGCACCACCAACACCTGCTCGCCAGCATATTTCGACATGCCGCGGAGCATAATGACCCGCGCCTGCTGGCAAAGTGAATTGTGCGCCATGCCAAGTGCAAACGCTAAAACAGCCCCTGCGGAACAGGCATCCGGGAATTCCAAATTTCCAAAAAAATCCTCTTGCCCCGCCACAGGTCCGCGCCTAAACCTCCGCCCACCCGCAAGGGGCGTTAGCTCAGTTGGTAGAGCACTTGCATGGCATGCAAGGGGTCAGCGGTTCGAATCCGCTACGCTCCACTTCTTTGATTTTCAATGCGTTAAGAAAACCGGCTAGTCTAGGTATCCCCTAGACTAACCCCCAAAGTCAAAACGACACAATCTAGGCGTTGTCGTGGTGACTGCCGCATCCCTCATCCCTGCACTCCTCAAGGATCATACCGGTCGTTGAAAGCTGGGCCGGTCCTTTCCTCTTCAGGCACGGCGGTGAAGTGGCCGCCGAGGGCAAAGGCGATGTAGATGAGCGCGATGACGGTGATGGAAAACTCTCCGGGAACCTGCTCTCTCCTCGCGGTTTCGGCCACGTCCTTGTTGGCGACGGCTCCCATGAATTGGTAAATCATCACGGCGATGAACAGGCTGGCTCCCAAGGCGATGGGCATCTGCATCAGCACCAGATAGCCGAGGTGGATGTCCTCGAACTTGCCGCCGCCGATCTGGGTGCCGAGCAGGCCGATGACAAAAGCGCCGCCTGCGATGGCAGGCCAGAGCTTTGCGAGTTGGCGGCAGGTGTCGTTGAAGCCCATGAACGGGAATTCGGGCGGTTGGCCGATGGTGCGCGTGAGGGAGAAGGCGGGGCGCTTCCCGTCGTTCTCCTCATTGATGAGATACACGGCGTAGGCGAGCAGGCCAAGGACGACGACATCGAGAAACATCCAGTCAACTCTGGGCATGTGGACCCGCGTGAGCGGATTCATCACCACCGCCGCGATCACCAGCCCCAAGGAAACCTTGAGGGAGATGGGCGGCAGCGATTTCCGTTCACACAGGAAATGCGCATTGTCGAGGAACCGGACGAGTTGGGAATTTTCCTCGGTGAGGTCGGCCACATCCTCATACGTGGTGGAAACCTTGAGCTTGCCGGTGAATGCGCCGTCGCTGGGATTGCGGGTGCCGACTTCCACGCGGTCATTGGATGGCGTGAACATCAGGTTTTTGCGTGGACGCAGGAAAAAGCCTGCGGTGTAGAGCAAGAAGAGCGAGAGGAAGAACTTGAGGATCTTGTAGGCCGTGAAAGGGAGCGGCAGCAGCAGGATGCCAAGGATGACCATGCACAGAATCAGCACGCCTTTGGTTGTTCCGGATTGTGGGTGCATGGCTGGGCGGTTTAGGTTGGCTAACTGGGCAGAAATTCTAGCTCGCCTCCGCCAACTCCAGTCCTTTCTGGATGACGGTCAGCGCCATGATGTCGAAGATGCCGGTTTTGTCGGTGTATTTGGGATCGGCGAGCTGCTCGTAGAGCTGGCGCAGGGCGTAGGCGTCTTGGATGCCGCCGTTGACTTGGTCGCGATACACGGTGTCGAGGAACGTGAGGTCGGTTTTGTGAGCGGCGACGGTTTGCTGGACGGATTCGTCGGCGATCTTCTCTTCGGAAACCTCGCGGATGTGGAGAGCCTCTTCCTCGGTGATTTGAAACTGGTCGCGGATTCTGGCGATCATGTCCTGCACGGAGATTCTTCTGACGGGAGCACCGCCACCACCGCCACCCTTGCGCGGCTTGGGCTTGGTCTGCCCGGCGGGCATGTTGACGGTTCCCTCGTCCGTCACAGCGGCTTTCTCGACCACTGTGGCGCGGATCTGCTTCATGAGATCAGAGACAGAGCCCGCCTTGATGAGCTGCGGGCCGACGTATTCGCAGAAGGCTGCGAACTCAGTGATCGGTTTCTCGTAGCTGAAGAAGGCGCTGAGGAAATGGAAGCTCTTCACGAATTTGGCGAGCAGGTAAACGAAGGCTTTTCGCTCCTCCGCGTCGGTCATCACCGTGTTGAAATGGATGCGTAGCTCGTTGACCCGCGTTTCCAGGGTGCCGCCTTTGTTCTTTTTGATCAGCTCAACGACGGCCCCGGCGTCCGCCTGAGTGAAGACGCCTTTGGCGATGATCTCGTCGTAGAGTTCGATGCACTTCTGTGGATCGGGCTCGTCCGGATCATGGGGTGATCCGTGGCGGTATTTGTTGAAGGCCTTGAGGATGGCTCTGGCGTTGTTCGTGAAATCCACCACCACCACACCCTCCTTGTCCGGGTGGCAGCGGTTGAGGCGGGAGATCGTCTGCACGGCGTTGCGGTCTGCCACGGCTTTGTCGAGGAACATGCCTGCCAGCAGCGGTTGATCGAAGCCGGTCTGGAACTTGCTGGCCACGATCATCAACCGGTAGGAATCCTCCTCGAATCGATCCTCGATCAACTCGCCATCGTTCAGGCCATTCACGTCCCGTTCGGTGATGGTTTTGTTGGTCTTCGGATGGACGAAGTCTGAGAAGGCGTAGAGCACCTTGTAAGCAGCTCCGGGGCGATCCTTGAGCTTCTCGGTGATGATGCGGTGGTATTCGAGGCCAGCAAGGCGGGAGGTGGCGACGATCATCGCTTTCGACTTGCCGCCCACGAGGTGTTTCACCTGCTCCTCGAAGATCCGGAGCATGACCTCGGACTTGTATTGGATCAGTTCCGGGTCTTGGAACGCCACGTTCTTGAGAGCCTTGGAAACGATCCCCGGCGGGTAGAGCTTTTCCTCGGCTGGCAGAGGTACGATGGGGCATCGAAGGTTGTAGAGCGTTTTGTAGGAAATGATGCTCTGGGCCACGTCGAGAATGTAGCCTTCCTGGATCGCCTCCGCTTCGCTATAGGTGTCGAAGGGTTCGCCGAAGAGCTGGATGGTGGCAGGCGATGGCGTGGCGGTGAAGGCGATGAAGAGCTGGTTCAGGTCATGCGCGGCGATGACGCGGGCGATCTTGTCCTGCGGATCTTGCTGGTCTTGGGCATCCTCGGCATCTGGTTCACCGGGTGCGTGGACTTCTGCGGCGGTCACTTCCTCGGCATCATCTTCATCCTCATCTCCCACCCGATAGACTGTGGGAGTCTGCGCCACCATCGCGAGAGTATCGCTGGCTTGGAATACGGGCTCGGAGCGGAATGGCTGGCTGCGCTCCCGTGCCATGCGGCCTTCTTGGGAGCGGTGGGCTTCGTCGATGAGGAACGCCACCCGCAGCTTGTGCAAGTCCTTGTCCCGCGAGATCTTTTTCAGGATGTAGTGAAACTTCTGCTGGGTGGTGACGATGATCTGCTCGCGGTTCTCGATGAAGCGCCGGAGGTCGCCGGAGCGTTTGGCGTAGCGCACCTTATCCGCCAAGTGGGAAAACTTCTCCATGTCCTCGCGGATGTTTTTGTCGAGCGACTTGCGGTCGGTGATCAGGAACACGATGTCCACGATCTTCTCGGCGGTGCCGGGCTTGTAGAGGCTGTTCAGGCGGTCGGCCATCCAGCACATGGTGAGTGTCTTGCCGGAGCCTGCGGAGTGGTTTTCCAGCAACTTCAGCCCGAGGTTGCCGTGCTCCACGAAATGATCCACCACCTCCGTGCAAGTCCGATCCACGCAACGCCGCTGGTGGTAGCGCGGGAACAGCGTGAATGCAGGCCGTGCGGGCAGATCGGGCCCGCCATCCTGCTTGGGTGCCCGGACGAGGTAGAATGAGATGGCTTCCAGCAGGCTGTCCTTGGAGAGGACCTCGCGGTAGAGAAACTCCACCGGATACTCGCCGTCTGTCAGCGGATGGTTCGACAGGCCGGTATTGAACCAACGGAAGTTCGATTCCGCACGCGGATCGGTGGCCACCTGCACGTCGCAGGTGTCTGCGGCGATGTGGAGGAAGGGTAGTTGGAAAATCCGGTCGCTGTGATCGCGGGCGACGTATTGGGCCACCGCGTCATGCACGTTCTGGTTCTTCTCGTGCTTCAGCTCCATCGTGACGATGGGCAGGCCGTTGAGGAAGAAGCCGAAGTCCGGGCGCTTGCCGCCATGGATGACGAGCTCGGGGATGAATGTGATCCGGTTCTCGGCATAGAGCTCGTTAGCCACACTCTCGCTGGAGCGGGGCTTGGGGAAGTAGAGTTTGAAGTCGTGACCGCGCACGCTCAGGCCTGTGCGGATGATCGACCACAGCGGGCGGCGTCCGATCTCCTCGCACAGCGCCTTGAAGATCTCGTCGCGTGCGTCGCTGCCGTAATTGGTTTCCAGCCGTTCGAGGGTTTCGGCTTGGGTGGCTTTCAGAAAGGCGTAGAGGTGATCCTCGGCGAAATAGAAGTCCGTGTCGGTGATCTCGTCCTGGGTGAGGACGGCGAAGCCATGCTCGCGGATCAGGAAGTCCGCGATGTGTTTTTGGAACTTCTTTTCCGGTCCTTCAAACATGATCAGTCGATGATTTCCCAGTGGCCCGTCTTTTTGGAGCCCACGCGGCGGATGCGTTGATGGTTCTTCAGCTTTTGGAGATTTCGCTTCACGGTGGCTTCGCTCACCTCCGTCGCTTTGGCTAGGTAGGAATAATCCGCGTCCGGGGCCTTGCGGATCGCATTTAAAAGGTCATTTATCGGGTCAGGCTGACCCGATAAATCGCCTTTTATAGGTGCATTTGTAGGTGCATTCTCGTTTTTAGGTGCAATTTCCTCCACCAAATCCAACTCTGCGACCGGTTTTCGGGTCACGGTGACCCTAAAAAGGCAGCCATCTTGATCGTCCGTAAATTCGATCTTCGGCCATTGTTCGAGGGCGCGTTGGATGCCCGAGCCGAGTCCGTGGTAGGGCAGCAGGCCTTTCGCCACATACGACACGAGGATCGGGTTGCGGGTGTTGGAGTTGCCAGCGCGGATTTTTTCCACGGTGAGATTGTTGGGCAAATGGCCTGGGCTGATGATTTCGATGCGGTTGTCGAAGATGAACAGCCGGATGGGAGCGCTCACCAGATAGTCGCGATGCACCAGCGCGTTGACGAGCAGTTCCTCAAAGACACTCGCCGGAATTTCGGGCAGGCCGGGCGCATTCACGCCGCGTCCTGCCTGCACCTTGCGGAGGTTGCGCATGATGAAGCCGAGGGCATCGTCGAAGATCTTTTTCAGCGGCCCCTCGAAGTCTTCCGTATCGAGGTAATCGCTGACATGGATCTCATTGCCCGGATAGCGGATGGCCTTGACGACAAATTGCGGGGTAATCCATTGCGGCTGCTCGGCGAACATGAGGACGCCCGCGAGATTGAGAAATCCCGCGTCGGTGGCGAGGTTCATGTTTTGCAGGAGCTTGAGCCGTTGCCCTTCCGCATCCGGGAACTCCATGCGGTGCACATCGCGCAGGAAGTCGCGGAAACGCAGCTTGTCGAGCTTGTCGATGCCCGCCTTGGTCGGCAGCTCGTCGGCATGGAATTGGGCGGACATCTGGAACAACCGGCGCAATTCCTCCTTGGAATTCACCCGCCGTTTGTCGGAGCCGCTCTTCAGCCAGATCACTCCATTTTTATCGAAATACGGTTTGTCGATCCCCTTGGGCACCGTCAGCACGATGACCACGCGTTGTTTGCCGACCGAGGCATTTTCCGTCCGCACCGCCAGGGGGCTGCGCACCAACTGGCTAGCGGCATTGCTGATGAGCTGGTTGATGCGGGAAACCTGCTCCGGGGAAAGCCCGGGCAGCGAACCGTCGTCCGCCACGCCGATCAGAATGCGGCCGCCTTCCGAATTCGCAAAAGCCGCCATCTCCGCCGCCAAGGACTCGGCATTGCGCACGTCGCTCTTGAACTGGCGCGTGCTGTCCTCGCCCAGGGCGATTTCATGCTGGAGTTGTTTGCGGGTCATGGCGATGGGGCTGGATTATCACGGATGATTCAACGATGGGCTTCTACCTTGGCGACATCCGCAGCGGAAATCCGCCGCTTGCCGGTGACGCATTCGTGAATCAGCGATTTCCGGTAGGCGGTGAGGGTGGTGAGTTGGGCG
>CANLKN010000095.1 GCA_947491475.1 Akkermansiaceae bacterium | reverse complement strand
GGCAATCGCCTTGTAGAGCGCGTCAGGCGCGGCGGTCGGGTTTTCATCGCGGAAGGGGACGAGCGGACAAATAGCCCAATCTTTCGGCAAGGCGGGCTTGGAAATGATGTTGTTGTCCTTCGACCCCTGGAATTCCACCTGGCCGAGCGAAGGCCTTGTCCAGTGGATGCCGTCGGGGCTTTCCGCATAGCAGGTAAATTCATACCAACCATAGCCAGCACGCTTTTCGCCTCCAGCACCCTCGGAGGCGTTCATGCCGCGGTAATACATCCGGTAGAGGTCGCCATCCTGGAAGACGGTAACAGAGGCGCAGGCGTTGCCCTCCCACGGTTGGTCGAATTTCATGACCACCTCGCGGGGAACAGGTTTGTGGAAGACCCGCCGCGCGCCGCCTTCGAGGCGGCCCACAATGAGGTTGTCGAGAAACAGTTCGCGGCGGTCGCCGATGTCGATTGGCTCGCTGGCACCGCTTTGGCCATCCTGCCGCTTTGACGAACCCACGCGCACATAGTCGAGTGTTAGCGTCCCGCGGTTGCCGGCTGAGAGATCGCCCGCCCTTAAAGCTGCTGGTGGCTGGTCACCGTTAATGACAGGTCGAGTGGTGAGCAGACTGCCATCGAGATAAATGTCCACATTGCCATCCGCTTTCCGGTGGGCCTTGAGCGTGTGGAATGCATTTTTGGTGAGATCGGGTTTGATGATCTCGGCCTGTTGGGTCGGCGTGGAATTATCCATGCCGTGCCATGCCAAGCTGTAGGATTTGCCCGCAGGTCCGGAGGCATCTGCCAGCAAGCGGAAATCAATGCCCGAGACGGCGTTCCAATTGGCATCGCCTCCTTGAATCAAAACATACTGGCGGGGATTTTCCCCATTGTAGCTATTGAACGGAGTTTCATCGAGCACCGCAAAGCGGGTCTCAACCCACCAATCATCCATGTAGCCCAAGGCGAGAGCGTTGGCGGCACCAGAAAGCACACTTTCATCTGTTCCTTCGGCGGATTTTATTTTCACAAAACCGCCGCCAACCGTCACTTCACCGCTGCCCGATATGGACGGCGTCCATTTGGTTTCATCCAACTTGGTTCCGCTGAAATCGTCAGAAAAAAGATTTCCAGCAACCAACTCAGGCGAAGCTGTTTCAGTCGCGCTTACGAGCATCAAGCCGCAGATCGATAACAGGCTCAATAGCCTAAACGCGTTTTGAGGCGGCTTAGTGTATCTCGCTTCTCTGTATTTCATCGGATTAGTCATTTCGTTGTTGGTGGGTTATGATCGTCTTTGAAGCTACGTGATCACAAGGAAGTTTTTCATGCGGGAAGGAGGGAGAAGCTTACTTTGTTGGTTTGTTATGAATCATGACATTGTCGAGATAGAATACCGAGGGTCCGGTGGCATGGCTGATGAAGCCCATCCAGTCGAGTGACTTCCATGCCGGGTTGCACGGCAGTTCTTTGAAATGCTGCACAGGCTGGCCCGGCACCTGCACAATTATTTCCCAAGTGCCCGTGGACTGATCTCCCAATCCCGCGGTGATCTCGAAGTGAATCCATTCATCCAACGGCAGCGGAAGGGCTTTGCCTGCCATTTGCAGCAGACCTCCTGTCACCTTGAAGCTTGGTCCCGTCCGGTATGGAGCCGCGTTATCGCGCCATTCATGCTGAAACTCCACGCCGGCACCGAACCGCAATGCGAACGAACATCGGGTAATGCCGCCAGAGTGCCCCGGCCAAAGCACCAAATGCGGATCAAAAGCATATTTCAACCCCGCTTGGTCGGTGAACTTGAGGCTGCGCTTGCCGGTCGCTGCCATTTCGTCCGTCGGGGCCAGCGTCTTGGCCTCGCCGCCGTTGGAAATGCTGTAGGAGGACGCGGATATGTCTGTTTCGAAGCCCTCTTCAAGTTCGAGCGGAGGCAGCGGCGGACTGTAGGGAGTGAGGTTGAAATCAGGGAACGACTGCTCGCCAGCCAGTTTCCGCCACGCCGGATCTCCTTGCACGCCGGCCTTGGAATAGTCGAAGGGCACGAATCCGAGGCGCAGCGCCGGGGAATCGGCGGCCAGATGGAAATCTCGCTGCGCCAGATCCGCAAATCCCGGATCGGCCACCAGCGAGTTCTTGTCTTGGCCGCGTTGCTGCCATTCGGCAAATCCCATCCCGCCGAAGTCCGCGGTCTTGCCATCCGCGGGCCAGTAAAGATTCCGGTCGAGCGACACCTTGCCCTCCACCACCGTGCCGCCAAAAAAAGAAACGCCCGGACCCACCATGATGTTTCGTTCCGCACGGAACGACTCATGCGGCTCGACAATGCGCCGCCAAAGCGAGGTTTGGAGAGGGAAGGCGAATATGTTGTTTTCGACCAGGTTGTTGCGGCCGAAATGCTGATAGAAACACGCGGTGCCAACGTCGTGGACCAGATTGTCCCGCACCGCGATTCCGCTGCTGGCCTGGTCGAGGTAGATGCCGAAGACCATGGATGGGCTGCTGCGCAAGTGATGGATGTAATTGCCGCGAATCACCGTGCCTTCGCTCAGGCCCAGTGTGTAGATGCCGGCCATGTCCCCCAGCACGCCGCTGCCGAGGTGGTGAATGTGATTGAACTCGATGCGGTTGCGCTTGGCCGCACTCTCACTGTAGTCCCACACCCAGCCCACCGAAATGCCGCTGTATATGAAGTCCGATATGTCATTGTGCGCGATGACGTTGTCGGAGCTGTGACCGATCCAGACGCCGATCGCGCCGTAGTGGATCCGCCCGCCGCCGCGGATGATGTTGTTCTCCACCGTGTTGTGGCTGGAAACCCTGCGCGACGGCGCTCCATCGGTGTTCCAACCATTGCCCAACCGGACTCCTCCCGCGCCCAGATCGTGCAGATAACAACTGCGCACGGAGTTTCCCTCACAACCGCTGCGGAACCAGATGGCATACAACCCGACATGTGCGATCTCGCAATTTTCGAATGTGATGCGCTTCGCGTCGTCCGCCAGAATCACCGCCGGAATGTCGTTCGCCGCCTGGCCATCCGCATGGCCGCCGGGCGGCAGGATGTATTGCCCGTGCAGAAACCGCAGCCCACGGAACGTGAGATTTTCCACAGGTTTCTCCGCATCGCCCTTGATGCGGATGAACTGCCCGACACGCGGGGCCACGGCCTCCGCATTCGACATGTCCTCGCCCGGCAGGGGCCAATAGAGCAAGGTGCCGTCGCGTTCGAGAAACCATTCGCCGGGCGCATCCAGCGCCGCACGGAAATTCTCCAAGTGGTAGCGCTTGCCAGCGGCGAAGTCGATGTAGGGTCCGGTATTGGCATTGATTTCGGTGACGTAAAGCCATGCGTTCTTCGGATCGAAAAAGCGCCCGCGATGGCGCGATATCTCCCACGAGTGATAGACCACGGCCGTCACATCGCTCAGGCGCTCCTGAGCAACGCCGGCCAGCGGCGCGAACGTGTCCGGATATCCTATGATCAGCGCGTGGTTTAACGCGGCTTCTTTTCCGGTGATGGGATCGAGGCCTTTGGCGGTGGCTCCCCGCATGTAGGTCCAGTCCTCGTTGGGTGTGCGTGCGCGGGTCGCGCGGCGGCCATTGATCCAGAGTTGCTCGAAATACCAATCACCCGCCGCGACTTCCGGTACTTTGGCCTGCCAGAGATGTTCTCCCTGTTTTTCCCAACCGGTGATGCGGGTTCCTCCGGAAAACACCGGCTTCGCGCCAGAGGCCGCCTCATAAACCACACCTGAATCCTCCGTCCTGAATTCCACCGTGCCACCCAAGGGATACGTCCCTTCCCCAATGATCACCCGCGCGTCCATCCCCGGTTGCTGCTGTCGCTGCTTCCGGATGACATCACGCGCCGCCCCGAGAGTGGCCAAGGGTTTCTCCGCCGTGCCGGGATTCGAGTCGCTGCCTGCGGGAGAGATGAAGATCTCTGCCGCCGTCGCGTGGCCGATAAGCTGTCCGCTGGCGATGAGGAGACTGAGAAGAAGCGTCTTTTTTGAATGCATGTGAGCAAAGGATACGGTGAGGGTTTTAAATTGTTGCAGTATTCACTCAGAAAAATCGGTTTGAACAGCAAGCACTTTGCGCCTGTCCAATTCCGCCCGTATTTGCGGTTCCTGACTTTCGTATTTTTTGTAAAACAGGACGGGGATGGCGGCCAGCGCGAAGAAGACCGCCGGCAACCATATGAAACTGATCTCGATACCAGCCAGCGAAGCGGCCGTTTGCCTTACACCGGGCACATATCCATGAGCGGCCATGATCCAGGCAGGCAGGGCTCCTCCCAGTCCGCTACTCGCCTTGAAACAAAATGCGAAACCAATGGCGGTCAACAGTCCCAGGGCCCGGACGCCGGTCTTCCATTCTCCGTAATTGACGCTCTCGGGAAGCACCGCGAGAGGCATCGGCATGACAAGGCCACTGAGCATGAAACCAAAAGCCCAGCCCGTCAGAATCATGGCAGTTGAGCCGCCATGGCGGACACCCATGAAGATGATCAGCTGCCCCACAACCATCCCGACCAGACCGGCGATCCAGATATTGCGCTTGGAGGTCAAGGAGCAGAGACGGGACAGGAAAAAAACCGGGATCAGGGAGATGAAATCGAGACTGTTCGCCAGCGGAATCAGGTCTTTCCGGTGCAGTGTGTATTCAAAGAAATAGGGGGCGCAGGATATTCTGGCGATGAAGGCGATCCAGAAGCACATGGAGCTCGCGAAAACGATCATCCATGGCCAGTTTCCCCGCAGCGCGCGAAAACCGGTTTTGACCGGCATCTCTTTCCTTTCCTCCCTGACCACTTCCTTCAGGTTGCGGAAAGCCAGCAAAAACAGAAGAACCGTGCCCGTCGCGTAAATCGGCATCGTCAGCATGAATCCCTTTTGGTCGTCCCCCTTCCCCAGCCATGCCACCATGCGCAGCGCCGTCAGATTCACAATCAACACCCCCAGCTTCGAGCCATACATCCGGTAACAAATCAGCACCATCCAATCCTTTGGATGTGGCGTCAAGGCTGGCAGAATGGTGGTAATCGGGGTGTTGATTCCCGTAAATAAGATGCTGCACACAATGTAGGTAACGGCGGCATACCAGACCTTCGCGGAATGCCCCAGATCGGGAGTCAGGAAAGTCAGCACGCCGAACGTGGCGAACGGAACGCAGAGCCACAGAAACCAGGGGCGGCTTTTCCCCCAGCGGCTGTTCGTCTTGTCAAAGATGATGCCCCAGATCGGAGCATCGATGGCATCGATGATCCGGGCGATCAACAGGATCGTGCCAGCGGCGCCGAGGGAGATGCCGTAAACGTCGGTATAGAAGTAGAGCAGGTAGAATGAAATCACGCAGAACACGAGTTGTCCTGCCGTGTCAGCGGCCCCGTAGCTCAGGCGCTTGGTGAGTGATATGCCGGTCATGAAAGTAGTTTATAGGTTTTCCGCTTATGGTTGTGACGACCGGCGCGGGTCCACCTTCACGGGTGTGCCATCCAGTGGCAGGTTCAGCAGCGGCCCGGCGTGCAGCGCATCGGGAGAGCGCGGGAATCCCAGAAAATCGGCCTGCTGGAATTCGAACACGCCCGCCATGCTCGGCAGACGCACCTTGACCCCGACACCCGCAAAAGGCATGGCGGCCCCCGGCGGCGTGGACTTGACGCGCAGTTCCCAGGTCCGTTCATCGAAAACCACCTCCATCGGCTGCTCGACGGAAGCGGCATCGAGCCCCATGGCATTCCAGGCGGCAAGATCGTATTCACCGTTCTTCTCAGGATGATACTCGCTGAACAGGCTGAAGGGCGTGCCCGCATCAGCGTGCCGGCCACCCAGCACATTTGCCAGACTTGTTGACGTGAGGTTAGGGAGTTGCACGTAGCGGTCCACGCCGGCAAACACATTCCCCTCGACCCATTGCTCGTCTTCCCAAGGCACCTGGTCTCGAAACCGCCACTTGCCCGCCCGGAACAAATGCACTGCGGAACCTTTGCCCACATTGGCGATGAGATTCTGCATCACTATCAGCCGCGCCATGTCGGTGGCATAGATGCCGTGGATGTCACTGCCCACGATGATGTTGTTATCAATCAGGTTCGGACCCTGGGTGATTTCGATGAAAACCGCACCGTATCCCAGACCGATCGTATCGTGGAAAAGATTCTGTGTGACGCGGGTGTTCGCGCATCCTCCATCGAGCCAGAGAGCGGCGGAGTTACGGTTGTGGCGGAACACGTTGCGGCGGATCAGACTGCCAAGGACGCGGTGCAATTTGATGCCGCCGGACTCCTGATGGAGTTGAATCGGCAGCATGCCGCAATGTTCGATCAGGTTGTCCTCGATGAGCAGATGCTGGTTCGCACCCGCATGCCAGCCCGCCAGACCGCAAACGCCGCTGTGGTGAATGTGATTCCGTCGCACGATGTGGCATCCCAGCATCCGGCCCTCACTCAAGTCCCACCACTGTCCGCCGATGTCCGCTCCGATGCCGTTGGCATGTCCGATTTCGCAGTCCTCAATGATCCAGTGATGCCCGAGTGTGGCGCTCACGGCCCCCTTCTGCGGATAAGGAATGGGAATGCCATTTGCCGCGGCGCGGATCTTCAGACCGCTCACCCGGATATAACTCAAGAACTTCTCTGTCGGCGCGAACACCTGTTCGCGCACGGATATTTCAAAATCACGTCCGACGGGAGAAGCGTCGCCGCGCAAGCGGACATGCACGGCATCGGTGTTCTCAACCCAGAATGCGTGCTCCGTTTTCAGCAAATCGGCGTAGTTTCCCACCTGCACTAGCGGTTCACCGTCGAGAAACAGCTGGCCGCAACGGAGGTCGTTGGCCGGGTTGGTTTCGTTAAAAAAATCCGGCGCGGTCTTCTTCCATTCCTCAAGTTTGGGAAAGTTCTTCCGGGAGAAAGCCGATCCACCACGGGCGACTGGAGGAAGTTCCGCACGCCACGTCGGCGATGCCTCCGCCGGTCGGTCTTGATTCACGGTGGACTGCCACGCAGCACTCCAGACATCTGAACCGGCAAGCACGACTTCCTCACCTTCCGCCGCATGGTAGCCGATCATCGCCGCCGCACTGGTGCCGCCGCGGATGGGTTTCACCCATTCCCGATAGGTTCCCGCATGAATCACCACCCGCTCTCCGGGTTGCAAAACATCCGCCGCCTTTTGGATCGTTTTCCACGGTTGCTCCTCAGTGCCGGGGTTCTGGTCCGACGCCTGCGGATTCCGCTGGTCCACATGATAGGTGCGGGTCCAATTCGGCGGCAACTCCCAGCTCAAAAAAGTCGAGCCGTCCGGCAGGCGGTCATTTCCGTCCACAGACGCAGAGGCGGAGTGAAGAGTCGCGGTGGTGATGCCCAGCAGGAGCAGGGCGGATAATGCGAAGAGTAGGCGTGTCATCATGAGGGTCTGATAGAAAGGAAGAGGAGGAAACGAACCCCGGCGGCAGCGGGTGGCGAATCCTTCGCAGTTGGAGTCTGGGTGGTTTTGCTGTCGCATCCGTTCAGCAGAACCAAGGAGGCAAGGCAGACAACCCGAGCCAGGGACTTGCGGTTCGCCATCGGTCCGGGCGGCAGGAGTGCGGAGGCTTCCGGGGTAATGGTTTTCATTCGATTTCCGCGTTTTTCCGCAGGCGCATGAGTGCCGCCACGGTCTCTTCCGGGATCAAACCGTGCATGTCCGGCGGAACATCCAGCAGGAAATTGACGTTGCCTGCGCGGCAGTTGTTGAACTGCTTCAGCAGGGCCTCGTCCGGGCGCGGTTTGTCGCCCTCGACCCAGAACCAGTCCTTGCCAATGGGATCGCAGACTTCGCCCGGCATGTAATACTTCTTTCCCTCGATTTCCCGCCACCTCCGGTGGCCGTCTCCGGGCGGGACATTCCGTTCCAGTGCGATCAGGTCCGATGGCCATGCGTATGCGACGTCGTAGTTGGCGCCGTCGCAGATGCCGTTATTCATCATGATGAACGTTTGCGGCTGCAACGTGGCGATATGATCGTAAAGAAACGTCCGATAGCCGCGGCCCAGGACGCCGGGAATATCCACCCACATTTCCGCGATGGGACCGAACTGCGTGAGCAGCTCGGTGATTTGGGCGGTTTGAAAATTCTGATAGATCGAGGTGGTGAACGGCGGCAGGTTGTCCTCCGACCTGGGGATGTCGTTCATTTCCTTCCACGGCCCGCCGTCCGATGGAGTCCGGCTGCCGAAGCGGTGATGGTTGTCCCAGGAGCAATAGTAGAAGCCGGGCAGAACGCCGCGCTTGGCGCAGGCCTCGCAGAACTTTTCCACGACGTTGGTCGTGTTCCCGCTGTTCGCCACCGTGTAATCGGTGTGTTTGCTCGGCCACAGGCAATGGCCGGCCACATGTTTGGTGGTGAGAATGGCATATTTCATCCCCGCATCCCGGGCGACGGAAACCCATTGGTCCACATCCAATCGGTCTGGATTGTAGGTGGCGGCTGGAGCTTTGCCGTCGGGCAGTTCGTTCTGGACGAAGGTGCTCATGCCAAAGTGAATGAACATGCCATACTGGAGCGCTTCCCATTTCCGCAACGGTTCGAGCGGGAGCCGCTGGCTGCCCTCGGCGGATGAGTTGACCGGCTCGCCGCTTGCGCTGGCCGTGGCCAGAGTGGGCAGAACACCTGTGGCCAAGCTGCCGGTGGCGGCCCTGGCGATGAACTTTCGACGTGTTGATTTTGATGAGGCCATGGTGGTCGGGAATCAGTTTGTTTTGCGGGGGTGAAGGTGGCCGCGTCGGAATTCTTCCACACGGGATGCTTTGTCGTCCCATGACATCCGGGTTTCGTATTTCACCAGACCGATCCGCTCAAGCGGAATTCGTTGGAAACCGAGCGCCCACGCGGGGGAGTCCTTCTTCAACTCGAAATCCGTGGCGGGCGATTGGTCGTTGGGGGGCTTGGCGAGGCTTGACGCCGCATCCGTCAGATTCTTCTCCTGTCGCAGCATCTCAAGGGTCGCATACCAGTGGACCTCCACCCATTTTCCGACGCACACGTTTCTCTCCAAGGAGTTATTCTCCGGCGGAATCCCTTTGAACGCTTCGCCGGTGATGGCCGGGCCTTCGGGAGGTCCGTAATAGGCGTCGAGGGTTTTCATATCCGGATAGCGCTCCCGGTAGAGCGGCCGCGGCACCGCCGCAAGGCTGGCGCGCAAACGGACATCAATGCCGGCGCGCCAGCTTGGATCAAGGCCGCGGGCATCCATCTGGACCGCAGGATCACAGTCCACAAACAGGTTGTTCGTCACCTGGTGATCACGTCCACCTCCCAGGAAGACCGCCCTGTTCACCTTGTAAAAGACATTGCCGAAAATTTCGGTGCCGCTCACCCAGTCGTCCATGTAAACCCCCATGGAGCCGAGACCGTAGCCGCCGGTGTGGTGGATGAAGTTATGGCGGACCTGATTGCCGCGAAAACTGTAGTCGTCACCTGAGTAGATGGCACCCACGTCTCCGGTCTCCATGGCGACATGATGAATCTCGTTGAACTCGATCAGATGCTCGTTGCCCAGGAAGATAATCGCACAGTGCGGCAGATCATGGATGAGATTGTGGGAGGCTCGCAGCCCGACGCCCTCCATCCGGATCGCGGGCACATAACATTTCGACCAGCGGCCCTGGCGTTGGAAGTGGCAGTTTTCCACAAAATGCCCGCCCGGCGTGAGTGTCTGCCGGTCTCCTCCGACCATTGCCACGCCGCCATCGCCGGTATCGAGAATGTCGCAACCCACCACGCCGTGACCCGTGCCGCCTTCGATCGTTACCGCCGCGTTGCCAATGTTGCGAATCAGGCAGCCGGCGATGCGATTGTTAGATCCGCCGCGGATTTCCACAGCGTTGGCGCGGGTGGCTTCGAAGGTAAAGCCGCGGAACGTGACATTCGAGACGTCGGTGAGTTTCAGCAGAGGTTGTTCGAGCAACGAAAGCATAATCTCAGGGTCGCTTTTGGAATCAGGCGGCCAGAAGTAAAGAACGCCGCTCCTGCGATCCAAAAACCATTCGCCGGGCTGGTCGAGCTCTTCGAGCAGGTTCAGGAAATAGAACCGCTGGTCCTTGCGAAAGCCATAGATACCGTAAGGCGGAGCCGTGGTGATGAGGCGCTGTTCCAAATCCAGCGCGGCCACTTTCTCGTAGGAATTCGCCCAGTCGAAGACCCAGTAGCCGTGCATCCAGAGGTCGCTTGTATCCTGCCATCGCCGGGGCCGGTCGCCTGAATAATGGAAACCCGCCGGCAAGGTCCCGAACTCGGCTTTGGGATCCGCATGCGCTGGATGGCCCGCGATCTTTATGAAATCGCCCTCGTTTGGCCACCGGGCGAGAGTCATGGGCCGGTCGTCGAAAAAGAGCTCCGAGTGCGCGACGGCAACCGGTCGGTCAAATGCTCGCCCGCGCGATGTCAGTTCTCCGTAGCTGGTAATGCCGAGGGATCGGAGATCGAGCTGAAGCGCTTGCTTGCGCGCACCTTCATCGATGCGTGCCAGGACGGCTGGATCCGTGACGGGTTGGAATCCGGTCAAGATCCGCCCGCCAAGCAGCCTCACGCGTTCACCCTTTTCGGCGCGCCAAGTGACCGGAGCGGTGGCGGTTCCGGAATCCTCCTTGGTGAGTTCCAATGTGGCGGAGCGGAGATAATCTCCGCCGCGCAGAGTGACGACAACCGGTAGGCCGGCGGCCTTCACCTTGCGCACTTCATCACGCGCCCGCTCCAACGTGGCGAAGGGTTTCTCCTTGGTGCCGGGATGGGCGTCGCTGCCGTCCACAGCTACGAACAAGCTGTCTGGTTTATCGTCGGCGCGGGCGGACGGAAAAAGACAGGCGGGCGCGAGAAACAAGAGTGGCAGGCGGAGACGTTTGTTCATGGGATGGTGGGTGGCTCGGATCAGATTAAAGCGTTCTATTACGGATGCTTGAGAGTTTTCACGGTTTGACCGGGTCGATTTGAGGGAATGTCATACTAATATTCGTTTGGTGGCAGCAAAGAATCGCCACTTCACAGCCACCACGCTTACGCATCCAGTAAAATGGGTCTTTCACTAGTCTGCCATGCTGTGATTTTTTGATGATTGATTTCACAGCCGTCCCACAGGACGGCTTAGCTAGGGAAGAAAAAGCGGGCTGGTGTATGTGCAGCTGAGGTTCATGGCGCACCTGTCGGAATGGGGTCACGGTTTCACCCGGCTCTTCGCCGTCACGCGCTCGGCATTGTGGAGCGACTGGACCTGCTGGCGGTGTTGAAATCCTATGGGACAGCATCCGGGCGCTTCAAGGTGATCGGAGCGCTCGAACAAGCGTGGTTTGCGGGTTTTGCGCCGGCCAAGACGTGATGTCGTGAGACAGCATCGCCGCGTAAACACCGGGATATATCAGCTGCTCGCAAAAAAGTCGCAATCGCCATTCTCCCGAAACGACCTCAGGGCGCGCCGCGCCCAGTCTGTGGGACGGCTGTGTAAAAGTTCAATGAAATCTGGCAAATCGCATGGCAGTTTCATATCCCAAGCCCCATGAAAGCCTCCCTGTCCTGCATCACCCTCGCCGTGGCCGCTGCCTATTCCGTGTCGGGTGCGGCGGACACCAAGCGCCCCAACATCCTCCTCATCCTCACCGACGATTGGGGCTGGGGCGACGCCGGAGCCTACGGCAGCACCTGGATCAAAACTCCGTCCTTCGACCGCTTGGCAAGCGAAGGTCTCCGCTTCGACAACGCCTACACGCCCAACGCCAAATGCGCGCCCTCCCGCGCGTCCATCCTCACCGGGCGCAACCCATGGCAGCTCAATGAAGCCGGCAACCATTGCGGATTTTTCCCGCAGGAGTTCAAGACCTACCCAGAAGCCCTCGGCGAGCGCGGCTATTTCACCGGCATGACCGGCAAAGGCTGGGCACCCGGCACCGCCCTCGATGCCAAAGGCGAACCCCGCCCACTCACCGGACAGGCCTTTGAAAATCGCACTGCTCCAACCCCCACCGGCCAGATTGATCGTAACGACTACGCCGCCAATTTCACCGACTTCCTCGATGCCGCTCCCAAAGATGGCCCTTGGTGCTTCTGGATGGGCATCAACGAACCCCACCGCGACTACGAATACGGCAGCGGCGTGGCAAAGGGCGGGAAACAACTCACCGACATCGACCGCATCCCCGCCTACTGGCCGGACACAACCGCAGTCCGCAACGATCTGTTAGACTACGCGCTCGAAGTCGAGCACCTCGACCGCCACATCGGCCGCGTCATCACAGAACTCGGAAACCGCGGCCAGCTCGACAACACCCTGATCATCGTCACTTCCGACAACGGCCGGCCCTTCCCACGCGAGAAAGGCAACCTCTATGAAGCCGCCAACCACCTGCCCTTCGCCGTCATGTGGAAGAACGGAATCAAGGAGCCCGGCCGCGTCGTGCGCGACTACACCAGTTTCATCGACATCGCCCCCACCATCCTCGAAGCCGCCGGCTTTCACTGGGACGAAGCCGGCATGATGCCCAGCCCCGGCAAGAGCCTTGCCGACATTTTCAATTCCGGAAAAACCGACTCCATCCAGCAGGGCCGCGACTACCTCATCCTCGGCCAGGAGCGCCACGATGTCGGCCGCCCCAAGGACCAAGGCTACCCGATCCGCAGCATCATCATGGACGGATGGCTCTACTCGCGAAACTTCGCACCCGACCGCTGGCCCGCCGGCAATCCCGAGACCGGCTATCTCAACACCGACGGCGGCGCGACCAAAACCGAAATTCTGAACGCCAACCGGGCCAAGCCCGGCGACCGCAACTGGCTCCTCTGCTTCGGCAAACGCCCGGCCGAGGAGTTGTTCAACATCGCCAACGACCCCGACTGCGTGAACAACCTCGCCGCCACGCCCGAACACCAGGAACGCCGCGCCGCGATGGGAAAACGCATGATCGCCAGACTTGAAGAGCAGGATGACCCGCGAATGTTCGGCCGGGGCGAAGTCTTCGACAACTACCCCTATGCAGGCGTGGAGCGAGGCTTGTATGAGCGTCTCCTCAAAGGCGAAAAAATCAAAACCAGCTGGGTCAACCCCACCGATTACGAACCCGGCCCGCTCAACGACCATGGAGAACCGAAGTGAGCTACGCAGCGGGCGGGACGCCCAATACTGTCAGTTTAGCTGTCATTCTTCTTGACTCGGTTTGGAGCAGGGCCTAAATCGCCGCCCCCCAAAACGAATTCACACACCCTATTTTCCATGGCCAACGCACAAGTCATCCTCAAAGAAAAAATCGAAGGCCTTGGTGCCGAAGCCGATGTCGTCAAAGTCCGCGCTGGATATGCGCGCAATTATCTGGTGCCCCAGGGCAAGGCGTATGAAGCCTCCCGCGCCAATCTCCGCCACGTGGAGGCCCTCAAAACCGCCCGGGCCCGCCGTGAAGCAGAGGAAATTCTCTCCTTCCAAGAGCTTGCCACCAAGATTTCCAAGCTCAAACCGAAGTTCACCCTCTCCACCGGCCAAGGTGGCAAGGCTTTCGGTTCGGTCACCAGCATGGATATCCACAAGGAACTCGAAGCCGCCGGCATCGTCATCGATCGCCACGCGATCGAGCTTGAAAAGCCCGTCAAGAAATCCGGCAAGACCGAGGTTTCCATCCGCCTGCACCCACAGGTGATCACTACCCTCGTGATTTCCGTGGACGCCGGTGACACCGCTGAGAAAGCTACAGAGGAAAAGACCGCTGAAGCCTGATTTAGCCATTCAAATATTTGGTGAAAAACCCCCGGTTCGTATGGCGAACCGGGGGTTTTTGGTTTGCGAACTCCAATCGCAAAAGAAAAATCAGGCGATGCCCAGGCTCCCAGGGCTTAAGGCATGGATCAGCAAGGCTGATGATTTTTGTTTCGCCATGCACATCTCCAAGTCGCGGAAAATCCAGGAGCCGGGAGTGGAGACCTGAGCGCTATCCTCAGCCTTGAGCGCTGCTTGCGGGCGCGGCGCCACAAGCAAAATGATCATGCCAATAAGACGAGAGAATCGATGGCGGGGCAAATTCATCCGTAAAGTTGATACGGATGAATTCTGTTTATTTTAAAAAATTAATCAATAATTTTAAATTTAAAACTCATCGGGAGCAGGACAGATGGGCATTCCCTTATCCTTCAATGACTGCAATGCGGGGCCTTGCGAAGCGGCAGACCCAGGTGAAGCGCCACAAGCCCGTGAGGCGGCACTGGTGATCGATTTTGAAAAAGACGACGTCGCGATCATCATTCCGGACGAACCGCTGAAAGCCCTGAACCAGCGCGGAGAGCCGCAAGACACGCAGGCGGCCGCAGCCGGGCGATTGCAAATGCTCGTCGAAAAGGCGGGCGGCCGCCGTGTCCCGATCGTGAAGGCTGGAGAAATGCCAACATCCGGCGTGCGGATCTTCGTCGGTCATGGACCGCACCTGGAGAGCCGAGTCGCTCCGCCAACCGCGCCTGAGGGAATCTCGATCTCCCGGCAGGGCGACGATCTTTTCATCGTGGGGGAGATCGCGCCAAAGGGCACCAACAACTGGCCGGTCGCCGTGGACCGCGGCCTTACGCACGCCGTTGATATCTTTGCTGAACGCGTGCTGGATTTCCGCTTTTTCTTTTCCAGCCTGCGCGATCCAGCGCTGTTCGAAATCGGGACGGTGATCCCGGAAATCAAGATGCTCACCATCGGCTCCAGCCTGCCGATTGAGGAGGCACCGGTGTTCCAGCACCGCATGTCCCACGGGCGCAATCTGGATTACATCGGCTTGCAAACCGGGAGTTCGCTGAACTTCGAGTGCAACCACACCCATGATGTCGCGGCATGGAAAACCCTCTATGGAAAGCAGCACCCGGAACTGTTTGTGCAGAGGCCCGATGGTTCCCGGAATTGGAAACACCTCGACTATGCCGAGCCGCTCGTTCTGGAAAAGGCACTCGAACATCTGGACGCGTTTTTCAAAACCGGGAAAAACACCGGCTTCGCCCGCACCCCCACCGCGAAATACATCCCGGCCACTCCGACCGACGATTACGCATGGCCCGGCAGCGCGAGCGCTGCGGCACGCAAGCTGGTGAAGCCAGCCGACCACGGCGCGCTCCGTTCATTCTCCAGACGGACTCGCCGTGCTGTTAAATGCCGAGGGCTCCCCGGTTGCAGGAGAAAACATTTCCCTTCAGGTGAATGGCAGAACTTTCGGGTTTCCGATTCAGAACGCGCAAAACTGTCGGCGATCACCCAAAGTGCACCACCTGATAATCACTTGTTAGAATTCAAAGTGCACCACTTGCGGATGTAAAACCGCTTCCCTCAGGGCGCTGCCAAAGTGCTTGGATCGGGGAGCATGTCCAACATCCTCGAAGTGCCCCAACA
>CANLKN010000094.1 GCA_947491475.1 Akkermansiaceae bacterium | reverse complement strand
CCGTGCGGGCGGCGGTGGGATGGGATTTTCATGACGAGCTGAGGATGGATTTTCAGGAATGCGGGGCAAACACAATTTTCTGGTGATCTGAAAAGACTTTCGGCGATTTCCGAATAGACATGGTAAACACCTAAGCTCGCAGGAATGGGTCCGCAATATTTAATTCCCGCCTTTGCCGTTGCGAACAGGAGGGCAAAGCGACAAGCTCAAGCCATGCCCGGAGGAAATTTGCGAGACGCGGTTCTCGATCACATGCGCGCCCACCCCACCCAGCCGATGACGAAATCATCGCTGGCCCGCCAACTCGAAGTGCCCGTGGAGCAGCGCGCGGAACTCCGCAAAGCCATCGAAGCGCTGGTGGCCGACGGTCTCATCCACGAAGGAAAAAAAGCCTGCTACCTGCTGCGCGCCAAAACCGGCAATACTCTCACCGGCTCGCTCAAATTCCACCCCAAGGGCCACGCGTTCTTTTTCCCGGATGCCACCGATGAATCCAACCTCGCCACCGGCCTCGACCTGGTCGCCCTCAACCGCATCCACATCCCGCGCCGCGATGCCGGCACCGCGCTGGATGGCGACCGCGTCCTGATTTCCCTGCAGAAACCCAGCCCCAAACGGCCATTCCGGACCCGCAGTGAAATTATCCCGGACACCCCGGACGAACCGCGCGGCAAGGTGGAAAAAATCCTCTCCCGCCGCTCGGGACGACTCGTCGGGATTTTCCGCAACGAAAAAGGTTTCTCTTGGATCGATTGCGAGGACAAGGCGGTCGATGGCCGCGTCGAACTCAGCGGCGACACCACTGCCCAGCCGGGGCAGATGGTGGTGGTGGATTTGGAAAATTGGAACGATCCCAAAACCACGCCGCGCGGGCGCATCATCGAGGTGCTCGGCTGGCCCGGCGATCCGGGCGTGGACATGATCGCCGTGATCCACCGCTTCGGGCTGCGCACTTCGTTTCCCGATGAGGTGCTCGCCGCCGCCCGCGCCGTGCCGGAGGAACCAGAACCCGCGGAAATCGCCCGCCGCATCGATTGGCGCGACAAACTCGTCATCACCATCGACCCCGCCGACGCGAAAGATCACGACGACGCGCTCTGGGTGGAGAAAACCCGCAACGGTTGGTCGCTCGCCGTGCACATCGCCGATGTTTCGCATTACATCAAACCGGGCAGCGCGATGGACAAGGAAGCCGTCGAACGCGGCAACTCGACTTATCTCGTGGACCGCGTGCTGCCGATGCTGCCGGTGGAGCTTTCCAACGGCATCTGCTCGCTCAAGCCGGATGTCGATCGACTCACCAAGTGTGCTTTGTTGGAAATTTCCGCCGAAGGAAAAGTCACCAAGGCCAGCTTCATCGACTGCGTGATCCACAGCCGCGCCAAGCTTTCCTACGAGCAGGCACAAGCGATCCTCGATGGAAAACCCGCGCCGAAGAACTCCGATCCGCAACTCGTCACGATGGTGCGCGAGGCATGGAAACTCGCATCCCTCATGCGCCGCAGACGTTTCACCGCAGGCGCACTCGACCTCGAAATGCCGGAAATCAAAATCCGCCTCGATTCGAAAGGCCGCGCGGTCGCCGCCGAGCCGGTGATCCATACCGAGAGCCATCAACTCGTCGAGGAATGCATGCTCGCCGCCAACGACGCCGTCGCCAAAATCCTGCGCGAACGGATGAAACCCGCCGTCTATCGCATCCACGAAGATCCCGATCCATCGCGGCTGATGGATTACACCGAGACCGCCAAACTCCATGGCTACCGCCCCGGCGATCTCACCAACCGCGCTCACATCCAAAAGTTGTTAGATGAGTCAAAAGGCACGCCGGAGGAACATATCATCAAGCTCGGTTTGCTCAAGAGTCTGAAACGCGCCGCCTATTCCGCAGAACCCATTGGTCACTACGGTCTCGCGAAAGGCGACTACTGCCACTTCACCAGCCCGATCCGCCGCTACGCCGATCTCATCGTCCACCGCGCGTTGCAGCCGCTGTTGCAAAACCCGCCGAAAAAGCCGGACCGCACTTCGTCACAAGCCGACCTGCGCGAAATTTCCCGCCACATTTCCGATACCGAACGCACCTCCGCCGAAGCGGAAAGCGAGACGAAGATGATCAAACTCTTCGAGTATCTCCAACGCGTGGCCGAGATGCACGATCCGCATGAATTCGACGGCCTCGTCACCGACGTCCGGCCGATGGGCCTGATGGTCGAAATTCCGGACATGAGCATCCGCGGCGTGGTCAAGCGCGAGGATCTGCCCGAAGGCCGCTGGCGGCTCGAAGGCCACCGCGGCGCATGGGTTTCCGCCGATGGCAAGGTCATCGCCATGGGCATGCGCATCCCGCTTCACGTCATCGGGCTGGACCGCGAGAAACGCTTCGTTGATTTCGCCGTGGCCGGCCGCCCGACCACCGAAGGCACCCGCCCGCTCACACCGCGCCCGGCCCCGCCCGCCAAACACCGCGGCAAAGCCGCTCCCAAACCCGGCCCGCCTGCCAAATCCAAAAAACGCCGCCGTTAACCCCGAGGCTCAGCGCTCCATCGAATGGCTTTCCTTTGGTAAGGAGTTCAAACGATTTCCGCCGCCATGAGCTTCTGCAATCGAGCGTGAGAGCGCAAGCCCGAGGCCCATATCCTCGCTTTTGGTGGAGAAGAAATTTTCGACGGACTTCGCTGGCAGGTGGCAGACTGCGCTTGTGCCAGCCATAGTGTTTCGTCACCCGTGGCATTTCCCCGGCGTCACTGTTCCCCGACAGGATGCAGCTCACGAGCAGCACTCGGAAAAAACGAACAAGCGCATTCGTGGTATCGTCGCGCGCAGCAAAACTTGCATGCTTCAGGATACTCTCAGGTGCCATGTTTCTGGCAACCCGATTCCCGACAATCCGTTCTGAGCGGCGGTTGCCATCCGCGGCTGCGTGCACTATGACTTTTTTCTCAGATGGAATCCCTTTTGCAAAAGCCGATGGTCTCCCGTTACCGCCTCAAGTCGCGCGGTTTGTTGAATGCGATCTCGAACCGCCGCGAGTTCGAGGGCGCGCTGATCCAGATTGATGGCGGCTTCGGCTGCATCCACCCGTGGCCGGAGTTGGGTGATCCGCCGCTGGAGAAATGCCTCGCCGATCTGGCGGGTGCGCGGCGCTGGCCGATCGTGAGGCGCGCCGTCCGCTGCGCCGAATACGACCGCGCGGCGCGCGTCTTCGATCACTCGTTGTTCGAGGAAATGGAAGTGCCCGACAGCCATGCGACACTTGCCAAATCGGATGTGGCGGAAGTGGCGCGCGCGGTGGAGGCCGGGTTTTCGACGGTGAAACTCAAGCTCGGGCGCGACCCGGCGGCAGAGGGAAAATTTCTCGATGACATGGCGGCGGAGTATCCGGTAATGAAATGGCGGCTCGATTTCAACGAATCGCTCGAGCCGGATGCGGTGGCGGAGTTTTTCATGAACCTGCACGAAAAAACCCGCTCGGCGATCGACTTCGTGGAAGATCCTTGCCCGTATTCGGACTCCTCATGGACCGCCCTGCACCGGCAGACGCGGGTGCAGTTGGCAGTGGACCGCGAAGCGGCACCTCTCAGCGGCGCTGCACAGGTGATGGTGGTAAAGCCGGCAATCGATGAGCCGTTTCTGTTAGGTGAGGCCGCCGTCCGCAACGGCCAACGTGTGGTGATGACCAGTTATATGGATCATCCCGTGGGCCAGGCTTTCGCGGCATGGGAGGCGGCGCGCCTCGGCCTGCAATTGCCGGGGCTGGTGGGGCTTTGCGGTTTGCAGACCCATCACTTGTTTGAGCCGGACCCGTTCACGGAAATGCTCGGCCAGTGGTCGCCGGTGTTCCACCCGCCCGAGGGCAACGGGATTGGTTTCGATGATTTGTTAGATGAACTGCCATGGACCCGTCTTTACTGACCAGCGCCACCTTCTGGCAGGACTCCACGCCATCCTCGGCAGGGGATTTTCCCGGGAAAATTCCGGCCCTGCCCGAATTGCAGGACCATATACTATTCGAAACATCCGGCAGCTCCGGCGTTCCCAAATGGATCGCGCTCTCAAAAGCGGCGCTGCTCGCATCCGCTGCGGCGGTGAACCGGCATTTGCAGGTCGTGCGGGCATCGTGCTGGGGGCTTGCACTGCCGCTGCGGCACGTCGGCGGCTTCGGTGTGGCGGCCCGGGCCTATGAGGCGGGCTGCCGCTTGCGGGAATTTCCCCAACGGTGGAATGCGCCCGCATTTGCCGCATGGCTGGCGGAAAATGAGGTTACTCACACCTCGCTTGTGCCGACCCAAGTGCATGATCTGGAGGCTGCCGGACTGCGCGCACCCGCAAGTCTCCGCGCGGTGGTTGTCGGTGGCGGACATCTGGATATCGAAACCGGTGGCGCGGCCCGGGCGCTCGGCTGGCCGGTGCTCGCGAGTTATGGCATGACCGAGGCAGCCTCGCAGATTGCCACCCAGGATTTAGCCTCGTTGCATCAACCCTATCAACCGGCCCCCATTGCCCTGCTGCCGATCTGGCGGGCGGAGACCTCTCCCGACCAAACCCTCCGCATCGCCGGGCCGGCCCTTTTTTCCGGAATGCTCATCCGGGAAAACGAAAACTGGTCTTTTCAAGCCCGCACCAGCGCATGGCACGAAACAAACGACCGGGTATGGTTGGAAAACAAGCATCTAACACCAATCGGCCGCGCGGACCTGCGGGTTAAAGTGCTCGGCGAGCTCGTGGATTTGGAAATGATCGAGCGCGAACTCTACGACATTTCGGCCGGCAAGCTCGCCCCCGGCGTGTTCGTGGTGGTGGCCATCCCCGACGCTCGCGCGGAGCACAGGCTGGTGCCGGTCTTTGATGCGGCAGCAAACTCCGATGTGATTCGAGAAGTTCTCTCAACTTATGCCAAACAAGCCCCGGGCATCCGCAGGCTCGGCCCGGCGGTCATGATCGGGGATTTTCCCCGCAGCCCGCTCGGAAAACCCTGCCGCGCGCAAATCGCTGCGGGAATTAAGGCCAGACACCCCTGAGAATACCCGGATTTCAGGGTTGTTATTCTGAAGGGATTGGAGATAGTCAGGATGCCTTGACTAAATTGAACCGAGCTCCCCAGTCACGAATTGGCACTGCACATGCTGGTGCCTGGCCAGCGGGAGGTGCCACCATCACCCGCCGATTCACCTTATCCACCCCAACCAACCCATGATTCATCGAACCGACGACGCGGCCCAGTGCGCGCTTTTTGAAGAACCCACCCGCCAGACATCGTCCAGCAAGAAGCGCCGCCCGGCCGGCAATGCGCCGAAGCCCGTGGATTTCGGCCTCAGCGCGCCATCGCAATTGGTGAAAAACTATGTCTTGGACACCAATGTGCTGCTGCACGATCCGGCCTCGCTCGAACGCTTCAAGGAGAACCACCTCTGCATCCCGGTGGATGTGCTTGCGGAGTTGGACAAGTTCAAGAGCGAGCAAACCGAGCGCGGTGCCAACGCGCGGCGCGTCCACCGCCGTCTCACGGAAATGTTTTCCTGCGCGGGAAAAGTCACCCAAGGCGTGAGCAACAGCTTCGGCGGCACGGTGCGCATGGTGATCTATGATCCGGCGAGCTGCCCTAAAGACTCGGAACTGCTCAATCGTTTCCACCGGATTTTCCCCGACCGCGAGCGGGTGGATCACCGGATCCTTGCGGCATGCCTGTTGTTGATGCAGCACAACACCGCGCCGGTGGTGCTGGTGACCAAGGACATCAACATGCAGCTCAAGGCCCGCGCGGTGGGCATCGAGTGCCAGGACTATCTCAATGACAAGGTGGATGCGCGCGAGGTCTCCAACTACGAGGTTCGTCGTATTGAGGTGGATCCCAACGAGCTCCAGCGCTTCGCAAGCAGCGGCGCGATCTCGCTATCTGACGAGCGCGTGGAGGGCGTCTCGATCAATGAGTATGTTCTGTTAGGCGCGGGCGAGAAACAAACCATTCCCGCCAGGTTTTCGGCGGATGGCAGCTTTGTGCGCCTCAACTTTCCCGAAGTGCTCAAAATTCAGGATGGCCAGGCGCTCAAGCCGCTCAACCTCGGCCAGCGCTGCCTGATCGACGCACTGCTCAACCCGGAAATCTCACTGGTCACTTGCTATGGCCACGCCGGTACCGGCAAGACACTCGTCGCGGTGGCCGCCGGTTTGCATGAAATGTTCAACCGCCGCTACACCGGCATTACCGTGAGCCGGCCGGTCGTGGCAATGGGTGAGCAACTCGGTTTTCTGCCCGGCTCGCTGGATGAAAAAATGCGCCCTTGGTTGCAACCGATCCATGACGCTCTCGACCTGCTGATGCGCCCTGACACGCCGCTCGGCCCGCGCCGCAAACAGCAGAAGGCCGCGACGAATGCCACGCCAGCTACTGTGAAAAAACCCTATGAGATGCTCATGGAGCAGGGGATTCTGGAAATCGAAGCGCTTTGTTACATCCGTGGCCGCTCGATTCCCAACCGCTTCTTCATCCTGGATGAAGCCCAGCAACTCACGCCGCAGGAAGCGAAAACCATCGTCACCCGCATGTCGCGCGATTCCAAACTGGTAATGGTCGGCGACCCCGCGCAGATCGATAATCCCTATGTGGACAGCCGCAGCAACGGCCTGGTCTATACCCGCAATCGCCTGAAGGACCAACCCTTTACCGCCCACATCGCGCTCAATCGAGGTGAACGATCCGAGCTTGCCGAGGCCGGCGCGAGGTTGATGTGAGAGCGCTTTTTAAATCAGGATTGGTGGCCCTTTTCGCGAATGAAAACGAGTTTGGGTTCCGTGGTCCAGCGATCAGGCAGGGCTGCAAACGTCGTCGCAGCGTTTGCAGAGTCCGCTTTCCACGATCGGTTCATGTTTGCGGCAGCGGGGGCAAAGGGCGTGGTCGGTCTTGCGGGCGGTGGCGGTGAGCGTGTGCCCGACCTCTGCCTTGAGTCCGGCGATGATGAAAAACTCGGTGGCGAAGTCGCGGTCGTTGAGGAGTGGGAGCAGGGCTGCATCCGATTCCGGAATGGTTAGGGAAACGTCGGCTTCGTTGTTGCGGGTGAAGTCCTTGGCCTGCACGCAGCTTTCGATGGCGGTCTGGATGGCGTATTTGATTTCGAATAGACGGTTCGCGGTGGTCGTTGCTTCGCCAGGAACGAAGGCGGGGTTCGGCTCCGGGAAGTCCTGTTCGTGCACGCTGCCGGTCGTGAAGGGCGCGTGTTCCCATGCTTCATCAGCGGTGAAGGCGAGGATGGGGGCGAGGAGTTGAGAGAGAGAGAGGAAAATCTCGTGCATGGCGCGTTGCGAGGCGATGCGGCGCGGGGAGTCCGCGGCATCGCAATACATGCGGTCCTTGAGAGCGTCGATGTAGGTGGCGCTGAGGTCGTGGGTGCAGAAGTTGTTGAGCGCGTTGAAGACCTTGCGGAACTCGTAGGCCTGGTAGGCATCGCGGCACTCGGCGACGACGGAGTGGAGGCGTTCGAGGATCCAGCGATCGAGGAGCGGGATCGTGGATTGTGGATTGCGGATTGTGGATGATGGATCAAAGCCGTCGAGATTTCCTAACAGGATGCGCAGGGTGTTGCGGAGGCGGCGGTAGGGTTCGGCGACTTGTTTGAAGAGATCCTCGCCGAAGGGGACTTCGTTCTGCCAATCGACAGAGGAGACCCAAAGGCGGACGATGTCGGCTCCGTATTTGTTGTAGAAATACGCGGCATCGGTCGGTTTCCCGGCTTTTCCGGCATCGGACTTGGCGAGTTTCTTTTTGTCCTTATCGACCACGAAGCCGTGGGTCATCACGGTTTTGTAGGGAGCTTTGTCGCGGTAGCCGACGCTGAGCATGAGCGAGCTTTGGAACCAGCCGCGGTGTTGGTCGGTGGCTTCGAGATAGAGGTCTGCCGGTGCGTGGAGTTCCGGGTGCTTGTCGAGCACGGCGACGTGTGAACAGCCGGAATCGATCCAGACGTCTAGGGTGTCGCGGCATTTTTTCACGCCTGCGGGCAGGCCGAGTCGCGCGGCGATTTCCTCGTCGCTGTGTTCGAACCAGAAGTTGGTGCCTTCGGTTTCGACGAGTTCGGCAACCTTGCGGGCGAGTTCGGGATCGAGGATGACCTTGTTGTTTTGGTCGAAGAATACGGGCAGCGGAACGCCCCAGGTGCGTTGGCGCGAGATGCACCAATCGGGCCGGGCTTCGACTGTGCCGTAGATTCGGTTGCGGCCCCATGCGGGGAGCCATTCGACTTGGTCGATTTGTTCGAGCGCCTTGCCGCGCAGGGTGTCGAGCGAGATGAAGAATTGTTCGACGGCGCGGAAGATGATCGGGGTTTTGGAACGCCAGCAGTGCGGGTAGGAATGCTGATAGACTTCGCGGCCTAACAGGTGGCCGCTTTCGGTTAGAATCTCGATGATGCGGTCGTTGGATTGGAAGACGTGTTTGCCGACGAGATCTTCCACGCCGACTTCGGCGGTGAACTTGCCTTCGTCATCGACGGGTGAAAGCACTGCAAGGCCGTTTTGTTGGCCTGCCACGTAGTCGTCCGCGCCGTGGCCGGGGGCGATGTGGACCACGCCGGTGCCGGTCTCGGTGGTGACGAAGTTGGCAAGGATGACTTTGGACGTGCGCGGCAGGAAAGGGTGTTGCGCTTCGAGGCCTTCGAGGTCGCGGCCTTTGATTTCTGTTAGCGTGTCAACAAGAGCGAAGCCGGTTTTCTGAGTGAAGGCTTCGATGAGTTCGCGGACGAGGACGAGCGTTTCCGTGACATCGCCGTTTTGGAATGTGCCGACGATATAGGTGAACTCCGGATGCACGGCGAGGCCGAGGTTGGCGGGGAGCGTCCAGGGAGTGGTGGTCCAGATGGGGATGGCGGCTTTGCCCGCGAGATCGCCTTTTACCAATGGAAACTTCACAAACACGGCGGGGCTTTCCTTGTCCTTGTATTCGACCTCGGCTTCGGCGAGGGCGGTTTGCGCGCCGTAGGACCATTGCACCGGTTTCTTACTCTGATAGACGCAGCCGTTTTCGACGAGCTTGGCGAAGACTCGCAGGATGTCGGCCTCGTAGCCGGGGTTCATCGTGAGGTAGGGGTTCATCCAATCGCCGAACACGCCGAGGCGGCGGAACGAGTTGCGTTGGATGTCGATGAACTTGTTGGCGAATTCCGCACAGCGGCGGCGGATTTCCGCAGGTTCCAGGCCGGCGGTTTCCTTGACGACTTTGAATTCAATCGGCAGGCCGTGGCAGTCCCAGCCGGGGATGAAGGGCGCGGTGAAACCAGCCATCGTTTTCGATTTCACCACCAGATCCTTGAGCAGCTTGTTGAGCGCCGTGCCCATGTGGACGTCGCCATTAGCGAAGGGCGGGCCATCGTGGAGGATGAATTCCGGAGCGTTTTGCGCACGGCGGCGGGCGATGATTTTCTGATACAAGCCCTCGTTTTCCCAACACTCCAGGCGCTTCGGTTCGTTCTCCACGAGATCCCCGCGCATCGGGAAAGTCGTTTGCGGGAGAGTCAGTGTGTCTTTGTAGGTGGGGACGGGGTCGCTCATGACGGGGCGCGGACGCTAGCAACCGCCTCCGGTGGGGTCAACTACTGCGGGGGCGGCCGCGCCGTAAGCTCACAGGCCTCGCGGGTGGCGCATGACGTGGCCCACGCTTTGGCGGGTTTCCGGTTTCCATCGCGGGCCGGTGCGTTCGCCCGGGCCGCCGGTATCCAGCCGCAGCCCGGCCACAGTGATGAAAACGTGGCCTTTGCGAATGTAGATCGTGATCCACCGACCCTCGCCTTTTTTGCCATATTTGAAATAGCCGCTGGAGGGGAGCGAGCCCTTGAGAAGTCCGGACTCACGCAGGACGTAGGAAACGGTGCCGGAGCAATCGTAGCCGTCATCGAGGTGACGACCATGGCCGCCGCCCCATTTGTAGGGCTTGCCCTGAAGGCGGTTTCCGGCGGCAATCGCGCGCTTCACGGCGGGCGGAGCATTGCGCGGGGCGTAGGCGACGCCGTTTTTCAATAGCGCGGTGCGGCCGTGCTCGAAGCGGTAGCTCACCGGCTTGCGCGCCTTCACTTGGCTGGAACAGGAAACCAGATTCCCGATCATGGGAATCAGCGCGAGCAGAAGAATGCCGGTCTTTCTCACAGCGGCCAGAGTATCAACTGGTTAAGAGATGTAAACTAATTTTCAAGCGCCTTTGGCGAGATAGTCGAGCACCTGCGCAAGCGCTCTGGAGCGGTGGCTGAGGATGTTTTTCACCTCCTCGCCAAGCTCGGCGAAGGTGCTCTCATGGCCGTTCGGAATGAACAGCGGATCGTAGCCAAAACCCTGGCTACCCCTCGATTCTTCGATGATCCGGCCCTCGACGGTGCCGCTGAAATGTGCGAGTTCACGGCCACCCCGCGCCAGCACCATGGTGCAGCGGAAACGCGCGCGGCGCTCGGTTTTGCCGGCCATTTCCTGCGACAAACGGGCGTTATTGCGCGGATGATTCCCCTCCTCGCCACCATAGCTCGACGACCACACTCCCGGTGCGCCGCCGAGGGCGTCCACCTCCAGGCCGGAATCGTCCGAGAGCACGAGCCCATCGATCATCGCGCTGATGCCGAACGCCTTGAGGCGTGCGTTTTCGAGAAACGTGGTGCCGGTTTCCTCGATTTCCGGGCACTCCGGATAAGAGGTGACATCGAGCACCTCGTATCGGCCATCGGTCATGGCGCGGATTTCCGCAGTTTTGTGTGCATTGCGGGTGGCGATGATCAGGCGGGGAAGCGGCATGCCCGATGGCTAAAGGCAAATCGTCCGCCCGGCCAAGTTTTTTGAATAAAGCCGGCGCGGGAAACGCTAATAGCGGAATGAAAGCAATCACCTGGCTCGCCTCCATCACCGCCGTCGCGCTCAGCGCATCCGCCTTTGCCACCACGCCCAAGGGCTGGAGCACCGATCTCGACAAGGCCATCGAGCAGGCCAAGATTCAGAAAAAATCCGTGCTCGTCGAGTTCACCGGCTCGGATTGGTGCCCGCCCTGCATCGTCATGCGCAAGAACGTCTTTTCAAAAAAGGAATTCATCGATGCCGCCTCGAAGAAATTCATTCTCGTCGAGTTGGATTTCCCCAAGGGCGATGAGGAGCTGAGCGCAAAAAATAAACCGCTGGCCGAGAAATTCCAGATTGAGGGCTTTCCGACCGTGGTGCTGCTGGATTCGGAGGGAAAGGAGTTCACTCGTTTCGTAGCCTCCCAATTTCCGAAGGTGGAGGATTTTCTCAAGCACCTTGAGGAGGCGCTCGAGAACAAGACACTCGATTGAATGAATCATGGCCAGCGGGCAGGAACGGAGCGAATCCGGCTTTCTGTCGGCAGATCCCTCCTTGCCAGGACGGCGGTGCTGCGCAAGATCACCGCCGATTATGAAAACATTATGGACACTTGCCTTATCCTGCTGCCTGGGGGGCGGCGTGTTGGCTGAAACGGATGCGGCGGCGGAGTTCGCCCGCTGCGTGGCTCCGGATGCGGAGCTGCGCAAACTGGCCACCGGCATGAAATTCACCGAAGGACCGGTGTGGGTGCCGCGCGATGGCGGCTATCTGGTTTTCAGCGACATTCCGGCCGATGAGTTGAAACGATGGTCTGCGACTGAGGGTTTGTCGGTTTTCCGCCAGCCGAGCCGCAATGCCAATGGCAACATCCTCGACCGCGATGGCCGCCTGATCACCTGCGAACACAGCGGGCGGCGTGTGTCCCGCCTCGAGGCGGACGGCACGCTGACCACTCTGGCGGAGAGCTTCGAAGGGCGGGCTTTCAATTCACCCAACGACGCCACTGTGGCGGCCGACGGCGCGATTTACTTCACGGACCCGGATTACGGCCTGCGCGGCCAGGAGCGAGAGATCGACGGTTGCTGGGTGTTCCGACTGGATCCGAAAACCAAACAAGTGCGTGTGCTGGTGAAGGATTTCGACAAGCCTAACGGCATCACGCTCTCACCCGACGGCAAGCGTCTCTACATTGCGGATTCCGGCAAGCCCCGCCACATCCGCGTTTTAGATGTGATGGCCGACGGCTCGCTCTCTAACAGCCGCGTGTTTTGCACTATCGATCCAGGCGTGCCCGATGGCATCCGTTGCGATGCCGATGGCCGGGTGTGGTCGAGTGCCGGCGACGGCGTGAAAGTTTTCAGCCCGCACGGCAAGCTGCTGGGAACCATCCCGGTGCCCGAATCGCCCGCCAACCTGTGCTTCGGCGGGGCGGACGGCAAAACGCTCTTCATTACGGCGCGAACTTCGCTTTATGCCATCGACGTGTTGGTAAAAGGCCATGGCGTGCCGGCCTCACCCTAGTGTAGTCCGCCAAGCAGATTGTGGATTATCCCACAAGTCCCTTTGATTTACGATTGATGATTGACGATTTTGGATTGTTGATTTGACGGAACGGCCAAGCAACATCCAATCGCCCATTCGAAAATCAACAATCGTCAATCTTCAATCGAACTGCTTAAACTGCCTTCTGTAAGACAGCCACGCCCTAGTGTTCTGGCGGATGGAGAGAATTTTCCGGGCCATGTCGGCGCTCCTGTTGACGCGCGCCGCCGCCTCATGCAGTCTGCGCGGATGCAGGTCGCAACGCAGGTAGGTATCATCATGGGCAGCACGTCGGATTGGCCGACGATGGAGCATGCCGCTCGCACATTGCGCGATTTCGGCATCGGCTGGGAGGCAGAGGTCGTCAGCGCGCACCGCACGCCGGATAAACTTTACGCTTACGCCACCGCAGCCCGCAACCGCGGCCTGAAATGCATCATCGCCGGTGCCGGTGGAGCCGCCCATCTGCCGGGCATGACCGCCGCGCTTACGGATCTGCCAGTGCTCGGCGTGCCGGTGGAGTCCAAAACGCTCAAGGGAGTGGATTCCCTGCTCTCGATCGTCCAGATGCCCGCTGGCATCCCCACCGCCACCTTCGCCATCGGCAAGGCCGGTGCGGTGAATGCCGCGCTTTTTGCCGTAGCGATGCTTGCCAATGATTCGCCCGAACTCGCCGGAAAACTCGCCGCCTTCCGCACGCAACAAACCGGCGCGGTGAATGCCGCGGTGCTTCCCCAGTTCGATTGATCACCATGGCTGACTCACCAATATGGATTCATGCGCCGCATTGCATGCTCGGCGTGATCGGCGGCGGCCAACTTGGCCGCATGCTGGCGATGGCAGCACGCCGCATGGGCGTGCGTGTCGCCGTCTGGACTGGCGGGCTAGAGGCTCCGGCGGTGGAACTGGCCGATGAGGTGATCGACCTGCCATTTGATGATCCGCAGGCCATCGAGCACTTCTGTGAGGTGTCCACTGTGGCCACGGTGGAGTTTGAAAACATCCCTCATGCCACGCTTGAGGCGGTGGCAGCGCGAATGCCTCTGCACCCATCGCCACGGGCAGTGGAAATCTGCCAAAACCGCGAGCGTGAGAAAAATTTCCTCAAGCAAAACAACATCCCTTGCGCCGCCTTTGAGGTGGTTGCCACTGCGGAGCAACTCGCCGCCGCCATGGCCAAACTCTCCGGCCCCGGCGTGCTCAAGACTGCGGACTTCGGCTACGACGGCCACGGCCAGATCAAGGTCCAGGGCGATGAAAACCCAGCCGAAGTCTGGCAAAAGTTCAACTCGCCGCGCGGTGTGCTGGAGGCATGGGTGCCTTTCGAAATGGAACTCTCGGTGATGGTCGCACGCGCGGCGGACGGCAGCATGGTCACTTATGACCCCGCCGAAAACCGGCACCGATCGCACATCCTCGACCTCTCGATCATACCCGCCCGCATCCCTTCCGCCGTGGCGGATGAGGCCGCCGCCATCGCCCGCAAGGTGGCGTTCGCACTCGACTACCGCGGCATCATGGGCGTCGAGTTTTTCCTGCTTGCAGACGGCTCGCTGCTCGTCAACGAAATCGCCCCGCGGCCGCATAACTCAGGCCATCACACGCTGGACGCCTGCGTCACCTCGCAGTTTGAGCAACAGCTCCGCATGGTGCTCGGCCTGCCCGCCGGTTCCACGCGGTTGCTCACACCGGTAGCCATGCTCAATTTGTTAGGCGACCTCTGGCCAGAGGAAACCACACCGCCCGACTGGCGGCCCTTGTTTGCCGATGGCCGCGCCTTGCTCCACCTTTACGGCAAGCACAACGCCAGACTTCGCCGGAAAATGGGTCATGCCAGTTTCCTCGCGGATACCCCCGAAGACGCACTCCAGCGTGCCACCGCGCTGCGCGACCACTGGCTCGCCGAGGCCGCCGCGCGCCGCAACAGCACCGGCCATGCGTGAGCAGCTAGAGGCCGCTGCCGCCCGCCGATCACCGCTGCTCACGGCGAAAACCAATGCCGTGCGCTTGATCGACGGCGCGGGCGACGGCTTGCCGGGCTTGTTCCTCGAAAGTTTCGACAAGCGTCGGCTGCTCTCCACCACCACACGCTCGATCCCCCCCGCCGTGAGCGAATGGCTGCGCGATAGTGGCCTTCCTTGTTATTGGAAACTGCTCGACCCGCATGAAAAGGAATCCCCCGTCTATCTAACAGGCCCGGAGGCGGCAGGGCCGTTTATCATCCGCGAAAACGGCATATCATATGAAATATCCTTCCTTTCCGGTTACTCGCAGGGCATCTTCCTCGACCAACGTGACAACCGCGCCGAAGTCCGCCGCCGGATGGCGCCGGGAATGAAACTCCTCAACACCTTCGCCTACACCGGAGCCTTCTCGGTGGCCGCCGCCATCGTCGGCGCACAAACCACTACCCTCGATCTCTCGCAAACTTATCTCGATTGGGCAAAGCGCAATTTATCACATAACTTTATCGACCCCGCCGCGCACCACTTCTGCAAGGGCGATACCTTCCACTGGCTGCGCCGTTTTGCAAAGCAAGGCCGCCGCTTTGATGGCATCGTGCTCGATCCGCCCACCTTCTCGCGTGACGAAAAAGGCAAAGTCTTCCGTGTCGAGAACGACTTCGGAGAACTCGCCGCACTCGCCGCGGAAATCCTCGCGCCCTGCGGTTGGTTGCTTTGCTGCACCAACTTCCGAGGCATGACACCTGCGGAATTTGAGCGGCAAATCCGCAGCAAACTGCCGCGCCCGATGACGCCACGCCACGCGCCAATGCCCGAGGATTTCACAGACCGCGCGTATCTAAAATCCGTATGGCTTGAGTGAGTCCCACCACGGGCATCACTATCCAACGCACAAGAGATGAACTGCAGCGTCGGCTCTATGACCTCCGATGCCAGTGTGAAGTGCCAGCTCTCTTGCTCTCTGCCTCACTTCCTCTTTATCAATTCCTCGCACATCTCACATCTTCAGCTCTTCCGCAGGTCCCTCATGCTCCACAGCATTCCCGCTGCGGCGCTGGCGCTGCCACGCAATTTCCGCGCGCCATCCTTGCGCTTCGGGCCGAAGCGCTCCCGCGCACTCGTAAAAGCCGCATTCACAAAATCCCGCGAGCCAATCACCGCTCCGTCCGTGAAATACCTCACCCGGCACCGCAGCATCCGCCCGAATGGAATTTCCCCCATCCGCTTCTCCTCCGCTTCTAACAAACGCTGCTTTTCCGCATCGAGT
>CANLKN010000093.1 GCA_947491475.1 Akkermansiaceae bacterium | reverse complement strand
CTGCCTCGATGGTGAGGGTCGCGCCGTTGGTCACGAACACCTTGTCCTTGAGGATGTAGATGTTGTCCTTGGTCCACGTTGTGTTGGCGTTGATCTGCTTGACGTTCGGACCAAAGCCCGTAACCAGGCTGGGATCCGTGATCGTTTGCGTGGCGACGACGTCGATTTGGGCCGCATGGGCCACGCATGGCAGGATGGAGGCCAAGGCCATAATCCTGAATATATTCAATGGGGTCGGTTTCATTTGGTTTGTGGGGTTGGAAGGGGGGCCTTTCTGCTTCGAAAGGCATGCGTTCAATCGCCTGAGGGCAGGAAATGCCCAAACCATTTCATGTGGCAATTTCGCCACATCCACGGATTTCCCGATCCGGGCGGGAAAACCCGTCAAAACGCCGCCTTGAATTCCATGTAATATGACATTCCAGGATCTTCGACCGAATATACCAGGCCTTCATTGGGCCCTCCGTTTCCGCCCGGAGTCCCCCCACGATATTCATATTCAAAATCCGAACGGGCGAGATTCTTGACGCCAAGCGTGAGAGTACCCATGAAATTATCGAAATCGAATTTACGGGCCACAATCAAGTCAAGGGTCAGGCGTGGTTTCAGCCAGACATCATAATCCGCAGGCGAGCTGCGCAGGACTGTGGGATACTCATCGGTGAAATTGGCCGTGAGAAACGCGCTCCATGGCGACTCCACCGGCTCCCATCCGAGTGTCAGATTGAGGATCTGGCTCGGTTGGTAGGGAAACTGGGTGTCCAATGGAGTGACATTGATTCCCTGGTTGACTTCGTATTCCAGCGAGGAGTCGATGAAGCTGTAGTTGCCGTTCAGGGATATCGGCCAATCCGACTTCCAGTGGCCTTCGATTTCCAGACCGCTGATCGACCCCCGGTCGCCATTGACATAAGTGATGCTGTTCGTCCCGAGATCGACGCGCTGCACAGCCACAATGGGGTCTGCGAGGTTCTTGTGGAAAAAGGAAACATTCGCATTGAGCGTGTCGCTGAATACGTGGTTGTAGGATATATCGAAATTCTCGATTTGTGTCTCAGTCAGGTTCGGATTTCCCCGGCGAATGATTCCCGATTCCTGATCGATCGATTCGATTGGAAGATACTCGAAGAAAGTCGGTCGCGCCACCGTGCGTGACCAAGCAAAATTGGTCCATGACTTTTCCGGAACGATGTCAATCCCTGCAAGGACCGAGGGAATCATCGCATTGGTGACAACCTCTCCGAAACGGGAAGGATCGTTCGCATTGAGGCTGGTGAGCGGGAAGGCCGCCACCTCGTAGGACTTGGACTCTTCTTCCCATCGCACCCCGCCACCGAAGCGCCAAAAGTCCGCGTGGAAGACGGTGGACGCGTATAATCCGGTCAATGTCAGTTCGCTATCCACGTTCCGCACCTCCAGTCCCGATCCGTTGGCATAATAAGGTGAATCAGGCTGGACGTAGTTGGCGCTGGTGGAACCGGTTCCAGTGCCGGGAACCCTCCCTGTGGTTTCAATATTATAACCATTGAAGTAATCGTTGAGCGCACTCGGATTGCGGGCGAGATACTCACCCAGAGATCCGTATCCGGAAGGAAGCGGGCTGCCGTCCAGAAGAGCTGTGCCATCCAGAGGAAGGCGTGGGGCGAATGGGGCGATCGAGCCGTCAGCGGGCCACCAGGATGGCGGGGTGCGTCCAAGCCATCGTTCCCAGCTCGCGGTCTTGAGCAGATAAATCCTTCCTTGCTGCTCACGCTCCTTGGACAGACTGCTTCCTCCGAATGAGAATTCAAGACGCGGGCCATCTTCTTTTTCTTCGGTGAAATAAATCGATTGGCTGATTCCAAGAGAGCCTTCGCGGCTGTCCTCTTCGATCCGCTGGGTTTCCCGAATCGAGTCCTGGCTGCCGTTGCCGTCGTTTACAAAAGTCTGGTATTGGATGGTGGAAATACTTCCCAGGGTGGGGTTATATATGAAATCAGGATTCGCGGCGGCTTCCGCAGCCACCAGAGGATCGGTGAAGTCGAGTATCCCGTTTTGAAAAGTGGTGGTATGAGGCCTCGATTCCAAAGCCGTGGACTTCGTAAGAGACCATGTCAAACCGGTGCCATAATCGTTCTTGTGACTGCCGCCGAGCTGGGCGATTTCGGTATCCCGGATAATTGGATCTATGGTCCAGAACTCCTTCTTGTAAGTCGCTGAGGCACCATAGCGGTCAACCACCGCCTGGTTGTTGGCGAAGGCTCCATAGATGCCGTCGTTCTCGATGGTGAAATCCGTGCCGTGTGTTATCTCATCGGTCACGATGTGTTTCTTGAAATATGTTGCATTGATCGCATGTTTGTCTCCCGCCCTGATCCCCCCGCTAAGATACAACGACCAATCCACTTCCCTTGCGAAGCTCTCCTCGGTCCAGGATCTTGCGGGGCTGGTAAGCCGGTTCTCTTCGCCTGCCGCATTGACCTCGTCGCTGGTGGCGTGCTGGAACGCCCCTACAAATCCAGCCTCCAAGCCGTTATCCCACTGAAAACGATCACCATAAACGAGAGAGAAGCTTTGAGGCGCCTCGGGTTTCACTTCCTTGGGCATGAAGCCCTGGGAGTCATTAAGCGCGTTGATCCCGGGAAGGAGTTGATTGGCGAGCGCTTGCTGCCGCAGTCCTTCATTAACCTGGGCTTGCTGCTGGTTGGGATTCCGGTTGTTGTTTCCCGGCGTCACCCGGTTGCCGCCCGAGGCGAACTCCTCGGGATTTCCCTGTGCGTCAAGCTGCCACAAATAGCTGTCGGGAATCGGATTGTCCACGTCACCCCAGAAACCGATTTTCCTGTCAGGATGAACCAGCATCCTGTCATCCAGATTCGAGTTCCACCCTATCTTGTATTTGAACTCCGCAAACCGCTCGGAAGGAATATTCAATGAATTGATCTGGATCGTGCCACCACCGAAGTCGCCGGGAAGAGATGGGATATAAGTCTTGTTGATCTTGATTCCCTGTATGGCGGTGGTCGGAAAGATGTCCAGCTGTACTGCCTTGCGGGAGGGATCCGCGGATGAAATCGATGCTCCGTTGAAGAGCGTTGTCACGTAGCGGTCTGCCAGGCCGCGGACTACGGCGAACTTGCCGCCCACAATGTTGGCACCCGCGATTTTACCCACAGCGCCGGCGGCATCGCTGACGCCCGTTTTGGTGAACTCCTCCTTGGAAATGCCGGAGGTAACCGAAGCGCTCGTCTCGAGGGCGAGGTTGAAATTCCCCTGCGACTCACCCTGATACTCTCCGACGACGGTTTCCTCTTCGAGCAGGGTTTCGTCCGCAGTGTCGTCGGCGGGTTTGAGGCGGAGGCCGAAACGGGCTTCGGCGGGCTGGCCATCGAGAGTGGTGATGACGGAGGATTCGGTAAAATAGCCTAGTTTGGTCGCTTCCAAAGTGAAGGTGCCGGCGGGCAGGCCGCCGATGGTGAAGCGGCCTTTGGCATCGGTTTCGGCCGTGCGGCCGCTGCCGGCGACATCGACGAAGGCGCCGGCGACCGGGTTGAGCGAGGTGGCGTCCGAGACTTCACCGGTGATCACGCAGTTGCCGGCGACGTTGTCGATTCCCGGCAGGGGGCCGGGCATCACGGTCGGCATGCCGTCAGGCGGCGTGAGCGGGGCGTTTTCATCAAATGGGGCCGGTTGCCAGTTCTCCGTGGGGGCTTGCTTGATCGCGAATGCAGGAGTGCGCCGGTGCGTTTGTTCCCATGCCTCGACCCAGCCGCCATCGGCAGGGCGCGGCGCAAGAAAAGGGGTGGTGGGGCGGGGGGACACCCACAAGAAAGGATTCGAAGCCGATGGTTTCGGTGCAAAATGCGACAGCGGAACCGCAGGTTCGGCGGACAGTCCGAGTGGTTGCAGCGCAAATGCGATCAGCAACAGGGCGGCGGTCATGCGGTGCCGCCGCAGGACGCGGAAATCAGTGCCGGAACCTGCGGAGACCAATTCAGGAGAAGGAAGAATGATGGAGCGGGAACCCATGATGTTAGGTGCGCCGCATCCTTGAGAGGCGGCAACCGCCACGAGGTAGTCGGCCGGAGAATGCCTCCAAAGTCGCGCTTGGTGACGATATCGTCACTCCACTTGCGAAAGGCGGATTTAGCGGGAAGAGGTTGCTGGTCGCTCATCGGGATCGGGCTCGAGCGCACCCTGGATTTGGTGGATGATGCCGTTGGCGGACAGGATGTCGAAACGCGAGATTGGAGCGGCGCGGTTGATGGAGATTTTACCCGGTGTGACCCAGATTCTCAGGTATTGATTGCCGAGGGTGTGTGCGCCGGGAACTTTCATCAACTGGTCTCGATTCAATGCCATGCCTGTCACGAAATGGCATTGAATCCAGCGGATGACGGATTTGTCCTTGGGATTTTGTTCTATCAAGATGCGCCAGTCTTCCGGCATTGCGGCTATGGCCTCGTCGCTGGGAGCGAAGCAGGTGAAGGGCCCCTCCGCTTCCAGGGTTTCAACCAACCCGGATGCTTCGATCGAAGCGGCAAACTTCTTGAACCCTGCCGCTGCGAGCGCCTGGGGCATTTTGAGGGCCGACGCGTCAGGAGTATTTTTCTCCGCCGAAAGCGCGCAATCCGGGAGGAAAATTCCGGCAAGCGCGACGCCGCACAGAATGGATGACACGCAGAGTCTGGGGAAATGCTTCATGCGCAAGTCCCTCGCTTTCACCCCGGGTTTCCGCCAAGGGAATCATGCGACGAATTTGTCACAGTCACCTCGGTAGAGTTGGGCAAGACAGGGGATCGTGGTGATTTCCCGCCGTGAAATTCGAAGGCTGGCCGGAGGAATGGCAGGAGTGGGCGAGGCTAACTCTTGAGCAGTGGACGCAATCCTGATGATTGCCCACTGCATGGATACGGCTCTGATCCCGGCCGGGATCCATTTCCGCCGCAGGCCGCAGGTTTCACTTGCGCTCGAGAATCCAGATGTTCGCGAAATCGATGGCGCTGCCGTGGTGCTGCAGGCCGACGGGGCCCTCGGCGGGGATGCCGGGGAGTTGGGCGTTGTTGATGACCACGCGGCCGTTGAGCGAAACGGTGAGGCGATCGCCTACTAGGGTGATCATGGTGCGGTTCCACTCGCCGTAAGGAAGGTCCGCGCGGACCTTGGGGGTGACGGCTGCCTTGACCTCGGCAGGCATCTTGGGATCCGTGCGGTAGCCATAAACCTCGCCGGAGCCGACGTTCCAATTCCACAAGTTCACCTGGCTCTTGGTGTTGCCGCGCAGATAAATGCCGCTGTCGAATTCCTCGATCTCAGCAGCCCCTTGCTGTGTGCCATCGGCTTGGACGATCGGCTGCGATTTCACCGGGCCGCGGCCGCTCCAGCGCCAATCGAAGACCAAGGTGAAGTCCTTGTAGGATTTTTCAGTCCACAGGTCCTGGATCGGGCCGGGCTTGCCATCGTGCTTGAGGATGCCGTTGGTGACATACCAGTTGCGGGTTTCCGGCGTGTGTTTCCACCCTTGCAATGACTTGCCGTCAAAGATGCGGGTGTAGCCGGCGGCTTTGACACCAGCTTCGTTGGCGATGGGTGGAAGCTCGCCGATGTGGATTTTGCGGAACGCGACGCGGTCGCCATGTCCGAGGAATCCGATGTGGCCGGAGCGGCGCTTGACGCCCTCGTGCTCGGGGTGGCGGGCGGCGAGGTCGTCGAGATTGGCGCGCAGGATGATCTGGTCGTTGAGTTCCACTTTCACGGTGGGGCCCATGACGGTGACTCGCTGCTGGTTCCACTCGCCCACGGGCTTGAGGAAGCCCTGCTTGGCCGCGGCCAGGGTGTAGAGCCCACCGTGGAACTGGTAGTCCTTGAGGTCGGCGTATTTGGGATGGGTGCTGTCGAGGATCTGAACTTCCATGCCGGTGAAGGCGGGGTTGCCGGTGCCGGGGTAGTGGATGCCGAGGCCATTGTTGGAACCGGGCGTGAGTTTGAACTCCATATCGAGCACGTAGTTGGCGAAAGTTTCTTCCGTCATCAGGTTCTTTCCCTGCGGCGTGCAGACAATGGTGCCGTCCTCGACCACATAGCCCTCGCCCTTCCAGCCACTTAGGTCGGTGCCGTTGAAGAGCGGCCGGAGGACTAGCTCTTCGGCGGCGAATAGCGATGCGCCGCAGACGAGCGCGGCGACGGGTGCGAGGGATGTGATGGTTTTCATAAAATGCCAACTAACGATATTTGATAAGGGAAACTCAAACCAGGCCGTCCTTGCGCGCTTGTTTCCAGTAGGCGTATTCGGAGCGGTTGAAGTCGATGTATTCGGGCGAGAGATCGCTGGAATACATGGTGTAATCCGCATCGCCCTGGTTGAGGTGGATCACGATTTCAAATTCCGGCCCTGCGACTGCCGTGCGCAGTTCGTCCATCGGCGTTTCCGCCTGCAGCCCGCCGAGGCACGCGGCCTTGCCGCCGATGTGGATGTCGATGAGTTCCTCGCGAATCCGCGCGCGCGAGTAGCCGACGGCATGAATGATTCGGCCCCAGTTCGGATCGCCGCCATTCCATGAGGACTTCACCAGCGCGGACTTGCAAACGGCTTCGGCGACTTTTTTCGCATCGAGGTAGGTGCGCGCGCCTTTCACCCGTACGGTCACGAATTTTGTCACGCGTTCCCCGTCTCGCACGACGGCCTTGGCCAGCTCAAGCATCAGCCAGCGCAGTGCCTCGCGGAACTGCCGGCAGCGTTTGCCGTTGCGGCGGATCGGCGGCATTCCGGAAGCGCCGTTGGCCAGCACCAGCACGGTGTCGTTGGTGGACATGTCGCCATCGATGGTGATGCGGTTGAAACTTTCCTCCACGCATTCGAGCACGGACTTGCGCAGGGAATCGCTGGGGATGTGCGCATCGGTGGTGATGAAGCACAGCATGGTGGCCATGCTCGGTGAAATCATGCCCGCTCCTTTCACGCAACCGCCGAGCCGCACCCGGTGTTCGCCGAGATCGAGGGAAATCGCCAACTCTTTGGGATGGGTGTCGCTGGTGATGATGGCGGCCGCGACGTCGCTGCCGTTCTTGGGGCCGAGGCGCGCCAGCAAACCATCATACTTCGGTTCGATGCGCATCATCGGCATCGGCAGGCCGATCACGCCGGTCGAGCAGACGCCGATCTCTGAACGTTTGAGGCGCAGCGGTTTGGCTACCGCATCGCACATCGTGTTGGCGTCGTGGATGCCTTGCACGCCGGTGCAGGCATTCGCATTGCCCGAGTTGGCAATGATGGCGCGGAGGTCGCCCTTGCGCAGGTTTGCCTGCGAGACGCGCACCGGTGCGGCTTTTACCCGGTTGGTGGTGAAAGTGCCAGCCGAGCTGCACGGCACCTCGGAATAAATCAAGGCAAGATCGAGCCGCTCAGCGGCTGGATTCTTGATGCCGCAGCTCACCGCACTGGTGAGAAACCGTTGCGGCGCGCCGACGCCGCCTTTGATGCGCGTGAACGGAAAATCCATGGTGGGAGAGGGAAAGCGCGGCAGCGTGATGCGACGTTAAAAATTTTGCAATCCATCAGTCGCGGAAAATCCGAACATCAGGTTGAAACTCTGCAACGCCTGGCCGCCGGCACCCTTGCCCAGGTTGTCCTCGGCGCTGGTCAGGATCACCCGGCCCGCGCGCGGATCGTGATGCCAACCGATATCAATGAAGTTGGTGCGCGTGACGTTCTTGGTATCCGCGCAGACGCCCTTGCCTAGCAGGCGCACGAAGGGCTCGCCCGCATAAGCCTTTTCCAAAGCCGCGCCGATCGCATCCGGAGCCGCTCCCTCGCGCAGCTTCGCCGTGGTGGTGGTGGCGATGCCGGCATTCACCGGAATGAGATGCGGGATGAAACTGATGGTCACCGTTTCGCCGGCGGCGAGCGAGAGCTCCTGCTCGATCTCCGAGAGATGCCGGTGCTTCGGCACGCCGTAGGCGCGCGCGCTTTCGTTGCACTCACAGAACAACAGCGACACATCCGCTTTGCGGCCCGCGCCACTCACGCCGCTCATCGAGTTGGCTACGATGGTCGTCGTATCAATTAGATTTTCGCGCAGCAATGGCAGCAGCGGCAGCAGGACGCTCGTCGGATAACACCCTGGCGAGGCGATCAGCCGCGCGGACTTGATTTCCTCCGCACGGATTTCCGGCAGCCCGTAAACTGCTTCTGCCAACAGATCCGGAGCAGGATGCGTATGCCCATAAAATTCTTCATACACCGCAGCCTCACGCAGGCGGAAATCCGCGCTCAGGTCGATCACCCGAAGGCCTCGTTCCAACAGCGCGTGGGCAATCTCCGCCGCCACCCCGTGTGGCAGCGCCAGAAACGCCGCCTGCGCACCTGTCGCCGCGATCGCGTCCGGATCCGGTTCGATGAATGAAAGTTCAGCACCGGGAGCTTTGCGGAACCGTGGAAACACCTCCGCAAGTGCCTTGCCAGCCTCCTGACGAGAGGTCACTGCCACGAGTTCCACTCCCGGATGCCCGAGCAACAGGCGCAGCAATTCCATGCCGGAATACCCGCTGGCCCCCACAATCGCCGTCTTGATGAGCTTCATTGCGCGCATGGAATCTCACGATTTTCGGTGCTTGCCAACCCGCATTTCCCCTGTTTGTCTTGCCGCCCGTCAATCAGCGGGCTGTAGCGCAGTCTGGTAGCGCACTACACTGGGGGTGTAGGGGTCGTGGGTTCGAATCCCGCCAGCCCGACCACTTTTGATTATCAAGTGGTTATGTTTTATTTGGTGTCTAACATCATGAAAACGGGAACGAAAGTGGGAACAAATCCACCAAATTCCCCCGAGGAACTTATCGCCTCAAACGCCATCCCAAATGGACTAAAAGGGCGCGGGACCGGAAACCTCGTTTTCATGATCTCGACATCCCCTGACACGGATTAGGCCAGCTCAGTCGTTGGTTTTTGATTGAAGAGCGAAGCATTCGCTTCAGGGAACCGATTAGTTTCTTTTCGCATTTTGGCAAATTTGCCATAACTGCCTGGCGTACCGAAAACCTCGGAATTTTCCCGATTTCGGCAGACTCGTCCGCCTCGCATTTGGATTTCACACTGACCGCTGGTTGCCCTTGGGTGAGGAGATCCGGAAGAAAGTCAATGGCCGCTGATTGATGCTCCCGCGGCATCGCGCATGCCCGGAATCCCCCCAACCTTCACCATGAAACCAAACTCCAGAGAAATAGCGGCAATCACTGAATCATTTGACGATTCCGAGCGAGTGAGGCCTTGCCACTGCCGCGAAGTGACCGAGCCGCTTCCTTACGAACGCGGCCTGCATATTTGCCAGGGACGGCTGCAGAGAGCTGCTGAAGATCAGGCTTTCTCAGACGAGGCGATGTTTTCCCGATACCAGATTTGGGCGGAAACCCTCCGCCGCGCGCTGATGTCGGTCATTGAGGATTTGGACAGTCGGCCAGACGAGAATACCCGCCGGAGCGTGGTGCTGGTCGCCAATTCCCTCGGGGCATTCTGCGAGATTCAGAACCGTTTCGACCCCGAAGGGAAATGACGCTCGATGGAGCACGCCCCAGCCGGGCGGTTCTCCGATTCCGGAAAAGCCGGCAAATGTTCCAATTCGGTTCGTTTTGCGGTGGTAGAAGCGTGACGTGATCTGTTAAGTGGTGGTGCCGTGCGGCATTTAGCGATGCCACGATTCCCAGCTCATGAAACAGCCAAAGCCAAGCGCCTCCCTCTCCGCATTGCCGGGCGATTACGCCAGCCTCCTTGCCGAGGTGAAGCAGCGGGTGCGCTCGGCCCAGATTCGGGCAGCCATGGCGGCGAGCGCGGAGTTGCTGACCCTCCATTGGGACATTGGACGCATGATTCTCGACCGCCAGAAACAGGAAGGCTGGGGTGCCAAGGTCATCGACCGGCTGGCGGCAGACCTCCAAGGTGAGTTCCCCGGTCGGCTGGGGTTTTCCCCGCGCAACCTGAAGTACATGCGAGCCTTCGCCGAGGCCTGGCCCGATGGCGTAATGGTGCAGGCGGCCCTTGCACAAAAAGGCGGGAATCCAATTGTGCAGGCGGCCCTTGCACAATTGCCCTGGTATCACCACACGATCCTTCTCGATAAACTCAAGACAGCGGAAAACCGGCTCTGGTACGCCGCCAAGGCAGTCGAATACGGCTGGTCGGGCAACATCCTCGCCCTCCAGATTGATTCGGGACTCCATCTCCGCCAAGGCAAGGCCATCACCAATTTCAAACACACCCTACCCGCCACCCATTCCGATCTGGCGCAGGAAATCACCAAGGATCCCTACGTCTTCGACTTCCTAGGCCTCACCGATGAAACCAACGAACGCGCCGTGGAAAGCGGCCTGCTTGCCCACGTCGAGAAATTTCTTCTCGAGCTCGGCATCGGTTTTGCCCTCGTCGGCCGGCAGATCCACATGGAAATCGGCGATCAGGATTTCTACCTCGATCTCCTCTTCTACCATTGGAAGCTCCGCTGCTTCGTCGTCATCGATCTGAAGGCCCGCGAATTCACTCCCGAAGCGGCAGGCAAGATGAATTTCTACCTCTCCGCCGTGGACGATCTCTATCGGCAGCCCGGCGACCAGCCCTCCATCGGCCTGATCCTCTGCCGGACGAAAAACCGTATCGTGGCGGAGTATGCGCTGCGCGACGTCAATAAACCCATCGGCGTCTCCGGTTACGTCACCAAGCTGGTCGAATCCCTTCCTAAAACCCTCAAAGGCTCGATCCCGAGCATCCGCGAAATCGAGAGCGGGCTTTCCGCCACGCCGGAGGCTCCGAAAAAGCCCGCTCGCAAACGCGCTCCGCGCAAACCCAAGAACTGATTTCCCGTCACATGTCCTTCAAACTCGAAGATCTCAGCTATCAGCGCCAGGCGATTGATTCCGTCATCCGTTTGTTCGACGGCCAGCAGCGCAATTACTTCGATCTCCAGCTCACCGGCGACTGCTATCCAAACCGTCTCGACCTCACCCGGCAGGAAATCGTGGCCAACGTCGAAAAGATTGCCGCCGAAAACGGCATCTCCCATGGAGAGGCCACCGTCTGCATCGATCCGGATTATTGCATCGAAATGGAAACCGGCACGGGCAAGACCCTCGTTTACCTCCGGACCATCTATGAACTCTGCCGAGAATACGGCTTCACCAAGTTCATCATCCTGGTGCCCTCCGTTCCCATCCGCGAGGGTGTGCTGTTCACCATCGAATTATTCCGCACGCAGCTCGAACGCCTCTACAACATCCCGCTGCACGCCTTCGAATACGACAGCAAGAAGCTCACCAAGGTGAAGCGCTTCATCGAAGGCACCGACCTACAGGTCATGGTGATGACCACACACTCGTTCAGCGCGGACGACAACATCATCAACCGCCCGGACCGTGACGACTCTCCCGACGGATTCTCCTACTGGCAGGCTTTGGGCAAAGTCCGTCCCATCGTCATCATGGACGAGCCGCAGGAGGGCATGGACACTGACAATCTCCGCCCGCGTCTCGACGCTCTCGATCCCGTCGCCCGGCTGCGTTACTCCGCCACCCACAAGACCGTCAAAAACCTCATCTACCGCCTCACGCCCTTCGAAGCCTATAACCAGCGGCTCGTGAAGAAAATCGAAGTCCTCTCCGTCGCCGAAATCAACGACGAGGCGACCCTGAAAATCGAACTCGTGGAAATCCAGACCGGCAGGGGCGCGCCGAAAGCCAAGCTCAAGGCATGGCGGCAGATGGCCACCGGCTTCAAATTTGCCGAAACGAAATGGCTCAAGGATGGCGACTCGCTCGAAGAAGCCACCAACAACATCTCTTACCGCGATTTCAAGATCTCCCACATCCGCGCCCAAGGCCTGCGCGGCGGCGGGGCGCTGGTGAAATTCCACAACGGCATCGAGCTCACCCCGCGCGCCGCCACCGGCGACATCAAAGGCATCTTCCGCCAGCAACTCTACTGGCTCTGCTTCCGCCACTTCGAGAAAATCGAAATGCTCAAACCGCACGGCATCAAACCTCTTTCGCTCATCTTCATCGACCGCGTGTCCAACTACATGGACCCGGACGGCCTCATCAAACTGCTTTTCCTTGAAGAGTTTCCCCGCGCCTACCGCGATCATTACAAGCAGGACGCTCCCACCGGGCTCGCCCACGAAGTCCAGGCCTACTACTTCGCCAAGACCAGCACCGGCGAATTCACCGACAGCGAGAACTCGATGGCCAAGCAGCGCGAGATCTATGACGAGATCCTCCGCGACAAGGAGGCCTTGCTTGCCTTCGACAACCCGCGCCAGTTCATCTTCTCCCATTCCGCCCTCGGCGTCGGCTGGGACAATCCCAACGTCTTCAACATCGCCACGCTCAACCAGACCTTCTCAGATACCAAGAAACGTCAGGAAATCGGCCGTGGCCTGCGCATCTGCCGCGATCAATCCGGCAAGCGCGTCTATGACGACGATACCACTCCGGAGGGCGAGGAAATCAACCTGCTCACCGTCATTCCGAACGAGAGCTACCAGACCTTCGTCACCCAGTATCAATCCGAACTCCGCCAGCACGTTCCTACGCGCCACTCGCCCAAGGGCAAGCCGCCGGCCAGAAAGAAAGTCACCCTCCGCCGCGACCGACTGGAAGGCGATGTCTTCAAGCGCTTCTGGAAACGCCTTGCCCGGCGCACCGACTACAGCGTGCACTTCGACGAGGAAACGCTGGTTACGAGCTGCATCGAGAAGCTCAACGAGATCACCCTCCAACACTACGAGGCGGAAATCGAACTCACCCGGATCGAAGCCTTTTCCGCCGATGTTGAGGCGCGGGCAACGAGTCTGGGCCGTGAAACCGCGCGCCTTGCCGCCGACTTCACCGCGATGGATCTGATCGAGGAACTCTCGGAAAACACCGCGCTCGCCTATCCGACCATCGTCCGGATCGTCAAAGGCCTCACCAATCTCGACCAACTCGTCCGCAACCCACCGCGCTACCTCCACCTCGCCGCCGAGCACATCAACCGCATCGCCATCGACGAAATGGTCCGCACCATTGACTACACACCGACCGGCGAGGCGTATGGCCTGGATCTCTTCAAGGATGTCATTGAAACCTACCGCAGCACCGTCGCGACTCCCTTGCAGGGCATCTACGATCACGTCATTCTCGATTCAGACTCGCTGCCGGAAAGCCGATTTGCCAATGAGGCCGATCGCCACCCGCGCGTCCGCGCCCTGCTCAAGTTGCCGGATTGGTATAAAATTCCCGTCCCATCCCTCAAAGGCGGCAGCACCACCTACACGCCCGACTTCGGCGTCGTGGTTTCGCACAAGGGATTGCGCGATGATGAGGAAATCGAAATCCACCTCGTGGTTGAAACGAAATCCACCGACAGGATCGAGGAACTCACGCCCGAGGAACAGGTGAAGATCCGCTGCGCGATCAAACACTTCCACGCGCTCGGTATTTCCGCCAATACCACGCTACTCTACCAAGCGCCCGTCACCCGCTTCGATGGCACTGTGCGCGAGGATGCTGTCGAATACGGCGGCAAACCCTTGCCTGCCGGCTTCTTCGCCCCGCAGAACAACTTCGGCGCGACCCTGCAACTCGCCACCAGCCAGCCTTCCTGATTCAATCTTCCATCGCCATGTCAGATCCAAATTCCGCTGAAGCCCCCACTTTCCTCAACGATCTACTCCCGCTCACGCCCGACGTGAGGGCCGAGCGGCTGTCCGAGCTCAAGCGCCTTTTCCCCGATCTCTTCACCAACGAGGGCCGCATCAACCCCGACGAGCTCCGCCAGCTCATCGAGCCGAACGAGGTTCACGAAACCGAACGCTACGAATTCAAATGGTATGGCAAGGCCGCCTCCAAGCGCGAAGCATTCACTCCCACAACCGCCACCCTCGTCTATGACGAATCCCGCTCCGTCAATCCCGACAAGGCCGACGGCAACATGATCATCGAAGGCGAAAACCTCGAATCCCTCAAACTCCTCCTCAATGCCTACCGCGAGCAGGTGAAGTGCATCTACATCGACCCGCCATACAACACGGGAGAAGATTTTATTTACAGGGATAATTACCGCAAAGATCGTGGTGAATACTGGAATGAAATTGGTGCCTCCGAAGATGGCATAAAGCTGGAATCAAACCCCGAGTCGTCGGGAAAGTTCCATTCAGATTGGCTTTCAATGATGCAAGCTAGGTTAATCGTGGCTCATGCACTATTGAAGCGAGACGGCGTCATTTTTGTTAGTATTGATGACAAGGAGGTTCACAACCTCCGGCGAATCCTCGATCTCATTTTTGGAGATTCCAATTTTATTGCCCAAGTGGTTTGGGAAGGGGCATTCAAGAATGATGCTCGCCAGATTGGGACAAATCACGAGTATGTTTTGGCCTATGCGAAGGAACGGGACTCTTTGCCAAGGGAATGGGGTTTGAGGAAAGAGGGAGTCGAACCTGTTTTAAGAGAAGCCGCGCGCCTACAGAAGGAATTCGCTGGTAATTGGGACGAAGCATCTGCCGCAATGGCGGCTTGGTTTCTGGCCAACAAAGCAAAGCCTCTTTTTGCCAATCGACGTTTCAGATTCATCGACGCAAGAGGCGCATACAAAGAAGATGACCCAACCGCCCCAGGCGGACGCAAATTTGATTTATACAACCCAAAAACAAAAGAGCTCATTCCACTTAGGCCAAACCGGGGATGGGCTTTCGATCAAGAGACGTTCAATCAGTATGTGGATGAAGGCAGAATCAGCTTCATTACATCTACGTCTGTAATGAAACGCACATATTTTCATGAGACCGAAAAAATAACGCCTCAAAGCGTAGTCTATCAACCAGCAAGGTCCGCATCTGAAAGACTCGTTCGTCTACTTGATGCAAACATCTTCGAATTCCCGAAAGACGAGTTCGTTCTCCAGAAATTTGTGGAGATGGCAAGCGATCCAGACTCAATTATCATCGACTTCTTTGCAGGGAGTGGCTCGACAGCTCATGCCGTTCTAAATGAAAACTTGCGTGATGGAGGTAGTCGAAAATTTATTCTTGTGCAGATTCCAGAGCAGACGCCTGATGGATCACCAGCTCGTTCATCTGGCTACAAAACCATCTCCTCCATCACCATCGAGCGCGTCAAACGTGTCATCCAAGGCTACGGTGACAACCCGCAGCCGATTTCCGACGCGGGCTTCAAGGTCTATCGCCTGCAAAAATCCAACTTCCCGCGCTGCGAGTTCAAGCCCGATCCCGCTGTCGACGATGCCGAAAACGTCGCCACGCTGCGCCGTTACATCGAGGAGAAAGAAGCCGCTTTCTTCCTCACCCTCGATGCCGATGGCGAACAGGCCGTGTTTGACGAAGTCCTCCTCAAGAACGGCTTCCAACTCCACTACACTCGCACCCGCCGCGAGGATTTTACGAACAACACCGTCTATGAAGTCCGCGACCCTCGCCGCAGCGCCCTCGTCTGCCTCGCGTGGAACGAGAACATCCACGACGCCACCATCAAGCGCCTCCGCGAACTCTCCGACAACGGCGAACATCCCTTCTTCATCTGCCTCGAACGCTCCCTGAGCACCACCACCAAGTGGAACCTCAAACACTTCCTCGGTAATCACTTCAACGCGTTTTGATATGGCGAAAACAGCCTTTCAGATTCTCAATGCCCGCGCCCAAGCCTGCATCGCCGCAAGTCCGGTCATCATCCTGGGCAGCGGGGCATCAATTGCTGCGGGCGTCCCTGGGATGGGTGATTTGCGGAATCATCTCCTGACCTTGCCGGACCCGGCTGGGTATTCAGGCCGCGAACTGGAGCCTTGGCATACCCGGATCCGCATCGCTGAACCCGAGAACAAACCGGATAGTGCTACCGTGGCTTTCTGGGACCGTTGGTCATCAAGTCAGCAGGTCAATTCTATTGCTTCCGCAGTCGATAGCTGGCGCAGGCAATCGATTCAGTCTGATTCACTGCCGTCCCACAGACTGGGCGCGGCGCGCCCTGAGCCTTGATTTTGCAAGGCCCTGAGGTCGTTTCGGGAGAATGGCGATTGCGACTTTTTTGCGAGCAGTTGATATATCCCGGTGTTTACACGGCGATGCTGTCCCATGACAT
>CANLKN010000092.1 GCA_947491475.1 Akkermansiaceae bacterium | reverse complement strand
GTGGGCATGGCGGGTCAGGATTTTTTCTTGGGAAGGTATTTTACGTTGGGAAGGCCTTCAAAGTCACCGTCCTGCGTCCAGAGGGTGGCTTTATGGAGAAGGGCGGTGGCGTAAATGAGGGAATCCGCCATCGCGAGTTTGTGCTTGGGGGCGATGGCTGCCGCGAGTTCGGCGATTTCGGTGGAGACGGGCGAGATGGTGTATTGCTGGATGAAGCGGATGAAATCGGCGGAAGCCTCCTCGCCGGCGACGCGGGTGGTGTAGCGGGAGATTTCGTAGATGCTGATGGTGGAGGTGATGATGGTTCCGGGTTTTGTCAGGAGTTCGGAGAATCTGGGGGCATTGAGGCCGGCATGGGTGATTTCGATCCAGGCGGAGGTGTCGATGCAGTGAAGGCTCATGGCAGGGGGCGGTCGGTTTTTTCGCGCTCGAATTCGAGATGGGATTTGTCCTTGAGAAAGCCGATGAGCTGGTCGGGGGTGAGGATGGGGCGGATTTCGATTTTTCCGTCCTTTTCGGTGAGTTGGAGGCGTTGTCCGGGTTTGAGGTTCATTGATTTACGGATCTCCTTCGGGATGACGATCTGGTATTTGGGTGATAGTAGTGATGTTGTCATACGAAATGTATTTTAGGATACGTTTTGGATTGTTCCAGCGGAATCGTCTTCACAGGCAAAAGGCGTTTGAGTCCGGGTTCGAGTTGGGGCGTTTGAGGCCGGTGTGTGGGTGGTAGTCGTTCTGGTGGTGATCGAGGATGGCGAATGCTTCGTCGCAGTGGAAGGAGAGGGAGGGTTTGACCTTGTTGAGGTGGCCGTGGTAGGGCTCGAGGTGGCGCATTTTTGGCAGGTGTGGCGCTGGCACTCATCATCGTTCTCACCGAATGGGGTGAAAAGCGGTTCCCATTCGGATGGAGGCCGGTTTGGGAGCGTGTGCGCGTGTGCGGGCATGGTTTCAGATCGTGGAACGGAGATGGCAGATGTTAGGAATCTAAAGCGTTGCCCGATGCATCGCCGGAATAAAGATCGTCCAGCCGGTTGTGCGGCCGACGGGTTGGTGGTGTGGGAGGTAATTTCATTTGGTTAAAAAACAATTACAGTCAGTCTTTCCAGATAGGCAGCGTCAAGTGGGCAATGGCATGATCGGGGTGAATCGCGGGATTTGCACGGTGAACGGCAAGATCGGCATGATTGAATCACAAGGGGTGGGACAAGTGTGGGGGTAGGCGAAAATTAGCCAAAAAAATTTCGTGTGCCGAGCGGCACGCTCTCCGCTGCTCACTGGCGGCGCGGCAAGGAGTAGGCGGCGCGGCACCGGTGATGGGGAGGTCGCCGCTCTTTGGGGAAAGCCCCCGGTTATCCGTGCAGTAGAGCGGTTACCAACGTGGCGCGGGGATTCTGCCCGCTGTCATCTTCAGAGCTCAACAGCTTCAGGCGGGTGATTTTGTCGCCCCATATTTGGTGATTTGAACATCCATGGAATTCATTGGAAAAGACGGCGGGCAAAACGACCGCGCCACGGTTTCACTGCATGGTGAAGGCTCGGACATCCTGATCACTACCGCGTTTGAGATCATCATCCGGGGAAACGGCATCGCCAGATACTGGCTGCGGGAGGAGGCGTGAAATGTCGGTGCCGGGTGAGCGCAGTGGCAAATTTGGCTCGATCGGAGTCATTGCGACCGCCGTGGTCTGCGGGCCAGCGCCAGACGCAGCAGGAAAACCGGCAGTGCCGAGAGCACCACTGCCGCCGCAGCGATTTTGAGCCCCGGAAAAACCCGGGCGCGATCGTGCTGCAGCGCTACCAGCGATTCCGCCACCACTTGCTCTCGAGGCACGTAAAACCACTCCCTCGACGGCATGCCGGGCAGCTTTTCATCGCGCCGCGCCACCAGGCCGAACTCCGTGTGCACCGGTCCCGGGCAAACCGCCAGCACCCGGATTCCGTGGTCTTTCAGTTCGATGCGCAGCGCCTCGGAAAAACTCGTCACATACGCCTTGGTCGCCGCATACACCGCGAAATCGGGAATCGGCAACAAGCTGGCCAGCGAGCTCACATTCACAATCGCACCCCCGCCCTGCCGGATCATTCCCGGTACCAGCAAATGCGCCAAATGCGTGAGCGCCTCCACATTCACCCTCAGCATCGCCTCGAGTTTCGACCACTCCGCTGAGGAAAACTCACCATAATCCCCCAGTCCGGCATTGTTGACTAACAAGTCCGGAACGCAAGCCATCGCCGAGAGTTTTTCTAACAACTTCACCCGCGCCGCCGGGTCCGCCAGATCGGCAACCAGCACCGTCACTTGAGAGTCTGGGAATTCCGCGCGGATTCTGCCTGCCAGATTTTCAAGCAGTTCCACCCGTCGCGCCACCAGCACCAAGCGGCCGGCCCGCCGCGCGAGTTGCAGCGCATACTCTTCACCCAGCCCGGCCGACGCTCCGGTCACCAGGGCACATTGATAACGATTCGATTGCGACATGCCGACCGATAGCGCATCCTTGGCAACCCCGCCAGCCGCATCTCGCGTCGAGGCACCGGATTATGGTATGAGATAAACCCGTGTCCCGGCAGGGACGGATTTCCAAGCCGTCCAGCGCGTGGAAAGCGAATGATAGAGTGAATGCGGAGTCGTTCCGGCATTTCACTCGCCATCCCTGCGCACCATACGCGCTGGTCCGCACGAATCCCAGAAGGCATTGCGATAGGGCCCTTGCTTATCCGCTATCGACATCGTCGGCCACTTTCTACAAATTCCCCGCATGAACATGGATTTTCTCTTTGAGGCTCTCAAAAGCCCATTCATCTCGGGTTTGCTGCTCGGCCTGTTGGTTGCGTTTTTCACGTGGAAATCCGGTTTTACGGCGTTGCGCCAGTCGGCCCGTGAAATCAAGCGGATGGAAACCGAGCTCAAGGACCTGCAAGTCCATCTCAACACCCAGCTCAAAATCAACGCCAGTGGCAATGAAACGTTGCTAAACGAACTCGAAGCGCTGCGGCGGCAAAACGAGAACCTGCGCGTCAACAACGCCGCGCTGCAGCAAAAGCCCGGCCGCGCCGAACAACAACAACTCCAAGTTTATGAAATCGCCATCCGCGCCATGCGCGAGCAGGCACCCGGCTTCGCCCCCGCATGGGAGAAGGCACAACGCCACGCCGAGGCGGAACTCGAAGCTGCGGAATCCGGACTCAAACGCCTCATGCGCCGCGTGATCCCATCACTTGGCAACTCCTCCACATCGCCGGCGACGGTGGCAATTACCGAAGAACCCGGCGAGCAACCGGCGCGGATCGATTGATTCGCGAAGGGCTCAGCCTCATTCTAGCGGACCTTCGTGGCGCGGGTGTCTCGCCCGCAGCCTTACTGCTGCAAGAAGACGCCTATCCGCCCATTGAATATGGCTGCTGGCGAAATGCCCGCGCCACGGTTTGCTATCCTACTGCATGGCTACGGCTCAGAATCCCGGCGCGGCGACGGTGGCGTTGTCGCGCTCCTCGATGCGGCGGCGCAGGATGCGGTCGGCGATTTCGCAGACCATTTCCCGCAGCAGCAGCCAGAGGTGTGAGCCCTCGCGGTAATCGGCCGGAGCGATGTGTTTCACGCGGCCGGCGTGGGTGGAGAGTTGGAAACACTTGCGAAACGAGCGGCCGGTGGAGTCCTCCGGATTGTAAACGGCAATGCCGTGGCCGCCGTTGCGGTTCATCACGGTGAAGCAGGGCACGTCGGTCGGCCCATCTCCCACATAGACCATGTTTTCAAACGGAATTGGCCGTTGGTCGTTGGGCATGTGGTCGTTCACATCCTGGTCGTAGCGCAGCATGCCTTTGTTAATGCGGAAGAGAAACTGCGTCTTGGTGGTGTGCGAGATGACGCGCTTTGGAAAACTGATGCGCCCTTCCGAATCCTCGCCGAACTCGCAACCGAACATCGCCTTCACATGCGGCTGGAGTCGCGAGCCATCGAGCAGCGCCTTGAGGCCGGAGGAGATGATGTAATGTTCCACCTTGATGCCGGCCAGTTCGTGCTCCGGGGTGAGCGACGCTTGCGGCAGTGCGTCGAACAACTCCGGCAGGCCCGGAAAGAACCGCAGGCCAGCGCCCAACTCGGTGAGCCGCGCGTTGGTCACGTTGTCCATGCCCAGGTAATCGAGCAGGCACTTCATGTAGGCCAGCTCGCCGTCCCATCTCTGGTCTTGGACCAGCGCGTTGCATTTTTTCCAGAATTGCGCGGGGTCGATTCCGAACTCGGGAAACAGGACATCGTCCTGCATGTAGCGCGGGCTGAGCGTCTGGTCGTAGTCATAAACCAGCGCGATGATGTTTTGCGGAGCGGCCATCGGGGGCTGTAGGCAAGCAAGCGCCGCGGCGCGCGACAAGGCGGAAATCCGGCAACTCCGGAATCCGGGCTGGGAGCCGCAGCATTGAAATTTTTTGGATGCAACGCCAAGCCGTTGAATTAGCCAAGGTTCAGCAAGAAAAAATCGCCCACTGGGAGATCACTGTGAAGATCGGCTTCAAAGTGGAATCCTGAGCCGCAACCATGCAGTAGGATGGCAAACCGTGGCGCGGGCGTCTCGCCAGCCGCCATATCAAGCCAGCGGCTGCTTGCCAAAAAACCTCTTCAATGGGTGTGTCAGGCGTCTTCTTGCAAGTGACAGGGATTTGCAGAAAGGCGGCGGGCGAGACGCCCGCGCCACTATGGTCCGCTGCATGGTTACGGCCGAGGATTCCGCCGCGCCGCTCACGCGCAGGCCGAGAGCAGCACCCAGTCGATGCCTGCGGGCATCTTGCCCAATACTGTTGCTTTAGAACAACTGCGCAAAAACGGAGGACAGGCTTCCAGCCTGTCTCGGAAGGCGGGCATCCTGCCTGCCGGGGCGGTTTTCCCTGAAATCGTCCAGGCTGGAAGCCCAGACTCCGAAACAGCCAAGATGGCTGTTCTCCATTTTTCAGTCAGACTGCGGCGGTGATGAAATCCGGATTCGTATGCGTCTGCGTGTTCCCGATTGATTGCTTGTCATTCACCGGCTCATCGGTTCGTCTGCGGCTGCAATTTCATCCCTCATGACCACGCAACAAAGCTCCACCACGCTCCGCCTTTCGGTGATGATGTTCCTGCAGTTTTTCATCTGGGGTGCGTGGTTTGTGACGCTGTTCCTGATTCTCGGTGGCAATGACTTGGCGGACATCATCGGCAGTTCCTACAGCAGCGCCCCGATCGCGGCGATGATCGCGCCGCTATTCCTCGGCTTGGTGGCCGACCGCTTTTTTCCATCGGAACGGGTGATGGGCGCGCTCATGCTGCTGGGCGGCGTATTCATGCTGATGGTTCCCGGCGCGGTGGCCGCCGGCAACGGTTCGATGGTCGTATGGCTCTTCACCGGCCACATGCTTTGCTACATGCCCACGCTCGGCCTCGGCAATACCATCGCTTTCACGCATCTGCCGGCAGAGGTTTTCCCGCGGGTGCGCGTCTGGGGGACCATCGGCTGGATCGCCGCCGGTCTTGTCACCGGTTTCCTCGGTTGGTCGGCAAGCATTAACCTGTTCTGGATGGCTGGGATTGCATCGCTGGTTCTCGGTGCCTATTGTTTCACCTTGCCGCATACGCCTCCGCCAGCCGCCGGCAAGCCGCTCGAAGTCCGCTCGATCTTCATGCTCGATGCGTTCCAGTTGTTGGCCAAGCCGGCATTCCTGGTCTTCATCATCTGCTCCACGTTGATCTGCGTGCCGCTTGCCTATTACTATTCCAACACCTCCGGCTTTCTGGGCAACATGGGTTTCGAGCAACCGGCGTCCGCCATGACCATCGGCCAGATGTCGGAAATCATCTTCATGCTGCTGGTGCCTTTTTTCTTCCGCCGTCTCGGTGTGAAATGGATGATCCTTGTGGGCATGCTGGCGTGGGTCTGCCGTTATCTGCTGTTTGCCTTCGGCGCGCCGGACCAGGTCGTGTGGATGCTCTTCCTAGGCATCGCGCTGCACGGCATTTGTTATGATTTCTTCTTCGTCACCGGCTTCATCTACACCGACCGCACCGCGCCCAAGGAGATCCGCGGTCAGGCGCAGAGCATGCTGGTGTTTTTCACCCAAGGCGTCGGCATGTTTGTGGGATTCAAGGTCGCGGATATGAAACTCGCGCCGGTGCGGGACAAGGCGGCGGAACTGACCACGGCCGTGACCGCGGCTCGCGGCGAGGAAACACTCAGCTTCGGCCAGCAACTCGCCAAGATGTTCGCGGTGAATATCCCGGATGGCATCGATCCCGCACTGGTGACCACCGCCGCCAACTTGTGGAAATCCTACTGGCTGCTGCCAGCGGGCATGGCGGGCGTGATCGCCGTGGTGTTCCTGATCTTCTTCCGCGATCACGCCGCGGACAGTGAGGGGTGAACGCGCCGCGTCACTTGGCGCGCCGACGCAGCACCGAGTTTTCATGCACGGCGTAGATCCAGCGTTGGCCCCCGGCATCGGTGAGGATGCGCACGTAGTTCGCACGCTTTCCGGTGGGGTTGGGTATCGGCACTGGTTCCGCATCCTTGGAGAGGATTTGCAGGCCGAGCGCGGTGGCCACCAGCAGGCGGCCATCACCGAGGGGCAACATGCCGTCCAGCAGTCCCTTGCCGTGCGGCGGGACCTTCGCCTTGAAGGCGGGCCGCGCGGGACCCAGTGTGCCATCGGCCAGAATTGGAAAGGCATGCACAGTGTCGGAAAAAAACGCAGCCACCCAAAGCTCCTTGCCGTCGTGGCTGAGCGTGATGCCATTCGCATGCCGGATTTCCCCGACCTTGACGGGTTTCGGATCGGACAGATCGAGTTGATAGATCGCATCGGCCGGGCCCCATGTATGATAAAGCCGACCGTCCGCGTTGATGGCCAGGTCGTTGGCGGGTGTGGGCAGCACGATGCGGCCGCGCTTGCCGGATTCCAGATTCCAAAAGAGGATTTGCGGCTCCCTCATGCAGGCGGCGTAAAGCCGCCCGTCGGGACCGATCGCCAGTCCGTTGGCCTGCGCGGTCTGAGCATCGAGAACGGACTCCTTGCCGCTCGCGTCGATCTTGAGCAGCTTGGACGCGGGCACATCTGTTAGATAAACCATTCCATCCTTGCCGCCGGCCAGGCCCTCGGCGATCTCGTAGCCCTCGCCCACGGTTTCCCATGCCGAGCCTTGGGCAAAGAGCACGGCCTCCCCGCCCTGACAGGCCATGCGGAGGAACGCACTGAACAACAAGACCGCCGGGAGTGGTTTCATGTCAAATCCTGCGTTTGTAGGTTTCCAGATCCGGCCCGGCGATCTTCTCGACCGCCGCCACCACCTGCTTGCGGCGTTCCTCGTCCATGCTGGTGAAATTGCGCAGGATCGCCGTGTTTTCCTTGATCTGCCCCACCGTCTCGCAGCCGCTGAGCAGGCACGCGATCGGCATTGAATAGGCGTATTCATGCAGGTTTTTCGGTGTGATCACTCCTGGAGTCACGTTATCCGCGTGCTTGAAAATGCCGCCAAAAACCATGCTTTTCATCGCCATTGGTGCCACGCCTTGTTCCTGCAATTTCGGCAGCACGTTGATGAGATACGAATCATAGTGAGTCTCGGCGATGTTAACTGGCATCAGGCAGGCATCCATCTGGTAGCCCCGCTCCTTGCAGAAATCCAACAGGTAGCACATCGCTTCCTGGCTGGTATGGCCGCTGAAGCCGATGTAGCGCGCTTTTTTCTTCTCACGCATCTCAAGAAAAAGATCGAGCACGCCGCCGGAGATGCGTCCTTTCACATCGTTTACGCTGCCAATCGCATGAATTTGCCAGAGGTCCACATGATCGGTCTTGAGGCGGCGCAGCGAGTCCTCGAATTCCTTGCGCGCCTCCTTGGCCTTGTTCCTTTTAGACTTGGTGGTGAGGAACACGTGCTCGCGGTATTTTGGCGTGAGAAATCGGCCGTAATAGCTTTCCGAAAGCCCATCACCATAGCTCACGGCATTGTCGAAAAAGCGCACGCCGCATTCCATGGCGCATTCGATGAGCGCCTCGGCTTTCTTTTCATCTTTGGCGACTCCGACATGATGCCCGCCGAGGCCGAAGGCTGTGACTTTTTCACCGGTCTTGCCGAACGCGCGCTGCGGCAAAAGAGGACCGAATGGATCGGATGCGCCGCGCAGCAAACAAGGGCTGAGGATTGCCGCGGCGCTCGCCGCGCGGAGGAATTCGCGTCTTGTGGACATGGTGGGATGATATGATGCGCCGCAAGTTGATGCATCCTTGCAAACAGTCCAATGGATATTTTTTGCCGTGGAAATCCTTTGCAGGAGATAGTGGTTGGCGCTTTGAGATTCAGGCTTGCCGGGGCTGAGCGTTCTGCAAGCCTGCGCATGTCGTCACGAGCATGTCCCTGCCCCAGTCCATCCGCCCTTTGGTTCCGCTTGTCATTGGCCTGGCCGTCGGCGTCGTGGGGGCCACTCTTTTCCGGGACAGCATTCCCGGCGTGGAAGGATCGCCCGAGCAACAACTCGCAAAGGCCGAAGTGGAGCTGAAGAAAGTCCGCAACGAACTTGCCGCGTTTCATGCTGACCCGCGTGCCCGCCGTAACAAGCCCGGGCGCACCCTTGCCGATGGCGCGCGCAACATTGCCGAGGACATCCGCGATGGCAAACCCGTGACTCCGGAAGATATCTTCCGCGCCAGCCAACCTCTCATGCGCGACCTTGCACCCCTGTTTGACCGCATGCGGGTGCGCGGCGAGAAACAACAGATCGAGCAGATGTCCGGCGAGATCGCGCGCAAATACAATCTCACAGACGCCCAGCAGGATGCGCTGAAGAGTTGGTTCATGGCAAAGTCCGGAGAGAAAGCCAAACGCTGGAGTGATATGATTTCACAAGACGGAACCCGCCTCGAGGATGTGATGAAGGCTTCCCAGCAAACACGGATGGACGACGGTTTGGACGAGTTCATGGCCCGCACGCTCACTGGCGAAAAACTCACAAGCTTCCAAACCGAGCGCATGAGCCAGCGCACAGAGCGAGTCCAGCAATACGCCGACGCAAAAACCGAGCGGCTCGATCAGATCGTCCAACTCGATGACGCGCAACGCGACCAGGTATTCGGCATTATGGCGCGCAAATCGCCGGATTTCGATCCCGCCATGTCACTGGAAGGCGGAGTCGGCGAAATCCGCGCGTCTCCAGCGGGCGAGAGCAACGAAGCGATGCTTTCAGTCCTCAGGCCCGAACAGCGCGCGGCCTTCGAGGCCGAGCAACAACGCCGCCGTGACGACGCCCGAAAGGACATGGAGGCGCTGGGGCTCATCCTGCCGCCCGATTGGGATCCACTTGGAATGGAGGACTTTTGATGGTTGCCCATCCGCTCGCCTCACTTTTTCCGGATGTCTGAAGCAATATCACGCGTTGCATTGGCCAAGCTGGCGGAAATGGCGATCATCGCGTCTGTCGCTGGATTCAGGATGATTTCAATGCCTCTCTTGCATTCCATTAAAACATCCAGAAACGGGCCATGTGTGACATGGCTGGTTGTTACGTCAACTTTCTCACATGCTGCTTTGACGAACTTTTCGGCAGTGTAACAAACTAGCAACTTTTCTCCGGAGTCAGGGCGGTGCCCCGTTGCAAACTGGTCCGGTTTGCAACGGGACACCGGTCCACCACCCGCTAAATGCAATGGTAGATCGCAGGCTTCACATCCGAGTCCTGCCATTCCACCAACCATCTTACTCGTCTTATGCATGACAACCTGCCTCCAGCCGCTTCCAAGGCAAGAAAGGTTCCTGATTTTTTATCTGCTACCTTGCAATGTACAATCGACAAACGGGAAAACCCACTCGTCGTTGCACAGGATCTCGCCAGGCCATCGCATCACCGATATGGCATCACCTATGCCATTCCAACCCGGGCTCCCCAATCTTACCGCCATGCGCGGACGCCACAAGGGCGGCGCACCCACACCGCAGCCGCACACTCTCCTAGGCATCGCTGCTCACGCCGACGCCTTCCTTGCGAACCTCGCCGCCCGCGCTTACTCCCAACCCTCCATCGAGGCACACCGCTGGGCGCTGCGCCAGTTCGCCGCATGGACTGCCGGGCACGGCTCTGATGATCCCGCACTTTTCATCCGCGGCGAACTGGCGGTTTTGAAAGAGGACTTGGCGCGATTCCGTTATGAGCCCCGTTTGTCGGCTTGGCCGGAGCACCTGAGCTTTGAACGTCCTGATTATGAAAATCCATCCTGTCGCATTCATTCGTTTTTCCGCCCTGCTCGCGCTGCTGTTCGCCATTGCGGGCTGCGAGAAAACACCCGCGCCGGAACCCGCGCCGACAGTCGTTGAATCCGCCGCCCGCCCGCGCTTGATTTTCAGCGCGGCGGATATTCCCGCGATCAAGGAAAAGGCCGGGAAAGGCTGGCTGAAGGACGCGCATGCCACGATGATGGCGCAGGCCGATGCGGCGGCGGCCAACCCGGTCCTGTCCTACGGTGGCGAGGGCTCCGAGAACTGGACGCTCAAGTCGTTTTACGCGCTCGGCCTCGCAGGACAGATGACCGGTGATCTGAAATACGCCCAAGGCGGCGCGAAAACCCTGCTCGCGCTCGTCCGGCAGATGGATCCCGACGCCGATTTTGAAACGCATCCGGAGACCGGTTTTAAAAAAATCCTGCAGATCGGCACGATGGCGACCGTGGTGGCGCTCGGATATGATTTTTTCCATACCGCGCTGACACCGGAAGAGCGGCAGGAGGTCGAAGCCGAAATTCGCCAGTATGGTGCCTGCATTTACCGCCGCGCCAACGCGGAAATCTGGGGCAAGGATGACCGGCTGCATTTGGTCCACAACTGGACGGGTGTGATTTTTCCGGGGCTCGGCCTTTGCGCGCTGGCTCTCGACGAGCATCCGGAATGGCTGGAACTGGCGACGCTGCGGGTGAAACAGCACTTTGATCATTGCGTCGATGCCAAGGGAGCGACCTGGGAAAGTGTCGCCTACATGGATTACGGCCTGATGAACGCCGCACCGTTTGCCGAGGCGCTCCGCCGCAAGACCGGGCGTGATCTGGTGGCGGAGAGCGCGCAGGTCCAAAATCTCCTCAAGCATATCGTCACCATCCAGTATCCATGGAAGGCCGGGATGGTCGCGTTCAACCAAGGGGGGGATGCCACGCTCGGGATGTGCGATCACGGCGGCTTTGTCTATCTGCTGAGCCGGACAAGGGATGCCGCCGCTTTTCATGCGTGGTCCCATCTCATGGGCTTCGCCTTCCCGCCCGGGAAACTCACTCCCTACTCACTGGATACATCCAATCTCGGCGCGCTGGTTCTGTGGGGCGATCCCGCCATGCCGACCCAATCGCCGCAGGAAGCGGGATGCCCGCTCACGACCCACTACGAAGAGCGCGGCCTCGCGGTCCTGCGCGACGGCTGGGGCGAAGATGACGCGCTGGCGACGCTCATCGCCGGAGAAGGCGTTCATGGCTGCTGGAATCATGCGGATAACAACTCGTTCACCTTCACCGCGCGGGGAGAAATGTTCGCCATCGACCGCGGGAGTTTCACGCGCGTCAACGGCAAGAAGATACCAAAAAGAGAGCCATGGGATCACAACGTCGTCCTCGTGGACGGCATGGGCTACAAGTTTGTCAAAGGCTCCCAATCCGTGCCGGGCAAACTGGTCAGCGTGAAGGATCTTGGCGGATCGGCGCTCGCCACGGGCGATGTGAAAACCGCCTTCGCCGGACCGTTTGAAAAAGCCGAACGCAGCGTGTTTCTCGTGCGCGGTCCACAGCCGGTGTTGATCGTCGTGGACGATATTCAAAAGGACGCCGCCGAACATGAGTTCACCTGGCTGATGCACACCGGGCTGGAAAACAAGATCGAAGTGGACGTGCCTGCCTCCTCCGCGCGGATCACCGGCAGCCGCAAAGGCGGCGTGTGCGACGTCCGGGTTTTGTGGCCGAAAAACGCTGCGGTCAGCCAGATTGAGGCCCGCGATCAATCCGACAACGCGATCATCGCCGCCACCGCGCGTGCCGTGAATCCGCGCTTTGTGACCGTCCTCACCGCGCGTGCGGCAAATGAGAAAGCGGTTGCGGTCGCCGCAGAGGGAGATCCGGAAACAGGCATGACCCTCCGGCTCACCTATGCGGATGGCAGCGTGAAATCCATTACCGTGAAGCAGGAGAACATTTCCTTGAAAACGGTTGATGAAAATCATCCGCAAATCTCCTTTGCCTTGGAGCGGCTCAACACCGCGCTCGCAAGCACCGGCGCAAAAGCCACCACCCGGGAAGCCGATCTCAAACCCGGCGATTTCCTCGTCACGCTGGCCGATGATGCCTCGCAAGTGGCTGCCGAATCCGGAAGTTATGTCATACGGACGCGTCCCGATGGCACGCATCTCGTGCTCGGCCGCGACGCGACCGGCGCGCTTTACGGTTGTCTGCACGCGGCGCGTCTCGCTGCCGGGGGGCAGGCGGCGTTCGATGTCATTGAAAGCCCGGTCTTCCGCTACCGCGGCGTGGCGGTGCCGTTGCAACTCATGGAGTTGATCTACGACGGAGTGTTTTACGATTATCCGATCACGCGGGAAAATTTCCCGTTTTTCTATGATCAGGCGCATTGGACCCGCGTGCTCGACATGCTCGTCGAGAACCGCATGAACGTGCTCTATCTCTGGAACGGTCATCCTTTCACCTCGCTGCTGCCGATGGACAAATATCCGGACGCCCGCGAGGTCTCGCCGGAGCAGTTGGAGCAAAACATGGCGATGTATGGCTGGCTCACCCGTGAGGCGGAGAAGCGCGGCATCTGGGTGGTGCAGTTGTTTTACAACATCCATATCTCGCACCCGCTGGCGAAGAAGATGGGCATTCCGTTTCAAGGCGCGGGCATCACGCCGTTCACCAAGGAATACACCCGCTACTGCGTCGGCGAGTTTGTGAAAACCTATCCGCATGTCGGCCTGCTGATGACCTTGGGCGAGGCGATGGCGGAATCCGACGGTCCGGAATGGCTCAACGAAACAATCCTGCCCGGCGTGAAGGACGGCATGGCCGCGGCGGGTCTGACCGAAGAGCCGCCGGTGATCGTGCGCGCCCACGCCACCCGGATCGTCGAGGCCATCACCCGTGCGAAAAAACAGTATGGCAACATTCTCACCATGCACAAATGGAACGGGGAATCGCTCACTTGGGACAATGTGCGCGGGCCGGTGCGTGAGCTGCACACCAAGCTTGCCACCCTCGGCGGCGGCCATGTCATCAACGTCCACCTGCTTTCCAATCTGGAGCCGTTCCGCTGGGGATCGCCAACATTCATCCGCAGCGCGATGACCAATGCCCGCGAGATCGGTGCGTCCGGGCTGCACCTCTATCCGCTCTACAACTAGGCCTGGCCATACAGCGGCGACAAGACCGAACCGCGCTTGCTGCAACTCGACCGCGATTGGATCTGGTATGCGGCCTGGGCGCGTTATGCGTGGAACCCGCAGCGCGGCGAAGCGGAAGAGCGCGTTTGGTGGAGCAGGGAAATCGCCTCGCGCTATGGCAGCGTAACCGCCGGCGAGGCGATTCTCGATGCCTATGAACAGGCCGGCCCGTGCCAACCGATGCTGCTGCGCCGATTCGGCATCACCGGAGGCGGACGCCAATCGCTCCCGCTCGGCATGTTGATGACCCAGCTCATCAATCCGAAGCGTTTCTCCGAGTGGATCCTGCTTTACCTCGGCGACGGACCGGAAGGCGAACGGCTGGCCGAGTGGGCGGAAAAGGAATTTCATGGCCGTGAACACAGCGGAGAAACTCCGCCGCAGGTCATCGGGGAGGTCGAGGATCGCATCGAGAAAGCCAACTCGGCCATCGCCGCCGCACGCCCCGGCGTCACCGCGAACTGCGAGGAGTTCGAGCGCCTGGCGCGGGATATGATATGTCTGCGCGAGTTGGTGAGGTTTTACACCTGCCGCGTGCGCGCCGGCATGCGTGTCCTGCGCTACCGGCATTCATCGGATCTTGATGACCTCAAGGCCGCGCTGCCGCTGGTGGAGCAGTCGATGGTGCATTTTCGCAGGCTTGTCGAAATCGGCAACGAGGCCCTACACGACCGTTCCGAGCCAGATGACCATCGGGCGGCGGATTCCATTCCAATACACCAAGGAAACTCCCTACGCCCACTGGCGGGATTGCCTGCCCGATTATGAGAAGGAGCTGGAAAATTTCCGGAAAAACCTCGCTCAACTCGCCGCCGGTCACAATCCGCTGGCCACCCGGCCGAAGCGCGAATCCTACTCGCAGGCACCGTTCCGGATCGTCTCTGGGGAGGCTGAGGAATTCACCCTTGCCGATGGCGAGCGGCTCTTCATCGACCGCCCGGAGGAAATCCGCAACCTCGCCGACGAACTCCGCGGCCTGCGCGCGATCCGCATCCGCTCCGCAGGTTGCGAAGACGGCCGGCCGGTCGAAATCGAGACGGACAAACCGGTGCAAATCCTCGTCGCATTTTTCGACAACGAATGCCACGCGGTCACCCGCGTCATCCGGCCGGAGTGGGAATGGGATCCGATCCTCGGCCGCGCGCTGAGCTTCGGCGATTGGGGCACCCTTTCCGTCGCCAACCACCAACTCCCGGCGGGGCGCAACAAGATCGACTTCGGCGGCGGTGCCTATCTCATCGCCGGATTCGTCCCCGATGGCGTGCCGCTCGTTTCCCGCGAAGTGAATCCCGACGAAAACTCGGGCAACCCCGTCGATTGGCTTTTCGAATGATCTCATGAAAACAGACACCCAGCGCCCGCCACTGCGCATCGCCGGCATCGGCTGCGGTCCGCGCACCCGCATCTATCTCAAGCTCGCCGCCGCGCTGCCGGAATGCTATCAGGTCGTCGCCGCCGCGGACCCGAATGCCGGGCGAGTCGAGTCGGTCCGCGCCCACTCTAACAATCCGGAATTCCGCTCCTTCGCATCCGCCGCGGAAATGCTCGCCGTGCCGAAGTTCGCGGACGTCATGGTCATCGGTACCCAGGACGCGCTCCACAAGGAGCATGCGATCGCCGCGATGGAAGCGGGTTACGATTTGCTGTTGGAAAAGCCGATCGCCACGACACTCGAGGACTGCAACGCCGTGGAGGAAACCGCAAGCCGCCTCGGCCGGAAGGTGGTCGTTTGCCATGTGCTGCGCTACACGCCGTTCTACCGGGAAGTGAAGCACATCATCGACAGCGGCGAACTCGGTGAAATCATCACGCTCAACGCCACCGAGGGCGTCGGCGCATGGCATCAGGCGCATTCCTATGTCCGCGGCCACTGGGCGAATGTCGAAAAAGCCTCGCCGATGATCCTCAGCAAGTCATCGCATGACATGGACATCATCCGCTGGCTTGCCGGCCGCCCGTGCGAGCGGCTGTCCAGCTTCGGGTCACTGACCTATTTCCGAAAGGAAAACGCCCCGCTCGGCGCGCCACTGCGCTGCAGCGACGGCTGTCCGGTGGCGGACACCTGCCATTACAACTCGGCGCATTATGTAACCACCCAGCGGACGTGGCTGAGCTATGTCTATGACCGGATCGACACCGCCACTCCGGAGGAAATCCACGAATGGCTCAAGACCAGCCCGTGGGGCCGCTGCGTCTATCATTGCGACAACACCGCCGTGGATCATCAGACGGTCGGCATGGAATTCGCCGGCGGACTCACCGCCACGTTCACGATGACCGCGTTTGCCAACCACCGGCATATCGAGATCTATGGCACCAAGGGCCGCCTGCGCGGTGGTGATGCGGTGAAGGAAACCACCGGCGCGGACATCATTGTGCACAAGCTCGACGGCACCGGCGAGCGGCGTTGGACACAGGAAACGATTGAAGGCGAACTCTACGCCCACGGCGGCGGGGATTTCGGCCTGATGCGCGCGCTTTACGATGAGATCCACCTCGAAGATCCGCGCCAGATGACCTCCTCGCTGCATGTCTCGCTCGCCAGCCACCGCATGGCCTTCGCGAGCGAACAATCCCGCCTGACGCGGGCAGTGGTAGAGCTTGCCGACGCTTGAGGAATGAGTCCAAGGATGACTGGCTCCGATTTAGGCCCAGACCTGCTGCAACTTCTATGAAAACAACTTCCGGTCCAGCGAGCGGTATTGGATCGCCTCCAGAATGTCGGTGGCCCGGATGTCGGGGGAGCCTGATAGATCCGCAAGAG
>CANLKN010000091.1 GCA_947491475.1 Akkermansiaceae bacterium | reverse complement strand
GGTTCGGGCGGATGGTTTTGTCTGCTAAACAAATCATAAGGCCCGAATTTCAGGCATGGGAGTCTTTTTAGGCTCTCATGCCTACTTTTTTCTTTGTCCAAATCCCTCTCCATCAAGGGATTGCCGATTCTGGGACAGGCTCTAGGTATTGCCGTCTGTCTATGCCCCGGCGGAGATGGGGAGATGCGATTCGGTGGAGGAAGCCGTGACAAGACGAAAAAAACGGCCCGATCGTAAGACCGGGCCGTTTTCCATGAAAACAAACGAACCAATGAGAGTGTTGAAATCAGACCAAGCCGGCCTTCTTGAGGGTGGCGTAAGCGCCGTTCTTGTTCATCGTCTTGAGTGCGCGGCAACTGAGCTTCATGCGGATATAGGTGCCGAGCTCGGGAATCCAGATGCGCTTGGTTTGGAGATTGGGCGAAACGGTGCGCTTCACCACCTTGGTGACGTGACGACCGATGCCGCCCTTTTTCTTGGCCAAACCGGAACGATGGATTCTGCCGCCGGAGCGGACTTGGGTTCCTCTGATGATACAAATACGAGCCATGGGGAAAAATGTAGTGGGGTTGCGGGGCGCGAAGAATGGACTCCGAAACCAAGGCGTCAAGACGAAACCCGGCGTTTTTCAGATTAATTTTTCAATCGATCCCGGCGCAGACGGTTCACCCAGCGGTCGATGTCTCGGAAGATCGTATCCCGCTTCTCGTCATACATCAGCAAGTGGTATGCGGCCGTGTAATTGCGGTAGGTCACCGGGGTTTCTTCCGGAATGCGGGCCACGAAGCCGCGGACGTCGGAGTCGCTGTTGAAAAAATCCTGCCCCCCATGGAGTACCAGCACCGGGGCTTGAAAGGTGGGAGCGCAATCGTTCATGCCGCTGATGAGGTTGCTGAGTGCGCCGATCAAGCGCAGCGTATGTTGTTCCACATGATAGGAGTTTTTTTTCACCTGCTCGCCATGCACCGACTTCTGGGTCATCTGCACTTCTTGGCCGCCGGAAAGAGCGTCGAGTGAAACCCGCGCAAGTGGCAGGGTGGTCGCTGCGATTTGCACCAGACCCGGGGTCCAGGCCGGGATGTCATCGCGGAACCGCACGATCGGTGAGGATAGCACCAGTCCATCGCAGGGCGGCGGCCCGTCTGGTGCCTCGCTCCAGGCATGTGCCGCGATCAAGGCTCCCATGCTTTCGCCATACCACACCACCTTGGCGTCCGGATGCCGCTCGCGCACCAACTGGGTGAAGGCGAACAAATCGTGATACCAATCCTGCGGTTTGCCGATATCGCCGCGTCGAGCATGGATCGGATCGCTGCCCTGCCCGCGCACCTCATAGGCATAGAGGCCGCTGCGCGGTTGGTGCTTGAGGAGGTGATTGCCGAGATTGGCATAATCGATGGAGGCCCCGCAAAAGCCGTGGATGCCGATGATGACCACATCCGGTTCGATTTTTTCCGAGATCCACTTGCGGTAGCCGAAAATTTCACCCTTGGCGGGGCCGGCGTTCGTATGATTGACCAGCGTGTAGGATGGACCGCAGCCACTCAGCGCCACCGCGCAGGCGGCTAGCGTGAAAATCCGGATAGGGATACCGTGTGGCATTGGCATACTCTCGCAAATTCAGCACCAAGTGCAATCCCGCAGATCCGCGGCCATTCGGGGGAGCCAAAGGTCTCCCGACCGGCGAACACCAAATCTCACACTTCGCCGTCGGGATAGAGTTGGTGGTATTTGATGGCCTCCACGGCCACGGCGGCGGCGGTCCCGAAAATCGTCTCTGCGGTGGCAGTGCGCGGGACCTGCGCGGCCGGGCGGGCGAGTCCGCGGATGATCAACCCGTAGGCTTGCGCGCCGGCCACGTGTTGCAGGAGTTTGAGCGAAATGTGTGCGGCGTCGAGGTTTGGGAAAATCAGCACATCTGCGGTGGGCCGCGCATCTGAGGATGGAAACTTGATTTCCGCAGCAGCGGGATCGAGCGCCACGTCGGCCTGGAGTTCACCTTCGATCTCGATGTCGAGGTAGTTGCGCAACGCCTCGGATTTGGCGAGCGCAGCGGCGGCGGCCATGCGTTGGGCGTCGGGCGTGGTCGAGCTGCCCTTGGTCGAGTGACTGAGCATGGCGACGTGCGGTTTGCGGCCGAGGAAATGCAGCGCGAGCTTGCCGGTATCCAGCGCGATGGAGGCCAGTTCTTCGACGGTGGGATTGGGGATTAGTCCGCAATCGGCCAGCAGCAGGATGCCGGAGCCACCGAGGTTTTTGAGGTGTGGGCCGATCACGATCGAAAGACCATAAATTTTAGGCACTTCAGGCAGCGGCTTGATGGTGTGCATCAGCGCTCGGAAAAACACGGCGGGCATCGCCTGGTTGCCGCCGACGATGGCGTCGGCCTGGCCGTATTGGACCATCAGCGCGCCGAAATAATGTGGCCGGGCGACGATTTCCTCCGGCTTGCCGAGTTGCATCGTCCGGTAGCGCGCCATGTTTTCCACGCGCTGGCAGAACAGGCGGAAGTCCGAAGCGTTCGGCGGATCGATGATGTGCACAAACTTGAGCGGCAGGTCATGCTCAGCCGCCATGGACCGGATGCGATCGCGGTTGCCTAACAAAATGGGCGCGACGACCTCCTCGCGCACCAATCGTCCGGCCGCCTCGATCACCCGCAGGTCCTCGCCCTCGCTGAAAACCACGCGTTTTGGATGCCGGCGCAATTGTTCGAGAAGGTGGTGGACGACATCGGTGCCGGATTGAGGCTCTGCGGGAAATTCAGTCATGGGGTGGGCGGTGCTTGCGCCGCGCCGACACTCTAGTATTGGCTACAGCCGTCATTCAACCCGATTCCTGAACGAGTTTTCATGCCCGCCGATTATCACACCCACACTCCGCTCTGCCGCCATGCGGAGGGCGAACCGGAAGCCTTTGTCGATGCCGCCATCGCCGCAGGCCTCACCGAATATGGTGTCTCCGATCACGCGCCGCAGCGGCCGGAACCCTTCGACGACTGGAGGATGCTTGAAGCGGAGCTGCCGGAGTATTTCGAGTGGCTGCAGCGCGCCCGCAACCATGCCGCAGGGCGGATGCCTGTCCGCGTGGGTTTGGAGTGTGATTGGCTCGACGGTGGTGAAAACTGGATCGCCGACCTCGCTTCGCGCCATGATTGGGACTATCTGATCGGTTCCGTGCATTACCTGGGCGACTGGGATTTCGACAACCCGAAGTGGCTCGGCCGATGGGCGGAGAGTGATGTTGAGGCGGTCTGGACGCATTATTGGAAAACCTATGTCCGCATGGCGGAGAGCGGCTTGTTCGACATCCTTAGCCATCCGGATTTGGTGAAGAAATTCAGTTTCCGGCCGGAGGGTGATCTAGCTCGTTTCTACGAACCGGCGGTGGATGCCATCGCCGCCAGCGGCTGCGCGATCGAGATCAACACCGCCGGTTGGCACAAGCACTGCGCGGAAGCCTATCCGGCAATGGGTTTTCTCGAGCTCGCCTGTTCCGCAGGAGTGCCGCTGGTGATTTCCTCGGACGCGCATGCGCCTCAGGAAATCGGCCGGGATTTCGTAAAAGCCATCGCCTTGGCCAAAGCGGCCGGCTATCGCGAAACGCAGTTGTTCGAAAAGCGCCGCCGCAGCAGCGAGTCGCTCGTCTGAAGCGTCAAGACCAATAATTCCTTGCTTGACCGCGCTTTGGCATGAAATATGGTCACCCATATGAAGACAACCATCGAGATTGCCGAGCCCCTCCTTCTGCGTGCCAAGGCGCGTGCCCGGGAGAAGCGCATCACATTGCGCTCGCTGATTGAGGAATCTTTAGCGGCTGCACTGGATCAGCCCCGGTCGGCAGCGCAGGTGCAACCGGTCACCTTCATGGGCAAGGGCTTGAGTCGGGAGTTTGAAGGCGCTTCGTGGGATCAAATCCGAGATTCGATTTACCCATGATCGCCGTTGATACCAACCTGCTCGTGTATGCCCATCGCGAGGATTCTCCATGGCATGATAAGGCTCTTGCCCTCGTGACGGAACTTGCCAATTCGGGTTCGTCTTGGGCGATTCCCTGGTCCTGTGTGCATGAATTCCTCGCCATCGTGACGCATCCGAAAATCTACAATCCGCCGACACCGCTGGTCACGGCGCTGGCCGCAGTGCAGGCATGGAAAGCCAGTCCGGGATTGAGATTCCTAGCGGAAGGTCCGGGGTATTGGGAGGTCATTTCCGCACAGGCAAGCTCCGGGATGATCAAGGGACCGAAGATCCACGATGCGAGAATCGCCGCAATCTGCCTGCACCATCGGGTGAAGAAACTTTGGACCTCGGATCGGGATTTTTCGTCGTTTCCGGAATTGGTCTGTGAGAATCCTCTGGTTCAGCGGGAGAAATAAGCAACGCCCGCCTTGAAGATCGGCTGGTGCTTGTTGCCGGGGATGTTCTTGGCGACTTGGGTGCCGGAGCGCTCGGTGTGGCCCATTTTTCCAAATACGCGGCCGCAGGGGCTGGTGATGCCTTCGATGGCACCGAGCGAGCCGTTCGGGTTGTGGGCGATGTCCATCGAGGGGGTGCCGGTTTCGTCACAGTATTGGGTGGCGATTTGGCCGGCGGCGGCGAGTTGAGCGATGATTTCATCACTGGCGTAGAAGCGACCTTCGCCGTGGGAGAGCGGGATGGTGTGGATGTCGCCTATGATGCTGTTAGAGAACCAAGGCGAAAACGTGCTGGTCACGCGGGTATGGGCGTAGCGCGAGATGTGGCGGCCGATGGCGTTGTGGACGAGGGTGGGGCGAATCGCGGGATCGCGAGGGATAGGAGGGACAGGTTGTCCCTCCGACGGGCTGGGACTGCAAGTCCCAGCCACGATTTCCCCGTAGGGCACGAGTCCGGTTTTGACGAGGGCTTGGAAGCCGTTGCAGATGCCGAGGATGAGGCCGTCGCGGTTCTTCAGCATGTCCATGATGGCATCCGCCACGCGCGGGCTGCGGATGATGGTGGCGATGAATTTGGCGGAGCCGTCCGGTTCGTCGCCGGCGCTGAATCCACCGGGGAACATGAGGATTTGCGACTGGCGGATTTTATCGGCGAAGGCGGCTAGGGATTCCTCGATGTGCCTCGTTGTTAGATTGCGGAAGACGAGGATTTCGGCATCGGCTCCGGCTTCGCGGAAGGCTTTGGCGGAGTCGTATTCGCTGTTCGTGCCGGGGAAGGCGGGGATCACGACCTTGGGTCGTGAGTGATCAGTGATCAGTGAGCAGTGAGCAGAGGAAGAGGATTGAACCGCCAAGGCGCCAAGGTCTCCAAGGGAAGAGGAGGATTCGGGCTTGGTCGGGTAAACGGGTTCGAGGGTGGATTCCCAGGCGGATCGGAGGGTTGTTAGGGAATGGGATTCGCCATTGAGGACGAGGGTGGGTTCGGCGGTGGTTTCACCGATGGCTTGGGCGTTGAGGGATGCGGGGAGATCTTCGGTGTGTTCGAGGAGGAAGGTGAAGTAGCGCTCTTGGTAGAGTCCAGAGTCCAGAATCCAGAATCCAGAGGAAGAGGAAGAGGCGAAGCCGATGTGGTTGCCGAAGGTCATTTTGGCGAGGGCGGCGGCTAGGCCGGGGCGGCCGATGTGGTGGAGGGAGAGGAGTTTTCCTTCGCGGTTGACTTGATGGAGGGTCTCGGCGGTTTGTTTGAGGGCTTTGAAGTCGGGCAGGTTGTCGGCATCGCGGGGGATGGTGACGAGCGAGACGGTGGAACCGGGTTGTTTGAACTCGGGACTCAGCGCGAGGCTGGCCTTTCCCGGGGCGAGCGCGAAGGAAACGAGCGTCGGAGGGACGTCGAGTTCGTTGAAGGTGCCCGACATCGAGTCCTTGCCTCCGATGGCTGCGAGGCGGAGTTTGTGTTGGGCGTGGAAGGCACCTAACAGGGCGGCGAAGGGGAGGCCCCAGCGTTTGGGATCGTTGCCGAGTTTCGGGAAATACTCCTGGAGAGTGAGGCGGATGTCGGAGAGGCGGGCGCCGGAGGCGACAACTTTGCAAACGGATTCGGTGACAGCATAGACCGCGCCGTGGAAGGGTGATTTTTCTGATAGATAGGGATCGAAGCCCCAGGTCATGTGGGTGCAGACGTCGGTGTCGCCTTCTAACAAAGGCAGCTTTGCAACCATCGCATCGGGCGGGGTGATCTGGTGCTTGCCGCCGAAGGGCCAGAGCACGGTGCCCGCGCCAACGGAGCCGTCGAACATTTCGCCAAGGCCGCGTTGGGAGGTGATATTGAGGGAACGTAAGTGATCGGTGAGCAGTGAGCAGTGAGCAGTGGAAGAGGGCGGCGGGCAGGATGCCCGCGCCACTGGGACGGGAATCGCCACGTCGGCAGGACGGACGTAAATGGCGGGGTCGATTACGAGGAGGGCATTCCCGTTTTCGGAGACGAGGACGTTTTCGTCGTGCAGGTCTTCAATGAGAAGATCGAGCTGCGGTAGGTAGTAATCGTCGTTTTTGTAGCGGAAGGCACCGAAATTATCACGCATCCAGATTTCCACTTCCTTGCGACTGGCGCCGGCAACGCTCTTTGATGCTTTTGCAAATGGTTGCCGCACTACCATGGAGATTTCAGAGTTCTCCACAAGCAGACCCAGAAAAGTGTATGCCGTTTCTGGGAAAAGAAGCTGATGGAAGTGGAGGCGTTCGAGATATTGAAGCCAGTTTCCATGGAAATTGCCGTCGTTCGCCTTGATGACCGAGCATTCCCGCTCTTCCAAATAAACTCTCTGCTCGGCTCCAGAGATTTCTCCCTGTTGAATCCACTTCTGATTGAAGTCGGCGGCGTTCAGGACCGGGGAGCTTAAGCGGCGCAATTCGCGTTCTTCGATTGTGCGTAGGGCGCGCTCGAGCTTGATTCGCTCTTCTCTGTTCTTTGGCTCTGGGATGCCAGCTTTTTGACTTGCTCGATGAACTCTTGTGAGGATGTCGAGGACTGGTTGGCAATTGCTTCCGAGGCGGCTTGCGAAGCCTTGCGATGCGCTTCGTTCAAGTAGGTTTGTGGGGTGTTCATGGGATGAAGATAATGTAGCTGTCAAGGAGGGGAAAGGCGGCGGGCAGGATGCCCGCGCCACATGGACTTTGGCGGATTGTTGGACGCCGTTCGTGTCGAGGAAAGCGCGGCTAAGGTTGACGATGGTCTTGCCTCGCCAGGTCATGATGAGACGGCCGCTGTCGGTGACGTCGGCGACTTTGACGCATTCGAGGTTTTCCTTGTCGGCCTCGGCGATGAAGTAGTCGATTTCCCTGGGATCGACGCAGACGGCCATGCGTTCCTGGGATTCGGATATGGCGAGTTCGGTGCCATCGAGGCCGTCGTATTTTTTCGGCACGGCATCGAGGTTGATGACGAGGGAGGGGGCGATTTCGCCGATGGCGACGGAAACACCGCCGGCTCCGAAGTCGTTGCAAATTTTGATTTTGCGGGTGAGTTCCGGGTTGCGGAAGAGGCGTTGGATTTTACGTTCGGTGGGTGCGTCGCCTTTCTGGACTTCGGCGGAGTTTTCGAGCGCGGAGTCGTCGTGTTCTTTCGAGGAACCGGTGGCACCGCCGACGCCGTCGCGTCCGGTGCGGCCGCCGATGAGCAGGATCACATCGCCGGGCGCGGGGGTGCCGCGAAAAACGTTTGCGCGTGGGGCGGCTGCGACGACTGCGCCGATTTCGAGGCGTTTCGCGACATAGCCGGGGTGATAGACTTCGGCGACCTGGCCGGTGGCGAGGCCGATCTGGTTGCCATAGGAGGAGTAGCCGTGGGCGGCGACCTGGCAGATTTTCTTCTGCGGGAGCTTGCCGGGTAGGGTTTCGTTGAAAGGGGTGAGGGGATTGCCCGCGCCGGTGACGCGCATGGCCTGATAGACGTAGGAACGGCCTGAGAGTGGATCGCGGATGCAGCCACCAAGGCAGGTGGCGGCTCCACCGAAGGGCTCGATCTCGGTGGGGTGGTTGTGGGTTTCGTTTTTGAACATCACGAGCCATTCCTGCTCGGGGCCGCCGTTGATGGTGACGGGGACGACGATGGAGGCGGCGTTGACTTCTTCGGAGACTTCGAGGTTGTCGAGTTCGCCGGATGCGCGGAGTTCGCGCATGCCGATGAGGGCGATGTCCATCAGGGTGACGGGTTTTTCGCCGCGGCCGAGGTGGTTTCTGACATCCTGGTAGGTTTGCCATGCGCGGGCGACTGGGCCGGATGGATCATCGAAGGTGACGTCTTCTATTTTTGTTAGAAATGTCGTATGGCGGCAGTGGTCGGACCAGTAGGTGTCGAGCATCTTGAGCTCGGTGATGCTGGGGTCGCGGCTTTCCGCGTCGCGGAAGTGGGTTTGGCAGAAGGCGACATCCTCCGGGGACATGGCGAGTCCGTGTTCGGCGCGGATGGAGGCGGAGTTTGCTTTTGTGAAGCCTTCCAAGATGCGGACGTCGGCGGGAGCGGGTGAATTACGACGGTCACAGACCGACGCCACAGGTATTTCGTGCGAATCAACGGCGTTGATCACGTAGTTTTTGATGGCGGCGACTTCGTCGTTGGACAGATCGCCTTCGAGAATGATGACTTTGGCTGAAAAAACGGCGGGGCGTTCCTTGCCAGTGAGGATCTGGATGCACTGGGCGGCGGAGTCGGCACGCTGGTCGAACTGGCCGGGCAGATACTCGACGGCGAAGGCGGATTCGTTTTCAGCGATGGCAAGTTCGCGGAAGGTGTCATCCACCTGCGGTTCGGAGAGGATATGGGTGGCTGCTTCGTCGAACTCGGCATCGCTGAGGCCCTCGATGTCGTAGCGCTGGATGACGCGGACGTTTTGCAGGCCGGGCAGGCCGAGGGATTCGCGGAGGTCGTGCAGCAGGTGGCGCGCCTCGGCACGGTGGGCGGCCTTTTTTTCAACAAAAATGCGGTTCATCAGCGGCGTGGCTTGGGGAAGCCAGCGATGCTAGGGCAGCCAAACGCGAGGGCAAGAGGAATGGGAAACACGGCAGTCTCACCTACATCGGAAATGGGACGAATTAGAGGCATGAATGAAAAAACAGGGTTTTAGAGGTTTGTTACGGGCGGCTTTGAGGGTTTTTCCAGGTGAAAATGACTCGGCCATTGCCGTAGAGGCGGCAATCGGATGAAGTCAGCCACCTCGCCATGTCCGACATCACCAGCCTCGAAGCCCGCATCGCCACGCGCATCGCCGCCTTGCGCAAGGAGCGGCGCATGACGCTCAAACAACTGGCCACGAGCATCGGCTTGTCCGAGGCTTATCTTTCAAGGCTCGAGAACCACAAGGCCCCCATTTCCGTCGATAACCTTGCCAAGATCGCAGAGACCCTCGGGGTGCCGGTCGAGCAGTTCTTCGCCACGGCCGCGCCGGACGCACCGCTCGTCATCACCCGCGCCGGTGAAGGAAAAAAAGCGAGGTTTCGCGGCAAAAAAGGCTTCATGGCAACGCTCCTCGCCAATGGCAAACGCCGAAAGGTCATGGAGCCCCTGCTCGTCGAGGTTCACACCTCGACCGGGGAAATTCCGCTCAAGCAGCACACCGGTCAGGAATTCAACTTTGTCTTCGAGGGCACCTGTCGGTTTTTCTTCGGCAAGGAAACCTACATCCTGCGCGCGGGCGACAGCACCTACTTCGACGCCGGGATTCCCCACGCCGTCCGCCCGGTCCCGGGCGAGAAATGCCGCCTCCTCGCTGTCGTCGGCTCAGATGAATTCGCCATGCATGGTGACTTGATGACACTGCTCAACGATTACCAACTCTGATGAAACCGCTTGGAGCAAACCTCCGCTCTAAGCTCCGATTCCTCCGCAGACGAGTCGCTTGAAGGCCTCAAGGTCCGCACATGGAATGGCGCAGATGTCTCGCTGCAAACCCTGATACCGTGAAATATATGCCTCCTTTCAACCATCCCAACTCTATCATAAACCGCCAAATCATAAGAACGTGCATGGCGATGACCATGTTGCTCGTGATGATGTGCCAAGCCGCTCGCGCGGAAGGTAGCAAGCCTCGTGATTTGATGGTCGATACCTTGGTGGCGACGGATGCCCTCGGGCGCACCCTTCCCCTGAACGAAAAGACCGGGCCGCCGCGCGATCAGCGCTTCGTAGCGGTCTTTTACTTCCTCTGGCTCGGCCACCACGGAAGCTATGGCCCGTTTGACATGACCCGCATCCGCGCGGCGAATCCCGACAAGCCGCTGTGGGGGCCGCTGGAGGCTTTTCATTGGTGGGGCCAGCCGGAGCTCGGGTATTATCTCAGCGATGATGAATATGTCATTCGCCGACATGCCCACATGCTGATGGACGCCGGGGTCGATGCCGTGTTCCTCGACGCCACCAATGCGGTGGTTTACACAAAAGAATACATGACCCTGCTACGGGTTTTCCAACGCGTCCGCGATGAGGGCGGCAATCCCCCCCGCATCGCCTTCTTCGCCCACTCGTCCGTCATCCAGCGAATCTACGAGGAACTGTATAAACCGAATCTGTATCCCGACCTGTGGTTCCTCTGGGAGGGTAAACCCCTCATGCTCATTGCCGCAAACCCGGAACTTAACAATGCGCCCGCATGGTCCGAGGAAGCATCACGCTTTTTCACGTTTCGCGGCATGTGGGGTCTTCAACGGCTGACGAAGCCCGAGACATGGTCGTTCATGCAGCACTTCCCGCAGGATCCGGGCGTGACCCAGGACGGGACAACCGAATTCATGTCGGTCTCCATGGCGCAGCAGGAGACATACATGAGCAGCCCCACCGCCCGTGGACGAAGTTTCCAAAATGGAAAGCAGCCGCCGCAACCTGAATGGAGCCATCATGGTCACAACGGGGCGGAGCAGTGGGAGCGCGCGCTACAAAATGACCCGAAACTCATCTTCATCACCGGATGGAATGAGTGGGGAGCGATGCGCTTTGAAAATGCGACCGGCGAAACCTGGTTCGTTGATTCCTGGTCGGAGGAGTTCAGCAAGGATATCGAGCCCATGGCCGGAGGACATACAGACACATACTATTATCAAATGGTTTCCTACATCCGCCGCTTCAAAGGCACCCGTCCGCTGCCCTTGGCGGGTTTCCCTTTCACCATCGACCTGGCCGGTTCATGGAATCAGTGGAATGCCGTGACGCCCGCCTATCTCGATCCGGTCAACGACACCTCCCACCGGAACCACCCCGGATTCGGCAGTGCGGGACCTTACGTGGACGGCACAGGCCGCAACGACTTTGTGTCCATGAAGGTCGCATATGATGACCGGATTTGCTATTTCCTCGCAGAGACTCAAAACGCGATTACGCCCCACACCGATCCGCACTGGATGTTGCTTTTTATTGATGCGGACCAAAACCCCAAGACCGGTTGGGAGGGTTTTGACTATCTGATCAACTCAGAGGTCATCGACGGCAAGCAGACCACGGTCATGAAACGTGAAGGCGACAAGTGGGCACGCGTTGCTGAAATCCCCTATCGCGTCGAGGGCAACCGGCTCATGCTCGCCGTCCCACGATCCCTCTTTGGGCCAGCGGACCGGCTTTCGTTCGACTTCCAATGGGCCGACAACATCCAGCGTCTCGACGACATCACCGCGTTGTTCCTGCATGGAGACACCGCTCCCGCGCGGCGGTTCCGGTATCGGTTTCTGAAAAATCCTGCGCAGCCATGAGCGGGCGCTCCAACATGGTGCCAGCAAAGAAACGACGATTGCCTTAATGCAAGTTCTTGCCTTTCTAAATTTTAGCAAGGATTCTTCAGCTTTCAGAATTCCGGTAACATGAAAGCCCGCGCCCTGCAGAAGTTCCGCTCCGCCCTTGCCGCCTCGAAGCCACTCCACGGCCTGTGGGTCACGCTCGAATCCGCCAGTATCACCGAAATGGCGGTGGGCCTCGGCCTCGACTGGGTGGTGGTGGATGCCGAGCACGGGCACCTCGATTGGCGCGACATCCTTGAGCACGTCCGCGCCGCGGTGCGCAGCGATACAGTGGTGCTGGTGCGCGTGGCGGAAAACAACGCGTCGATCGTGAAGCGCGCGCTCGACATCGGTGCGGACGGAGTGGTGGTGCCGTGGATTGAAAACGTGGAGGGATTGCGGCAGGCGCTTGCGGCCGCGAAATATCCGCCCGGCGGCCAGCGTGGCATCGGTGCCGAACGCGCGACCTGCTGGGGCCAGTGTTTCCCAGAGCACATCGCAACGGCCAACGAGGATGTTCTGGTCGTGCCGCTGATCGAATCCGTCGAAGGCGTGCGCAACCTGCCGGCGATGCTACAGGAACCCGGTGCGGAAGTGTTCTTTTTCGGCCCGGCCGACCTGAGCGCCACGGCAGGCCATGCCGGACAGTGGGAAGGCCCGGGCGTGGCCGAATCCATCCGCGAGGCAGTGCTGAAAATCCGCGCATCAGGCAAGAACGCGGGCGTGATCGCCACCGGCACCGACAATCTCAAGCAACGGGCCGACGAGGGATTCCGCATGATCGGCCTCGGCCTGGATGCCGCGTTGTTGATCCGCGAGCTGCAGCGCAACCTGCGCGCGCTCGGCCATGACCGCACGCTGAGCGCCGATCTCGTGCCGCACCTTGAGCGCGAGTGGAAGGAACACAAGGTGGTGCTTTCCGCGCCGCCGGAAAATTTCCGCCCCGACCGCAGCGAGGTGATGAACCCGATCGGCACCGGCAGGATCATCAACCTGGAGCCCGGCGTGGTCTTTGAATGCCTCGTCGGTGCGCACAACGGCGCGCGCAACCTGATCACCGGAATCGTCGATTTTTCGCCGCGGGCGAAACTCGCTTATCACACGCATCCTTTCGTCGAATCCGTGACGGTGTTGGAAGGCACGCTGATGATGGACATCGAAGGCCGCAGATACCGGCTCGGGCCTTTGGACAACATCACGATTCCCGCGGGCACGGCGCATGGTGCGGCGGCCGGGAGCACGGCCTGCAAGGCGCACATCGCGATGTGCACTACCAACCCGGTGCGCGAACTGGTGCGCGAGTCGCTCTCGATCCGCGGCATGCCGGACGACGCGGCGGGGCTCATCGGGCCGGAATATGTCACGCGTTTCGCAAGTGCCCGCAAATATGTTGCCGGGCCTAACACACAGTTTGTCGATTACTTCAACGCGGCGCTCATTCCCGGCTGCACGATGAGTGGCGGCTTCGGGCGCTTCGCCCACAAGGGCCGCCTGCCCGCGCACATCCATGACTTTGATGAATCGATCACCATCACCGAAGGCAGCGCCACGTGCATCGTCGAGGGAAGGCATTACACCATGTCGGATCTCGCCGCCGCGCTGCAGCCGCGCGGGCGCATTCATTATTTCATCAACGACACCCACGAGCCGATGGCGATGATATGGGTTTACGCCGGGCCGATGCCCGAGCGCATCGAGTTCGAGGATCGCCTCACCGAACCGGGTGCCAACCCATGGAAGGAGTAATGCCATGTCATTCCACTGCTCACTAACCGCTGACTTTCTCAATCCGAAGGGCGAACTTGTTTATAAGGACATCGGCCTCGACATCCTGCAGGACGCGGCGATCGGCCACGCGTTTTTCAAAGCGCACGAAGCCGAGGTCACACCCGCCCAGCTCGCAGGCAGCGATGCCGTGATTTCCCTCACTCCGCGCTACACGGCCGCCTCGTTCGAGGGAGTCTCGGACAGCCTGCTCGCCGTGGTGCGTTTCGGCGTGGGCTATGACATGGTGGACGTCGAGGCCTGCACCCGCGCCGGCGTGGCGCTGTGCATCACGCGCGGCGCGGTGAACCATTCGGTCGCCGAAGCCATCCTCACGTGGATGCTGGCGCTTTCCCACCGGCTCGTGGATAAAGACCGGCTCGTGCGCGACGGACGCTGGGCAGAGCGCGCCAATTTCATGGGAGGCGAACTCCGCCACCGCACGCTCGGCCTCATCGGCGCGGGCGGTATCGGTGGCACGCTCGTGCGCCTGCTCTCCGGCTTCCGGATGAACACGCCGCTGGTCTTCGATCCCTATCTAACTGAAGAGGCCGCGCGCGGACTCGGTGTGCGCAAAACCGATCTCGTCACCCTGATGGCAGAGGCGGATTTCATCAGCGTGAACTGCCCGCTCACCGATGAAACGCGCGGCCTGATCGGCGCGGAGCAAATCGCGCGCATGAAACCAACCGCGTTTCTCATCAACACAGCTCGCGGCGGAATTGTGGACGAGCGCGCCCTGGCGGACGCCCTGCGCGCCGGTCGCATCGCTGGTGCCGCGACCGATGTCTTCGACACCGAGCCTGCCGATGGTTCGCACATCTTCGCCGGCCTCGACAACATCCTTCTCGCACCGCACTGCATCGCGTGGACTGACGACCTCTTCGCGGAGATCGGACAGATGGCGGCGCACGCGGTGGCTGACCTCTCACGCGGCATCGTGCCCGAATCCCTGCTCGTCAATCCGGAGGTGCTACAGCATCCCGACTTTCTGAAAAAACTCGAAACGCACAAAATCTAACCGTTAATCCCAATGAGCAAAAAACTCGAAAACCAGGTCGTCTGGGTCAGCGGCGGAACCTCCGGCATCGGCGCGGCCATTTGCGAACTTTTCGCCCGCGAGGGTGCCAAGATCGTCCTCACCGGCCGCAACCCGGAACGCGGCGGGGAAGTTGTAGAGACGGTCCGCGCGGCAGGCGGCGAGGCGGTTTTTTACGATGGCTGCATCAGCCGTGAGGAAACCGTGAGTGAGAGCATCGCACTGGCAGAGAAACATTTCGGCAGGCTCGACATCGTGATCAACAACGCCGGCATGGTGCAGGTGAAGATGTTGCATGATTACACCACCGAGGAATGGGACTTCCTGATGCGCGTGAATGTCACCTCCAGTTTCTGGTCGCTCAAATACGCGTTTCCGCTGTTACAGAAAAACCAGCGTTCCTACATTGTGCTCAACGGTTCGATCAGCAGCTTCGTCGGCCAGGCCATGACACCGGCCTACACGACATCCAAAGGCGCGATGCTCCAACTCTGCAAATCCATCGCCCTCGACTACGCCGCATGGGGCGTGCGCTGCAATATCGTCTGCCCCGGCATCACCGATACGCCGATGCTCCGCGAGCACATCGACAAAACCCCGGAGCCCGAAGAAACGCTGCGCCAGCGCCTGCGCCGCGTGTGTCTCGGCGTGCCGCTCAGCCCGATGGACGTCGCGAAATCATTCCTCTATTTTTCGTGCGAGGATTCCGTCGGCATCACCGGTACCTCGCTCATCGTGGACGCCGGCTACCTGGCCGCCGCCGAGTGGGACACCGAAACCTTCCGCAAAATGGCCGGAGTCTGAGCAGGTGACGCCTATCGCTTGTCAGTGGCACCGAGGATGATGAGCAGGAAGAAGAAGGTGAGGAGCATCGCTGCGAGGACCGCGCGGCCGCAGCCGCCAAAGACGAGTCAGAAGGTGCCGAAGAACTCGGCGAGTGTTTTGTGTTTCAGTGTCATGGTATGTGGGGTTGTGTCCTCAGCGGATGAAAAACAACGGTTCGGCAAGGCTGCGGCACCACAAAGCCGCACGACGGCCTGCCGCATGGCTTGAGCCAAAAAAAACCGCCGCCCGGAAAATCTCCGGACGGCGGGGTTGATGGATTTCAGACTTCGCGGGCTCAGGCACTGGCTTTCGAAGCTTTCGCTTCAAGCGCAGCCTTGGCTTGGGCAACAATGGCGGAAAACGCGGCGGCATCGGTGATGGCGAGATCCGCGAGGATCTTGCGGTCGGTTTCGATACCGGCGGCTTTCAAACCTTCGATGAAGCGCGAGTAAGTCATTCTTTCGTTGCGGACAGCGGCGTTGATGCGCTGCGTCCATAGACGGCGGAACTGACCCTTGCGCCTTTTCCTGTCCCGATACTCATACGTTTGCGCCTTGCGGACTGCGTCCTTGGCGTAACGGAAGAGTTTCGAGCGGAAACCGCGGAAGCCCTTGGCACGAAGCAGAACGCGCTTGCGGCGCGCCCGGCTGGCCGGGGAATTGGTGGCACGTGGCATGTTTTGTTTTTAGTTGGAACCAGTCGTTATTTTCATTCCTCCCACAGTCTCACCGGTTCGTGTCTCCCTTGCGGGATCAGGCTGTGTGGAGGCCGTCCGATTCGCGGACGGGGGCGTTGGCGGTTGCGGTGTTTCTATCAGCGGGAGAAAGGAAGATTTTCCCTGACGTTTCGAAGGTCAGCATCGGAAACAAGTGCGGCTTGGCCCAGCCTGCGTTTCCGCTTGCTGTTCTTGCATTGGAGCAAGTGGCGTGCGCCTTGTTTACGACGTAGGATCTTCCCGGTTCCAGTGACTTTGAAACGCTTGGCAACGGCTTTCCGTGTCTTTGCTTTTCCAGAGACTCTAGGCATGGGACGGGCAAACTAGGCCTCCCGACCCCCTTGGCAAGTCAAAAATGACAGTCAAAAATGACCACAGCCGTCCCACAGGACGGCTTAGCTAGGGAAGAAAAGCGGGCTGGTGTTGAGTTGAAATCCCTGCCACTCGGTAGGGTGTTATGAACAAAACTACACCAACCCGGGCCAATGTGGTCGTCCTCAAGCAGATTCTCAACCTCATTCC
>CANLKN010000090.1 GCA_947491475.1 Akkermansiaceae bacterium | reverse complement strand
CACAACATCATCAACGCCTACAAACAGCACGTCTGATCAACACCATGAAAACACACCGCATCGGCATCATCATGAACGGCGTCACCGGACGCATGGGCACCAACCAGCATTTGATCCGCTCGATCGATGCGATCATCAAACAAGGCGGCCTGCGCGTGGCGCCGGATGAAGTGATCATGCCCGATCCCATTCTGGTGGGCCGCAGCGAGAGCAAGCTGCAGGAACTTTGCCAGCGCAGCAGCGCCACAAAGTGGAGCACTGATCTCGACGAGGTGCTGGCCGACCCTCAATACAGCGTTTATTTCGATGCGCAGACTACCGGTCGCCGTGCCGAAGGCGTGCGCAAGGCGGTGGCCGCCGGCAAGCATGTCTATTGTGAGAAACCGGTGGCTGTGGATTCGAAAACCGCTCTGGAACTCCACGCGTTGTGTCAGCAGGCCGGAGTGAAAAGCGGCGTGGTGCAGGACAAACTGTGGCTGGCGAGTTTTGTGAAACTCAAGCGTCTCATCGACACCGGATTCTTCGGCAAGATCCTCAGCGTGCGCGGCGAGTTCGGTTACTGGGTGTTCGAAGGCCACACCATCCCCGCGCAGCGGCCGAGCTGGAACTACCGCAAGGAGGACGACGGCGGCATCATCGTGGATATGTTATGCCATTGGCAGTATGTGCTCGAAAACCTCTTCGGCGAGCCCAAGGCGCTGAGCTGCATGGGAGCCACCCACATCGCCGAGCGCGTGGATGAAAACGGCAAGCCCTACCGTTGCACTGCGGACGATGCCGCCTACGCGACCTTTGAGCTCGAAGGCGGGGTGATCGCGCATTTCAACTCGTCGTGGGTCACCCGCGTGCGCCGCGACGACCTTCTAACAGTCCAAGTGGACGGCGAGAAAGGCTCCGCCGTCTGCGGCCTGCGCGACGTCTGGATCCAGCACTACGGCAACACTCCGCGGCCGGTGTGGAATCCGGACATTCCGCAACCAATCAATTTCTACGAAGGCTGGTCAAAAGTGCCGGATCAGGAAACCTACGACAACGCCTTCAAGATCCAGTGGGAGCTTTTCCTGCGGCACATCGTGCTGGACGAGCCGTTCCCGTGGGACCTGATGCGCGGAGCCAAGGGCGTGCAGTTCGCCGAACTCGGCCTGAAAAGCTGGGCCGAGCGCCGCTGGCTCGACGTCCCGCCGCTGGCCTGATTCATTCGCCCCATTCCATCAATGCCATGATCCAGCACGGCCTATGCTCCGTCACCTTCCGCCAGCTCACACCTGCGCAAGTCATCCGTATCGCCGCAGACGCGGAACTCGCCGGCATTCATTGGGGAGCCGATGTGCATGTGCCGCCCGGAAACAGCGCGCTCGCCCGTGAACTGAGGACGCGCATGGACGATCACGGACTGGTTTGTCCGACTTATGGCACTTACTACCGGGTGGGTGCGGAAGGAAACGCGCCGTTCGAATCCCTGCTGGAAACCGCGGAGTTGTTAGGTGCGCGCGGGCTTCGCATCTGGGTGGGAAACCAGGGCTCCGCTCAAATTTCCGCTGCCGAGCTGCTTGATGTGCGCTGTGATCTGGACCGCATTCTCGCCCTTGCCTCCGGACGCGGTCTCTCGCTGCTGATGGAGTTTCACGGCGGCACCATCACCGACAATGCGGAATCCACGGTCGCGCTGTTAGAAGATGTGGCGCACCCCGCGCTGAGAACGGCATGGCAGCCGGATATTCATCACGACCACGGCCAGCGCCTGCGCTCGCTTGAGTTGATGCTGCCCTGGCTCGATGAAGTGCATGTTTTCCAATGGCGCATGCTCGGTGATGAAATCGAGCGACTGCCACTCAAGGATGGCTCCGGCGAATGGCCGGACTACCTGCGCCTTGCCGCAGGCGCGCCGCAAGCGCTCTGGGCCTGTCTGGAGTTTGTGCGCGGCGACGAGCCAGCCAATCTGATGGAAGATGCCGCCACCCTGCGAAAGTGGCTGGCTTGATGCCACGCCGCTCGGCCTGCCCAGCGCTATCGTCTTGGTTTCCCGCCACCTGAGCGACTGGGCCAATACCGTGGTGATGCCCGGAGGAATCCGCCGTACCTCGATTTTTGTCATGCTCCCCGCGCAGGATGCCGCGTTTATTCTGGATTGATCGGCCGCAACCTGCTAATCAGCCATTCACACCTTGAACCACCCATGAAAAAACTGCTCCTGCTCCCAATCGTTGCGTTCGTGTTTGTGGCCAGCTCATGCCGCACGATGGCACCGCTCGATCCGATGACGATGAAACCTTCCGACCGCTGCCTGCCGGGTGAGCCCTCCGGCTATTCGGGCAAATAATTTTGCCTTTCAGCACCATCGCACGGGATGGAGGCGGCCATCAGGGGTTGGCAGGAACACCTGCTCCACCCCTCGCTTGAGATAGCCAAGCGCCGCCCGTCCCGTATCAGTCGTCATTGGCGAGACGCTGGTAAGGCTGCCGGCGTCGCCACCATCCGCGTCCACCAATCGCATGACATCGGTGGGAAGTTCCGCATCGAACTCACAGCGGACGAGACGTTTGTTCACCTTGCCTGCAAACTTGATGCGCGAAATGACTTCCTGGCCGATGTAGCATCCTTTGTGATATGAAATGTCCGTGGCATCCAGCCCTGCCTCCGGTGGAAGAATGCCTTCGATTAATTCCCGCCCCCACAATGGCACTCCTTGACTGATTCGGAAGGCCTCCAGTTCAACGCCATGCAAATGAGTGATTCCATCAGGAAGCCCAAACTCACATTCCGCAGGACACCACCAGTCGGAGCCCGCCACGCCGAAACGCCTGCATTCTCGCACGAAAACGCCCGCAGGCGGATCCGCGATGGTGCCCGTCAGGTGGATCAACCGGAATTTCCCTGTTAGATCAACAGCCTCGGCGTCATCGGCAATCAAATAGCGGGTCAAGCGCGCTTCCAAGGCTTCTGCTGAACCGGCGGGCCCCTCGACCCAAAGAGCACCATCCGGAGCCTCCGTGATCCAGACGCGGAACTGCAGTTTTCCCTTCGCATCGGTCACACACGATGGCAGCGAAATGTTGCCGCCCGCCACCAGCCTCACGTCCTGGGTGAGTTGTCCGTTGAGGAGACGCAGCGCGTCCGGACCACGGAATTCCAGCAGCGCCGGGGCATCCAAAATCACCATGCGCACCGCGTTCATCGCTTGTTCTTTCATATCAACCGTTCACCCTCCACGCACCGAGCATGATGGCCGGGCATCCGTTTCGGCAACCCGCAAAAAGTGGAGTTGCTGAATGTTTTTTTGGCCAATGGCTGGAAAATCAACCAGTTTTTTTGAATGGCCAAGGCAGTTCGCTGCCCTACAGTGCCCTCATCATGCTCACTCCTGTTGTCCTTGTCCTTATCTTCTTCGCCGTCGTCATCGGTCTGCTGCTGTTGTTCGTGATCTTCAAATACAACGGCCTGGTCGTCGCGCGGAACCTCTATCGCAACAGTTTCGCGCAAATCGACGTGCAGCTGAAGCGCCGCTACGATCTGATTCCAAACTTGGTGGAAACCGCCAAGGCTTACATGAGCCACGAGCGTGACACGCTGGAAGCGGTGATCACCGCGCGCAACCAGGCCTCCGGTGCCTGCGCCACCGCTGCCGCCAACCCCGGCGATCCCGCGTCCATGATGGCGCTCGGCCAGGCCGAAGCCGGTCTCGGAGGCGTGCTAGGCCGCCTTTTCGCCCTCTCGGAATCCTACCCGGACCTGAAGGCGAACCAAACGATGATGCAGCTCAGCGAGGAACTCACCTCCACCGAAAACCGCGTCGCCTTTGCCCGCCAGGCTTACAACGACGCGGTGATGCAATACAACAACCAGCGCGAGGTTTTCCCCACCAACATCATCGCCGGAATGTTCAACTTCACCTCCGCCCAGTCGTTTGAGGTCACCAATGCCGCCGAGCGCGAGGCCGTCAAGGTGCAGTTCTGAACAAGCCCGGCACGACGATGAATTTCTTCCAAGCGCAAGAGCGGGCGCGCATCACCAGCCGCTGGCTGGTCGTGTGGTTCGCCCTCGCACTCACCGGTGTGGTCGCCGCGCTTTATGCCGTGGCCGTGATCGCCAAATCATGGCTCGCTGGGCGAAATTACGGCCTGTATGACGCACCGGCGGCCACTGATTGGCTGGATCCCACGCTCGCCGCTTACATCGGGCCGATGGCGGGAGGCCTCATCATTCTTGGCAGTTTATACAAACTCAGCCAACTCGCAGGAGGCGGCTCGGTGGTCGCGCGTGACCTCGGCGGCCGCGCGGTGGATCCATCCACCACGGATCTGTTAGAACGCCGGCTGCTCAATGTGATCGAGGAAATGTCCATCGCCTCCGGCCTGCCGGCACCCGAGGCGTGGATCCTCGATGGCGAGGATGGCATCAATGCCTTCGCCGCCGGCACCGATCCCACCAACGCGGTGATCGGCATCACGCGTGGATGTCTGGAACGCCTCAGCCGCGATGAGCTGCAGGGAGTGGTGGCCCATGAGTTCAGCCACATTTTGAATGGCGACATGAAACTCAACATGCGCCTCACCGGTTGGATTTTCGGGTTGGTGATGATCGCCATGCTCGGACGGATGTTGTTGCATTCGATGCGCTTCGTCCGGGTTTCAAATGACAACAACTCAAAGAGCGCAGGAGTCGTGCTGCTCATCGTTGTGGCCGGTGCTGCGGTCTGGTTGATTGGCTCGGTTGGCTCAGTTTTCGCACGCCTCATTCAGGCCGCCGTCTCGCGCCAGCGGGAATACCTGGCCGATGCCTCCGCCGTGCAATTCACCCGCAATTCATCAGGCATCGCGGATGCCTTGAAAAAAATCGGCGGGTTTGCGGGGCAGGGGACCATTCAATCGTCCGGGGCGGCAGAGGCGCGGCATTTGTTTTTCGCCAGCAGCGATTTTCTGAAATTCGGCTTCGCCACCCACCCGCCGCTGGAGCTCCGGATCCGCGCGCTGGAGCCCAGATGGGATGGTCAATTGCTGAAAGCCGAACGCGAGACTGTGCAGAGCAGCCTGCAAGGCCCCGTTTCCAACCTCACGGGCGCACCCGTCGCGCAACTCTCGCCAGCCTCCGCCTCCTTTGCGCTCGATTCGCTCGCGGAAAGCTCGAGGCTGGACCCGCAAGTCGGCTCGATCATCAAGGGCAATTTGCAAAGAGCGAATGTCGGCTTCCGCTCCAAAGACGAGGCCAAGGTGCTGCTCCACGGCTTGCTGCTCGCCCAGGAAGGCGATGGCCAAGACCGCGCGCTCGCCATTTTAACCGACACCGCAGGCACGGAAACCGCCGCTGCCGCAAACGAATGGCACCACCAGCTCACCGGCCGCCGAGCTGCGGAAAAACTCGCGCTGTTGGACCTCTCGCTGCCGTGGTTGCGTCGCATGAGCCACGCCGAAGCCCGCGCATTTCTCCAGCTCAACCGCGCACTCATCGAGGCGGATGGTGAGGTCTGCCTATTCGAATTCATGCTCGAACGCGTGCTCGATCGGCACGTCGCAGTCGGCCTCGGCCTGCGCCCGGTGGCCCGCATGCGATTCCGCGAACTCGCCGGGCTGAGCCGGGAGACCGCCATTCTGTTAGGGGCCTTCGCCGACCACTCAGGCGTTCGCACCGCGCTGGATGCCGCTGCCGCTGAATTCCTAGAGCACACCGGTATGGAGCTTGAGCGCTTGGAGCCCGCCGACTGCACGCTCGATCTGGTGGCGACGGCTCTCGGCCGTTTTGAAATGTCCACCCCGCTGGTTAAGGCGCGCATCCTCCGGCTTTGTGGCCTTGTTGCAATGTCAGATGGCGTGCTCAAGGATGGCGAGGCCGAACTCCTGCGCGCCGCCGCAGACGCCATTGGCGCACCCATTCCACCCCTTGCCCATGTCCTCCAGGGGTGATGCGCGTCACATCACACTCGACACCCGCCGCCAGCCGCAGCCAATCTCGGCGCCACACGGCAGACCATGAATACCAGCCGCAGAATCGCTCCGAGCGCAATCCGCAGCCATGCCCCGCGCATCCTGCTCGTCCTCGCGCTCGCCGCGCTGGGCGCACTGCTCTGTGCTTGGCTGGTCCCGGCGGAAACCCGTGCCGTCGCAGATCACCTGATCGGTTTCCCGGACTCTGACGCACAAGCCCATCAAGCACGCCCGCGGGTGCTCGCCGGTCTTTGTTTCCTGCCCGCACTTGCCGCGTTTTTCTATTCGCTGGGCGGCACGCTCGACCGCTACATCACGCGTCAATTTCTCGGCATTTTCGCCATTTGCATCTCAGCCCTGTTCATGATCTGGCTGCTTGTGGACTTGAGCGACAAGGTCAGTGAATTCCGTGAGTCTGACCACATCCTGCTTACCATCGGCAGCTTTTACGGCAACCGCCTGCCCGCCGTCCTGCTGCTGTTGCTGCCCTACACCTTGCTGCTCGCCCTGCTCTACTCGCTGGGAAAACTATCCACCAACCACGAAATCATCGCCATCATCCAATCCGGCCGCGGGATTTTCCGCATCACTTTCCCACTGATCATCGCCGGCTTTTTCTTCACCCTCTTCTGCCTCGGAATCAACTACCACTGGGCACCCGTCGCCGAGGGCCGTAAGGATGACATCCTCAACGAAGCCGCCGGAAGACCCGAGACTGAAGCCACCCAGGTGCTCTACCGCAATCCCAGATACGGCCGCCTCTGGATGATCGGAGCCTTCCCCGCCGACTATCAAAAAGGCGAACCCTTGCGCAACGTCGAGGTCACCACCACCGATCCAACCCGGCGGCTTGTTTCCCGCCTCTCCGCCAGCCACGCGCGGTGGGACCGCGATAGCCGCCAGTGGACCTTCGAGAATCCGCTGCTCAGCCGTTTTAGCCCGGGAGTGCCTCCCGTTTTCGAAAAAAATGAGGGTCCACTGGTCATCGATTCCTGGCCCGAAACCCCGTGGCAACTGATCAAGCCCGGCCTCAGCCCCGAATACCTTGGAATCCCCGATCTCAACACTTGGCTGCAAACCAACGCCAGCCACCCGTCGTTCGCGGACGCCGCCCCCTACCTTACCCAATGGCACTACCGCTGGGCGCTGCCATTCACCTGCCTGATCACCGTGCTGCTCGCCACTCCGCTGGCCATCCACTTCTCGCGTCGCGGTGCCGGCGGAGGCATTTTCCTCGCCGTCTGCCTCTCCGCGCTGATGCTGCTGCTCAGCAACATCGTTATCGCCTTCGGTGAGGCCGGCATCCTTCCGCCCTTCGCCGCCGCGTGGCTGCCCAACCTCGGATTCACCCTGCTCGCCGCTTACCTCTTCCACCGCCGCATCGCCGGCCGCCCGATTTACCGCACCCTGCTCAAATTCCTCCCCGCGGGCAGCTAAACCAATCTCAAATCTCAAATCTCAAATGGCCCTCGCAGAATCCTGGCATGTCCGCTCCCGCTCGCGCGAATGCGCCGCCACCCAGCGCCCCTTCACCGATGGCGAGACCATCGTCACCACTCTCTATCCCGATCCCGAATCCTCAGGCTACCTTCGCCGCGATTATTGCCTCGGTGCCTGGAACGAGCTTCCTACCGACGCCGAAAAACCTTTTTCCTTCTGGAGAACCACCTTCGCTGCCCCCACCGGAAACACCTCCGATGATCCGATGGAAAAACTCAGCCCCGAGGAAATCCTGGCCCGCCTCGTCGAGGAGGACGAAGACCACACCGAGAACACCCGCTACATCCTCGCCGTCATGCTCGAGCGCCGCAAACTTCTGCGCGAGACCGACAGCCAGCGCACACCCAACGGCATCCTGCGAGTTTACGAACACCGCAAAACCGGCGAAGTCTATCTCATCCGCGATCCGGATATCCCTCTCTCCGAGGTGGAGGCAGTCCAGAACGAAGTGATCATTCTGCTGGAAAACAACGGCCGCCTGCCCAAAACAATGGTTGAGGAAACGCCTATAGAAACGTCCGATCAGACCAATCCACCAACCTCCAACGACGCCGAACCGGACGAAGAACCGGAAGAATCTGAAGAGGAATAATCAGCCGTTATCGCCGGACACCCGGATTCTCAACGATCCACTGTCACAGTTTTCCCACCAGAGCATATTAGAAAGGACTTGGAGATTTCACGCCGCCAAGGACCTCGCCATGGCCGCAGACAGGCAATGCGAGTCTGCGGTAGCAATCGGTAAAAGGTAGGGCTGGGCCGCCGTGCCCGGCCCACTTGACGCCATCGGCGCGCGTGGAGGTTGGAACAGCCAGGGAGTTTCCTGCCTGTTTCATTATTTCAGTCTTTACCACTCCGACCTCCCGCCCCTGCTCGCGGATTCCCCGTGCGAGACCATGGCTGCGTTCGAGGCGAAAATTGATCTCTTATCCAGAATCGCGCCGATTCAGCCGTCGCTGGATCTGGTGTGAGGAGCTTGGCCCCTTGTGGGAGAGCTGAAATCCCCGTTGCTGTTCTGAATTTTCCGGTCCGCTTTCCTGCTTGGCATGCATGGCCGCAGGCGGAAACATCCCGGCCATGGCTGGTGAGATTCGGGAATTCGAGGGACTGCGCGTGCGGGTGAACGACGTGGTCTATATGCCCGGCCTCGACTCGCCGCCGCCCGCAAGTCCCTCGCCTACCGCACGCTGAAAGCCGAGGAGGTGGACGCCGCGCATCAGAAGGTGTTAGAGGCGCTGACGCAGAAGCTTGGGGTGAAGTTTCGATAGACTGGTATATTGTCCTTGCATCAGCGGATGGGTCATTCACAAACATTCATCATGAAAATTCCGTTTCTGTTTTCATGTGCCATTGTCGCTGGACACTTTGCGCTTGCGGAACCGGTGCCAGAGAATGATCCATTGACACCACCCAGGATCATTACGGGCACCAGAGACTGGCGAATGCGGGATGGCAGTATCAAGCGACTGCGCTTCATCAATTTCACCAACAACGGGAAAAGCGCCGAAATTCTAGAGCCCCGGAATCGGAGCGTCGTCTCCTTGCTCAAATTTGCTGAAGAGGAGCAGGAGGTTTTCAAAGCGCTGAAAGATGGCAGTCTCAAACTCGTGACCACGCCTGATCTCTGTATGGAACCCAATTTTCCCAACGGGAAGCTAAAATGGGAGGAAGGCATTCTACACTACTGCGGTGCACTGCGCATTTGGGAGAATACCAACGGCAAACACATCAAGGCACGGCTGATCTGTCTGACTGACATGGACGTTTCCCTCCTGATGGCCGGAGATACCGTGGGACGCGTGCGGCTGGATAGTCTTTCGCCTGCGGATCTTGCCTATCTGGAGCGGATCAAGGGTGGAGCGGAACCCTTGTATGCCGACCGTAAGATGTGGCCTCATATTGGATGGGGGGATGCGGATCATCGCATCATGCTTGAAATTACCGGCGAGCATGCCGCCGCCCTTGCTGATAAAGGTAGCGATTTCGAGAATGCCCTTGCTTCGGTTTTGCAGCATGTCGCATCCAAGCTGGAACCCAATCAGTGGGAGTTTGATTCCTTCGTGGAAGATAACTTTTTTGAATTGAATCGTCCGGGTTCCGGCGATCAAAAAAAGTGTGTTTTTCTCTACACTGCCAGGTTTGTAATCGATAAAAGTGTGAAAGAAAAGGCACGAGAATACTGGCCACTGACTGTCAATCCCAAGAGTTGGACAGCTCCTCCGGGACTCATGATTTATGTATGGGCGGACGGAGAAATAGCCAAGGTGATACGCCACAACTCTTTCAAATGAAAACCTATCCCATAGCTCTCATACTTCTCTTTCTCTGCGCCAGACTGGATGCTGAAGACATCAAGCTGCTCGGCATCGGCTGGACCGCCGCTTCGCAAGGCAAAGGACACGCGGATTTCCATGTGCCCCGCGAGGAATTGGAAAAAGTCCCTGTATTCAAAGGTTCAGGGGATTTAACGAAAAACTGCTTGACCCGTTTTGCGCGGCGGGTAGCCTCTGGGGCATGAGGCGTGCGCGTTGGACGATTTCGCCGCCCCCGGAGGGCGGGGTGGAAAGCAGGCCGGTGATCTATCACTGCATTTCGCGGGTGGTAGACCGGCGCTTTGTGTTCGGGCAGGACGAGAAGGAGAAACTCCGGACTTTCATGCGGATGTATGAGAATTTCTCGGGCAACCGCGTGCTTGCCTACTGCTTCATGTGCAACCACATCCATCTGCTGTTGGAAATCACGCCGCGGCCGGCGGGTGGCTTGTCGGATGAGGAATTGCTGGGTCGTTTGAAGTGGATTCAAACTAAAGTGCAAGTGGCAGCCGTGACCAAGGAGCTGGCCGAGGCAAGGAAAGCGGTGGCGGAAGGACGGGCGAAGGATGGCGAGGCGTATGTGCGCGCGATTCACGAGCGCTACACCTGGCGGATGCATGACTTATCCCAGTTCATGCAGGGTTTCCTGCAACGCTACACGCAGTGGCACAACGGCAAGACCAAACGCAAGGGACACTTGTGGGAGGATCGTTTCAAGAGCGTGATAGTGGAGGACGGGGTGGCTGCGAAAACCATGGCGGCATACATCGACTTGAACCCGGTGAGAGCCGGGATGGTGGAGAATCCCGAGCAATACCGCTGGAGCAGTTATGGCGAGGCAATTGGCGGCGGGGCGAAGGGCAATGGGAAAAAGGCGCGGGCGGGCCTGGTGCGTGCGATGAGGGCGCACCAGGGCGTGGCGTCGGATGCGGCGCATTGGAAGGGTGATGTGGCTTTAGAGTATCGGAAAATTCTTTTGGCAGGCGCTGGAGAACGCGTGGAGGAACGATTGGAGCAAAGCGGGGCGATGAAACGCATCATCAAACGCAAGGGATTGAGCAAAGAGCAGTTCGATGCCGAAAAGCAGCGTCTGTTAGAAGCGGAGGAGAGAAGGATGGGTGAATTGCCGTTCGGGCGGATGTTGCGATGCCGGGTGAGGTATTTCACGGATGGGGCGGTGATCGGCAGCAGGGAGTTTGTGAATGAGGTATTCGCCGGTGCGCGCGAGCGGTTCGGACCGAAGCGCAAGGATGGTGCGCGGAGCATGAGGGGAAGCGGCAAGCCAGCGGCAGGGTTGTTATGGAGCGTGCGGGATCTGCGGGTGGAAATTGGGTGATCCCGCCGCACTCTTCACCCAATCACTCAGCCGCGCCCGCGACTAGGGAGACATCGAAATGCTGGAGCGCATCGCCAAGGATCAGCAGGCGTTCATCCTGGAACAAGGGTGGGCACCCGTTCCGCTCGATGGCGTGGACGGGTTGGAGGAATTGCGAACGCTTTGCGAGCGCCTCCAGGCGCGGATTTAGGATCTGATTGAGGTGTTGGACGAGTTGCGATCGAGTGCAGGGATGGAGATGGACCACGAGGCCCAAGCTGGACGAATCGGCTTCCGTCGTTCTTTAAAGCCGCTATACTTACGACCATGTCAGACGGCTCGCTGCTCCTGTTAGGCCTCTCCGGTCCGGAACTCACGCCGGGGGAAGCCGCCTTGTTCCGCAAGCTCCAGCCTGCGGGATACATCCTTTTCACCCGCAACATCGTCTCAGCGCAACAAACGCGCAAACTCACCGACGAACTGCGCGATCTTTCCTACGACCTGCCCGTCATCGCCATCGACCAGGAAGGCGGCCGCGTCACACGCACCAGGGAAATCGCCCCCGCGGTGCCATCGGCACCGGCGCTCGCCGCGCATGGGGACTATGGAAAAATCGCTGATTCCGCAGTGCTCACCGCCGATCTGCTGCGGTTGTTAGGTGTCAACCTCAACTTCGCGCCGGTGCTTGATCTCGATCATTTCCCGGACCAGCAAAACGCGCTGCGCGGCCGCAGTTGGGGCCGTGATCCGCAGCTCGTGATCGACTACGCGGGCCACTGGAACCGCTGGCTGCGCAAACGCCACTGCGCCAGCTGTGCCAAACACTTCCCCGCCGGCGGCCGCGCTCTCACCGATCCCCACCACGAGCTGCCTTGCTCGTCCGCCACGCTTGATGAACTGTTGTGCGAGGACGTCATTCCCTACACCGCGCTGATGCCGGAGCTCGATGCCATCATGCTCGCACACGTCGAATTTCCGAATATCGACCCGGATTTTCCTGCCTCGCTCTCGCCGCGCATCATACGCGGCTTCCTGCGCGGGCAGCTCGGATTCGACGATCACCTTGTTCTAACAGATGATCTCGACATGGGTGCCATCACCAACCGCTACGGCCGTGGCGAGGATGTGAAACTTGCCATCAGCGCGGGCAACGATCTCGCGATGATCTGCCACAGCGCACTCGATACCGCCGAGGCTGCCGCCCGCGCCATCGCCACGCTGCCTCACTGGATGACCGAAGAAGCTCACGAGCGCATCGAGCGCTTCCGCCGCAAAAAACTCATCGGTCCGCTCAAGTGGTCGGATGAAAAATGGGAGGAAACCCGCCAGGCGCTTGCCATGCTTGCTGACGGGTTTTCCGAAATTCCGGACGCAGACGGCACAAGCCCGGTGGCCCGGTATTGATTTCAACACGGATGCCAGCTCCAAGTTTGTCATTCATGTCATCTTCGATTACGCAGGACGCGAAAATTCTCCTGACATGAAGCATGCCAGCCATGAAACCGCTATTGTCATCACCGGCAGCCTCGACTAACAACGCGCATGAACATCGTCGTTCTTGATGGATACACGCTCAACCCCGGTGACAATCCGTGGACTCCGCTCGAAGCCCTTGGCCAGCTCACCGTGCATGACCGCACGCCGAATGACCTCATCGTCAGCCGTGCGGCCGAGGCCGATATCTTACTGACTAACAAAACACCGCTCGCCGCCGGGACGCTCGCGCAACTGCCAAAACTGCAAATGATTTCCGTGCTGGCCACCGGCTACAACATCGTGGATGTGGCTGCGGCCCGCACCTGCGCCATCCCGGTCTGCAACGTGCCCGGCTACAGCACCGATGCGGTGGCGGAGTTCGTGATGGCACTCATCCTCGATTTTTTCAAACAAGCGCGGGTGCACAGCGATCTCGTCATGCAAGGCGAGTGGCAGCGCTGCCCGGATTTCTGTTTCTGGCAGAACCCGCACTTTCACGAACTCGCCGGAAAAACCATCGGCATCGTCGGCTTCGGTGCAATCGGCCAGCGCCTTGGCGAGTTGGCCGCCGCGTTCCGCATGAAGGTGCTCGCCAGCAGCCGCTCGCGCCAGGCGGATGTGCACTACCCTTTCGAGTGGGAGGATGCGGATGGCATTTTTTCCCGCGCCGATGTGGTCTCGCTGCATTGCCCGCTCACGCCGGAAACCGAGGGATTGGTCAACAAGCACCGGCTGTCGTTGATGAAACCCGGGGCCTTTCTCGTCAACTCCGCACGCGGTCCGCTGGTGGTGGAGCAGGATCTCTGCGACGCCCTTAACGCCGGCACCATCGCCGGTGCCGCCTGCGATGTGGTTTCCGCCGAACCCATCCACGCCGAGAACCCGCTGCTCCGCGCCAAAAACCTCACTCTAACCCCCCACATCGCGTGGGCCTCACTGGAGGCGCGCCGCCGCCTGATGGACGTCACCGCCGGCAACATCACCGCCTTTCTAACAGGAAATCCGGTCAACGTGGTCAATCCCTGATCAGGGCGGCGCTGCCTGCCGGGCAGCGTTTTGCAGCAAATCCGCAGTGCGTGACATGAGTTGATCGAGCGGCAGGCCGGTGGCCACGAGTTCGTGCACGGCATCGAAGAGCCCGCATGAACGTGCGGCGGCATCGGCCCGGCCGCAGAATGCGATGACGGGTTTTCCCAAGGAGCGCGCCATCCGGGCCAACGCCACCGGACCCTTGCCGCCGAGGCTTTGCGCATCGAGCGAGCCCTCGCCGGTGACGATCAGATCTGCGGCCAGCAAACGCTCGCGCAACCCTGTGAGAGAGGCCAGCAAATCGAAGCCCGGCACCATTTCCGCAGCGGCGAAATGCAGCAGGCCAAAGCCAAGCCCTCCCGCTGCACCGGCTCCCGGACGCGCTGCGGACGCCTCGCCAGCGCTGGCTGCCACAAGACGCTCAAGATAACTTTCCAGCAGCGGCTGGCTGTGTTCGTCCGCACCTTTCTGCGGACCGAAAACGCGCGTCGCGCCGCGCGGGCCGAGCAGTGGGTTGTCCACATCGCAGGCGACGGTGACCGGTGGCAGCGGAATGCGCTGCGTGACATCGACACGCGCGATTTTTTCTAACAAGTCCCGCGGTGTGGCGTTCAACAAAGAGTCATGTTCATCGAAAAAACGCACGCCAAGCGCGGCAGCCATGCCCGCGCCGCCGTCGTTGGTGGCGCTGCCGCCGAGGCCGATCACCAGACGCTTTGCCCCGCAGAGTTCCACCGCATGGCGCATCAACTCACCGGTGCCGGAGGTGGATGCGCGCAAGATATCGCGCTCCTCCGGTGCGATCCGCCAGATGCCGGAGGCCTCCGCCATTTCGATGACCGCCAGCGGGCCATCCGCGGTGGCGGCCAAGAGATAGCGGGCGGTGATCGGCCGGCCGAGAGCATCATGGGCGGATGTTTTCACCCAGCGCCCGCCAAGCGGATTTTCCAAAGCTGCGGCGAAACCCTCGCCACCATCTGCGATTGGGAATTGCTCGATGCATGCCTGCGGGAAACGCCCGGAAAGCCCGCTGGCGATGGCGGAGCAGACGGCTGGCGCGTCGAGCGAGCCCTTGAACTTGTCGCAAGCGATCAAGATTCGGGCAGGTGAATGCATTGGCGGCATGGGCATGATTGAAAAGCTGCCTGAGTGCCGCTGAATGATTAAAGTGAGAATCGATCGTCTGCCGGGCTGGCTCCCAGTGTTGCCACGGCCTGGCCGTTGGCGGCGAGGTGGTTGAGGCAGTGATAGACATCCTCCGCATCGGTGTTGGTGGCAGCGGCGATCTGCTCGGCGGACGCCGATTCAGCCGTGAGGCTGTTGCGCACGGAGTTGAGTGTTTCGAGAAACACACCGGCGGCCTTTTTGCCGGCTTCAACGCCTGGTTGATGGTAGGCGTTGATATTCACCAGCGAGGCGTAGAACGAAACGGCACGCTCGAAGAGCGCGATGAGCAGGCCCATCTGGAATGGCGTGACTTCCGGGATTGAAATCGTGAGCGACTTGCGTCCGGCGGCATACAGTGCCTTGCGCGTGCCGCGGAAAAACCCTTGCAGATAGTCCGCAGTGGTCGTGCCGGGATCGACCTCGATGCTCGCGCCATCGCGCCCCTTGCGCACCTCGATGAAACAGGCGAAGAAGTTGTTCACGCCATCGCGGAGCTGCTGGATGTAGGCGTGCTGGTCGGTGGAGCCCTTGTTGCCGTAAACGGCAAGGCCTTGGTGGACCGTGTTGCCATCCAGATCGAGCTCCTTGCCGATCGACTCCATGATGAGCTGTTGGAGGTATTTGGAAAACATGACGAGCGAATCCTTGTAGGGCAGCACCACCATGTCCTTCTCGCCCTTGCCATTGGAACCGTGATGCCAGGCAAGCGCGAGTTGCATGGCGGCGTTGGTTTTCACATCCGGCTTGCGCGTTTCCACATCCATCGCGGCGGCTCCGGCTGACAACTGATCGATGTCGATGCCTTGCAGCGCGGCAGGCACGAGACCGACGGTGGAGAGCACCGAGGTGCGGCCGCCCACCCAGTCTTCCATCGGAAAACGCGCGATGAAATTCTGTGCGGTGGCGAACTGGTCGAGCTTCGAGCCGACACCGGTCACCGCCACCGCGTGCTTGCCGAAATCGAGGCCCGCTTTTTCCCATGCGGCCTTGGCCTCCAGCATGCCATTGCGCGTTTCCGGCGTGCCGCCGGATTTGGAAATGACCAGCACCAGCGTCCGGTCGAGGCCGATGGCTGCGAGTTTGGCAATCACCGCGTCCATGCCGGCGGGGTCGGTGTTATCGAAGAAGAAGATCGGCAGCTTCACACCTTGGCCGATGGCTTCGGCGACGAGTTGCGGCCCGAGCGCCGAGCCGCCGATGCCGATAAGCAGGAGTTGCTGGAAATTTCCATTAGGAGCAGCCACTTCGCCGGCATGCACCTTGGCGGCGAATGCCTTGAGCGCGGCGAGCGGGCCGGTGATCGCTTGTTTCAACTCCGGCGTCGGCGCGAGATCCGGATTGCGCAGCCAATAGTGGCCGACCATCCGGCCTTCGTCGGGATTGGCGATGGCACCCGCTTCGATGGCCTTGATGTCGGCAAATGCCTTGTCGATTTTCGGCTGCATGTTGGTGATGAAATCCGCGCCGATGTCCATCAGGGACAAGTCGAGCGAGAAGCCAAACTGCGGGTAGCGGAGCAACGATTGTTGGTAGGTTTGCCAGGACATAGGGGTAGAAGCTGAAATTCTGAGAAACTGAGACGCTGAAATGAGAACAATGTAGCGGCGCTCTATGAGCGTCGAAGCGAATGAGATGAGTCAGAAACACTAAACATCCGCACGATTCTTGATTATCGGGACCCGCATGTCCATGCCTTAACCTGCCAATCAATCTTGCGCCAGAAAGCGCATCCAGAAAGCTGCGCATATCCTCTGATTTTTAGTGCATTTCTTCTTGCGGCATCTAATCATAACCTGCTAGTTAGAGCCTGTCCCAGAATCGGCGATTTTTGACCGAATCCTCAAAACTGTTCATTTGGACAATTAAAAAATCTTCTAGTTTCTACGCTGATGCGCTCGATCTCTGCAATTACCTCGAATCCAGCTCGCAAATCCGCATTTTTCATGGGG
>CANLKN010000089.1 GCA_947491475.1 Akkermansiaceae bacterium | reverse complement strand
GAAGCAAGCCTGCCCGGCCAGGAAATTCGTCATGAAATGAACCCGGAATGAAAACAAACTGAAAATGGACTGACCACGACTTTGTAGTGCCTTTTGAAACGAATCCCTGCAAAACCAAGGGCTACAGCCTCCTCATAAGAAACTTGGGTCAGGATTTTTTCGCGCGTGCCAGGGTTTTGAGAATGTTGTGCGAAAGATCGCGCATGTAGCGCCCGGCATCGGCGGTGGATCGGTATTTCCATTTTGCGAGTGCCTCGATTTCCGGCCGCTACTGACGGCCATTTCCCTGGGCATCAGGTGGAGCAAATTGAGCGCGTATAGACTGGCGTAGCGTCGTTTGCCCATGATCAATGGGGCCAGCCATCATGTCGGAGCGGTAGCGTGTCGCTGGATCGACAATAGGATTGAGCTTGTGGAAATTTCACCAAACATGCCGACGTGCCACACGGGCAACTCAATCCATGACCAATGAACAAATCGCCAAATGGATCGGCAGAATTTTCATCCTGCTTATGGCCGTCACAATCGTTGCAATGGTTTTCAGATCCGATGCGAAGAAGTCGGCCAAGCCGCAACAGGTTAGTGCCTCGCAAGCCGCCGTCACGAAGGGACAAGCGAACTCAAAAGTTGTGCATTTCAAGCAGCTCGAGGGCTACGAGTATGGGCAGATCACCGCAATCCTGGAAGCTGCTTCCAAAAAACGCGGCAGCTTGGTGGTCGGAATCGTCCACTGCCATGTTCCTGGAAATCCAGAGAGCGAGCAACTCGCGGATAGCCTGAACGGAGTGGCCAAAAAATACGGTTCCCAAGTGCAGGTCATCCGCGTGGACATCGTCGCCTTTCCGGCATTCGCCAAAGTGGAAAATGTCACGAATCCACCCAAAGTGGTGATGATCGTTGGCACCGCGCGCGTTTTCGAATTTCAGGGATTGTGGCCACGGCCGCAGATCGAGCGAAAAGTGGATGAAATCCTCCACGGTCTCGAACGCGTCGGCAAGGATTGGCGGCCCGAGGTCAAGGGCATGCAGCGGGCGTCCAGCGTCACGTCGCCGACACCCCCAAAAACCGCGCAGCCATGAAACCGCTCCTGTTGTTAGCAACACTCGCGCTGTGCGCTCTTTCCTCATGCGAAAAGGCCCGTGAACTGGCCGGCAAAATGAAGGGGAAATCCACGCATGCCAATTCCTCCCAGCCAGGAGAATGGATCACCCAAGTCTCCGCCGAAAACTTCGATTCATTCCGCTCGCAGCCCGGCAAGGTGGTGGTTATTGATTTCTACGCCGACTGGTGCGGCCCCTGCCGCCAACTCTCCCCCATCCTCGATCGCATCGCCAACGATAACGCTGGCGTGGTTCTAATCGGAAAAATCAACGTGGATCAAAACGGAGGGCTTGCGGCCACCGAGGGAGTCCGCAGCATCCCGGATGTCCGGATTTTCCGCGATGGCAGGGAAGTGGATCGCTTCGTCGGTATGCCTCCTGAGGACGAGGTGCGGCAGCGCATCGAAAGCCACACCAAGGGGCTGAAGGTCGCCGCCCCAGCCACGTCAGAAGGCGAAACTCCACCCACCCCCGAGCCAATCATTGCTCCGTCTTCCAAGGACTGGCTGCCGCCGGGCATGCAGCGGCGTTGAAAAAACGCGGAAATCACCAGCCGGATGACGATTTTCATCCCACCCTTTACAAGCGTGCAGTTCCCTGCCAATTACCGCGCAATTTAGCCGACCTACGCTCGTCCCATCATGCCCAAAGATACCTCGATCCGCAAAATTCTCGTCATCGGCTCCGGCCCCATCGTCATCGGCCAAGGCTGTGAATTCGACTATTCCGGCGTCCAAGCCTGCAAGGCTCTCAAGGAAGAAGGATACGAGGTCATCCTGGTCAACTCCAACCCGGCCACTATCATGACCGACCCGGAGTTCGCCCACCGCACCTACATCGAACCGATCACACCGGAAGTGGTCGAAAAAATCATCGCCCGCGAGAAACCCGACGCCCTCCTCCCCACTCTCGGCGGACAAACGGCCCTCAACACCTCGATGGCGCTCCACAAATCCGGTGCGCTCGACCGCCACAACGTCCGCATGATCGGCGCGAAACCGGAGGCCATTGAAAAAGGCGAGGACCGCCAGCTCTTCAAGGAAGCGATGCTCAAAATCGGCCTCGACCTGCCCATCTCCGGCACCGCCCACACGATGGAGGAAGCGAAAGCAGTCTCCGAGAAAATCGGTAAATTCCCTCTCATCATCCGTCCCGCTTTCACGCTAGGCGGACAAGGCGGCGGCATCGCCTACAACCGCGAGGAATTCGAGGAAATCATCACCCGCGGCCTCGACCTCTCACCCGTTTCCGAAGTTCTCATCGAGGAATCCCTGTTAGGCTGGAAGGAATTCGAAATGGAAGTCATGCGCGACCGCGCCGACAACTGCGTGGTCATCTGCTCGATCGAAAATCTTGATCCCATGGGCGTCCACACCGGCGACTCGATCACCGTCGCGCCGATCCAGACACTAACAGACCGCGAATACCAGATCATGCGCGACGCCTCGTTCGCCTGCATCCGCGAGATCGGCGTGGAAACCGGCGGCTCGAACATCCAGTTCGCCACCGATCCCAAAACCGGACGCATGATCGTCATCGAGATGAACCCGCGCGTCTCGCGCTCCTCCGCCCTCGCCTCCAAGGCCACCGGTTTCCCCATCGCCAAGATCGCCGCGAAACTCGCCGTCGGCTACACACTCGACGAGCTGCCCAACGACATCACCCGCGAAACCCCCGCTTCGTTCGAGCCGACCATCGACTACGTGGTCACCAAGATCCCGCGCTTCACTTTCGAAAAATTCCCCACCGCGAATCCGGTTCTAACAACCTCGATGAAATCCGTCGGCGAGGCGATGTCCATTGGCCGCACGTTCAAGGAGTCCATGCAGAAATGCCTGCGCTCGCTCGAAACCGGCCGCTGGGGCTTCGGCTTCGACAGCAAGGAACCGGTCAATCCGACCCGCGACGAAATCACCCGCAAACTCCAGATCCCCAACGCCGAGCGCATCTTCTGGCTGCAAACCGCTTTTGTGAATGGCTTCACGCTCGAGGAAATCAACGACCTCAGCCAGATCGACCCCTGGTTCCTCCGCCACCTCCAACAAATCGCCGAAGAAGGCTGTAGGATGGGCTTCCAGCCTGTCTCGGAGGGCGGGCTTCCAGCATGCATTTCTTCCTCTCCCCCACTGCAGGCTGGAAGCCCGCAGTCCGAAACAGGCAAGGATGCCTGTTCTCCCTTCGAACTCCTCCGCCTCAAAAAACTTGGCTTCTCCGACCGCCAACTCGCCAAGGCATGGGGCATGCACGAGGACGAAGTCCGCGACCACCGCAAATCCCTCGGCATCATCCCCACCTACCGTCTCGTCGATACCTGCGCCGCCGAGTTCGAAGCCTACACACCGTATTTCTACTCGACCTACGGCGACGAAAACGAAGCCCGCGAGACGGATAAGAAAAAAATCATCATCCTCGGCGGCGGCCCTAACCGGATCGGCCAGGGCATCGAGTTCGACTACTGCTGCGTCCACGCCGCCTTCGCCGTCAAGGAGCTCGGCTATGAGGCGATCATGGTGAATTCCAACCCGGAAACCGTCTCCACCGACTACGATACCTCCGACAAGTTGTTCTTCGAACCGCTCACGCTCGAAGACGTCCTCAACATCTGCGACCAGGAAAAACCGCACGGCGTGATTGTTCAGTTCGGTGGACAAACTCCGCTCAACCTCGCCGCCGACCTCGAACGCCACGGCGTCCCGATCATCGGAACATCGCCGAAATCGATCGAACTAGCCGAAGACCGCAAGTTCTTCTCCGCTTTGTTAGATAAACTCAACCTCAAGCAAGCCGAAGCCGGCACCGCCACCAACGAGGCGGAGGCCATCGAAATCGCCAACCGCATCGGCTACCCGGTGCTTGTGAGACCGTCCTTCGTCCTTGGCGGCCGCGCGATGATGATCGTCTATTGCGATGCCGAACTCTCCCGCTACATGCGCGAAGCCGTCACCGCCTCACCCGAGCGCCCGGTGCTCGTGGACCGCTTCCTCGACAACGCCACCGAAGTCGATGTCGATTGCATCTCGGACGGCGAAACGTCCGTGGTCGGTGCGATCATGGAACACATCGAGCAGGCCGGCATCCACTCCGGCGACTCGGCCTGCGTGATCCCCGCCTTCTCTCTATCCCAAAGCATCCAGGCGGAAATCGTCCGCGCGGCCAAGGACCTCGCCCGCGAACTGAAAGTCATCGGCCTGATGAACATCCAGTTCGCCGTGAAGGACGAAACGCTCTACGTCATCGAGGTCAACCCGCGCGCCTCGCGCACCGTGCCCTTCGTGAGCAAGGCCACCGGAGTCTCCCTCGCCAAACTCGCTGCCAAGGTGATGCTCGGCCACAAGCTGAAGGAACTCGGCTACACGGCAACCATCATCCCTCCCCACTTCTCCGTGAAGGAAGCCGTGTTCCCATGGAACCGCTTCCCCGGCATCGACATCGTGCTCGGCCCGGAAATGAAATCCACCGGCGAGGTCATGGGCATCGACCCCGACTGGGGCATGGCCTACGCCAAGTCGCAGATCTCCGCCTTCAACCCACTGCCCAAGGAAGGCACTGTCTTCCTCTCCGTTTCCGACCGCGACAAGGACCGCGCCGTCACCGTCGCCCGCGATCTCGTCGCACTCGGTTTCACCCTCTACTCCACCGGCGGCACCCACCAACGCCTCACCGAAGAAGGCATCCCGTGCAAACGCGTTTATAAGGTCCTCGAACAAGCCCGCCCCAACGTGATCGACATGATGAAGAACCAGCAAATCCACTTCGTCATCAACACCCCGTCCACCCACGAGTCCCGCGCCGACGAGATCCTCATCCGCTCCACCGCCATCGCGCAAAAAATCTCCCACGCCACCAACCTCTCCGCCGCCGAGGCCAGCGTAAAAGCCATGCGCTCCCTCAAGGACAAGGAACTCACGGTGAAGAGCATCCAGGAGTATCACGCGTGACCCGTGGCGGCGGTTTGCAACCGCTAAGCCCGACGTGAAAAGGGTTGGTTAGGTTTTGGCGACTGGCTCGGCACCGGCCGCACCCGCGTTTCAAGATCTCCCAAGCGCAAATCCTGATCTTTCACCATGCCCACACTCGAACGCGCCCAACTCTACCAAGACGTCTGGTCCCGGCCGTGCACGAAGATTGCGGCGGAGTTGGGGATTTCCACGGAGATAGCATCCCACACCGGTGGGCGCCCGCTCAATCGGCCTGAAGGAGTGTTAATGACTGGAGTCGGAAGCTTTTGAATCCCGAGTCGAAGGTGACGATAGTGAGTTGGGCGGATTCGGCCCAGGCGGCGAGATATCTACGGCACGTAGCATGATTCCGTGAGTTGTCATCTTCCGGATGGACGCCGCGATGCTCTGCCGTAGGATACGCCCATGACAGAGACCGCCGCGCCCCGTCCTAAAATTTCCGGCCTCGCTTGGATCCTCATTGTGGTGGCAGTGCTGGCGCTGGTCCTCGGCGGCCTTTGGTGGTGGCACAACCGGCCGATCCGTCCGGTGCAACTCAGCCCACAGGAAAAGGCCGTGGTGGAGCAAAAAGTGGAGGCCATCCAAAAACCGGCCGAGCCACCTGCTGATGAGCCGGTTTATGAAAAAGGCTCCAAGGAAATCATCCTCACCGAGCGCGAACTCAACGGCCTGCTCCACCAAAACACCACTCTCGGCGAGAAGCTGAAATTCGAACTTGTTAGCAACGCGATCCATGCCCGCGTCGAGTTCGATCTCGATCCCGATCTGCCGCTGCTCGGCGGTAAGCGACTCAAGGCCCGCGCCCGTTTCTTGGTCGGCGATATGGCGGGTAAGCCGGAGTTCGTGCTCGACGACCTGACTGTCTGGGGCGTCTCGCTGCCCAACGACTGGCTGGGCGGCCTCAAGGGGCAAAACTTGTTAGGCGAGGCGCTCGGCAGCCACGGCAGTGGCTTTTCCGGAGTCGAGGAATTCAAGGTTGAGCGCGGCAAGCTAATCCTGCGTCTGGCCGAGTGAGTGGCTTGCGATAGCGGTCTTTTTGGTGGATTTTTCCCTCGCTTTGAACGAAAACCGCCTTCAAGCACGTAATCGAAATTCATCCGAAAAACAATCCATGGCCCGCCGCGCAAGCTCCCGCCCCAATCCCGGCATTATCCTCGGTGTCGCCGCCGCCATTGCTGTGGCTGTCTTCGCTGGTAAATCAATGCTCGGGAAAAAATCCGCGTCCTTCGGCGATGTTCCTGTCCTCAAGATCGAGGACCTGCTCGAAAACGGCAACAGCCTGCGCGGCAACGAATATGTGGTGGAAGGCCGCATCGATGAAAAACTCCAATGGACGGCGGACCGCGGCCAGTTGGTGAGCCTGCGCGTCGAAACACCCGGTGGCGATGAGTTCATCGGCATCGAAATTCCGCCGGACTTCAACCGCCTCAACATCGACACCCAGCAGAAATACGCCTTCCGCGTGAAGTTCCGCCAAGGCGGCATCGCCGTCGCCAGCGGAGTCAACCGCCTGTGAATCCAGTTCGCGCCAGATCATGAAATTTTCCGTCATTTGCTTCATCCTTCTCGCTGGGGCTATCCATGCGCAGGTTTACACGCCACCGCCTGGTGCCCCCGCCCAGCCTGCGGCCCCGCCCACGGATAGCGCCTCGCGTCCCGCCAGCGCGCCCGCCGCCAGCCCTCTAGGCCAGGAAATACCCTTGCTCGATCCTTCTGCCGAGACCGTCACCGTGGGCGGTGTGGCCATCCCGCTGGGCGACAACCGCCTGCTCAAGGCGCGCTTCGAAAAATTTCTCAGCCAGCCGCCGGAGAGCGATGAAGACGCGGAACGCTATCGCGAGACGGTCGCCGAGATTCTCGCCACCATTTCCCCTTTCCGCAAAGGTGGCCCGGACCTTTATGCTGCCTTTAAGCTGCTGCCCACCGCCTCGTCCTATCCAGGCGATGCCAATCTGTGCAGCTCGCTCGCCGAATCGATCTACACCGCCATGCTTGCCAAGAGGGATGTCAACAGCCTCACCAAACTCAACAAAACCATCGAGGAAGAGAAACGCGCGATCATCGCTGATGGCGATTGGAAGGCGCGCCACGAGCGCGAAAAGGATCTTGTTAATGCCAAAAGCACCAACGAAAAGGACGCCAAAACCAAAGATTCGCAAGCCACTGGTGCCGGCACCAATTCGCTCAAATACTCTGAAACCCTGCGCCGAATCGCAGAAATCGAGGCGCTCAAAAAAGCCAATATCGTGCGCACTGAAGCGCAGACCCTGCAAACCAAGGCCCAATACCAGGTGAACATGATCCAGTGGTTCGTGCAGCGACGCTATGAACATGTCCTGATGGCCGCCCGATTCTACAACCAGATCTGGAAAGACGGCGATATCACCCTGCGCATTGATGAAAACTCGGACGTTTCCAAACTTTTCACCGAGTCGGTGGGAGTGAGTCCCACCGTCGCCTCGCTCGACGCGCTCTCCAACGAAGCGATCCGCGAGGTTTCCAAATACGTCGAGGCTTTCGATCTGATGCTCTCTCGTGACGAGCTCCACTCGGCATCCCAACGCCTGATGGAAGCCTTCGCCCTCGGCGAATACCTCGCGCCGGTCGCCACTTTGCCATTGGATAAGAAACGCCGCATCGCCGATTACGTCCGCGATTTGCACGAACTTTACGGCACACTGCAGGCCCGCGATTACACCAAGACCCAGGAGCTTGCGGATCGGCTCAAGGCTGCTGCCAGGGATTTCCCGTCGTCCAAGGTGGACAGTGCCATCGCCGGCTACACGCTCGCCTCGGACCTCGCCATCGAGGAAGCCAAGGCACATCTGTTAGGTGGTGATTCGGAGAAGGCTGCAAAAAAAATCAAATCCGCCGCCGAGATCTGGCCCACCAATCCCAAGCTCGCGGAATTCCGCACGCTCATTGCCAACTCCGGCCCGCTCGTCCAGGCCCGCAATGATTTCGACCGCCTGCTGGCCGAGGGCAACTACCGCGAAATCGCCCGCCGCCAATACGAACTCGCGCCTGCCATCCAGGGCGACGCCACCCGCGAGGACGCCTTCAAGCAAATCATCGGCAACCTCACCAAGATTGAGGCCGCGCTCGGCAAGGCCGCTGAGTTCAGCAAGGTCGGCCAGAGCTACGCCGCATGGGAACAACTCGCCGAACTGCGCGAGCAGTTTCCGGATGATCCGAAACTCGGCCGCGAGCTTGAACTGCTCGCACCCAAGGTGGCGGATTTCACCAAAGCGCTCGATACAGCCCGCCAGTTTGAAAGTAGACTCGACTCACAAAACGGCACCGCCCTTTCTTGGTATCTCAAGGCCCGTTCCATCCACCCGCAAAGCAAGTTTGCCGACGATGGCATCAAGCGCCTCGTGGCTGAAATTCTGCCCGCCGGGCAGTCATCACCATCAAGCGGCGATCGGCAGTGACCATCAAGCGGCGACCGCCCCCCCAAAAGTCCTGTGCGTCATGTTGGCGAAGACGAAGGCCGCGCCGCTGTGGGGATCTTCGCCGAGATGGCCGACGAGCACGGCGTGGAGCCCATCGAAGGACTTGCTCACCTGACTATTTTTCCGCCGAGCGAGAGGATGCGGGCGTTGCCTTTGGCGGCTTCTGCTTCGGGGATATTGCCATCGCGGACATACATCTGGGAAAGACTGGTCCATGCGAGCAGGTCGTTGGGTTCGAGAGTCACGGATTGCAGGCCGCAGCCGATGGCTTCCTTGATACTTCCGGTTTTCAACAACGCCATGCCAAGAGCATGCCAACCGTCGAAAAACCCGGGATCAAGCTCCACACAGCGCCGGTAGAGGAGAATGGCTTCATCGATTTCACCGAGAGCGAGATGACCGTTGGCGTCGTCGAAGAGAGTCTGGAGATCAGCCATGGGAATAGATGCGGGCTGGGCACTTGCCAGCGGAGAAGCGAAGCCGGTTTCAGCGCCGGTTGAGTTGCTCTACTTTGGCGGCTTCCACGCGGTCGGTGAGCCAACCCACGAAGGCGGCCATTTCGTTCTGGCGGCTGGCACTGGCAAGTTGGGTATCGATGCGGGTGGCGGTGTCCTCCTTTTTTTCGACCTCGCGCGAAGCGACGTGGATGATGAACGCGCGGTTCGCCTCGGCGACCACTTCGGCGAGGCTGCCCGGGTCCACGTGGCGGGTCACTTCGAAGAGGTTTAGAGGTTCAGTCGCAGGGTCCGGACGATACTCAGCTGTGACCTTGGAAAACTCGCGGGTCTCGCTGATGCCGGCATCTTTGGCGGCATCGGTGAATGATTTGCCGGCGGTAAGGGCTTCCTTGATTTTAGCGACTGCCACATCGGCGGCGGCTTTCATGGCCTCGGTGGCTTTTTCCTCGATGAATTGGGCGCGCGCCAATTCCTTGGCTTCTTCAAATGTTTTCGGGCGGGATTTCTCTTCACCGTCGAGGCGGGCGACGAGCCATTGGTTTTCACCGATGGCAATCGGTTGGGAGAGTTTGGAAACCGGATCCGTGGTCGGCTCGATGCGGAAAAGTTCGTCGGCAGCTTTGCCGCCGCGGCTGGAGGCCCGGAGGTTGATGTCGAGAGCAGCGGGCGGTGTGGCCTGGGCGAATAATTCGGTGGTGATGACTTCCCAGCCGTTGGCCTTGGCGAGGTCCTCGAAGCCCGCGCCTTTTTGTTCTTCGAGTTGATAGGTGAATTCGTCCACCTTGGCGTCCACTTCGTTTTGTTTCTGGCGGCGAAGCTCGGCGAGTTCGGCGGTTTTTTTGGCTTTTTCCTCAGCCTTTTTTGCCTCCGCGGCTTTTTTCTCCTCATCGCTGGCAGCAGCCTCGGCCAAGGTCTCCGGGGCTTCTGCTTCGGCGCCATCGGCAGGCATGGCCGGACTGGCGATGATGTAAGTGAACTTGCGCAGCGGTTGGGTGGTGAAGGCGTCCTGGATGTTTTCCCAGTAGGCCTTGATTTCCTCATCGGTGGGCTTGATGGCGGCTTTGAAGGAATCGATGTCGAGACGGGCGAGGGTGCCGGAAACACGCTGGCTTTCGAGGGCCATGCTGCGGGCGACCATATCGCGGTTCACGCCGAGTCCGGAGCCGACGATGGCGTTGATCTTCTGCGAGGCGAGGGCGTCGGACGCCAGTTGGCGAAGGTCGGTCTCGGTCATGCCGAGGCGGCCGATGCCTTTTTCGATGAAATTCCGGTAGGCCACCTCGTCGAACTTGCCAGCAGGTGAGGCAAAAGCGCGCAGGCTGCGGATGTAGTCCGAGATTTCCTGCTCGCCGGGATGGACGCCGAAGTCCTCTTTGGCCTGGCGCAACAGGATGCGGTTGATGAAGAATTTTTCCGCGGCGTCATCCTGGCTGGTGGCACCGGTGGTGAGGCCCATCATGAACTGGTAGAGTCCGAAATCACCCGACCGAGCGAGGCTGGAGGTGAGCTCGAAAGCTCCACTGCCGAGGTTTGAAAACTCCTTGTCACTATAAATGCGACCGTCGATTTTGAGGATTCCCTGGCCGCCCACGCCGGCGCGGAACATGTCATCCTTGATGCCGATGACGAGGGAAAAGACGACGAGGGCCATGAAGAAGATGATAAGGCCGGTGTATTTGCGGATGTTTTCGATCATGAAAGGAGTATTGCGTTTGAGGCGGGCGGCAGGGAGTAAAGAGAGGCAGCGGTAGTTCTTCAACCGTAATTCTCGGGGATTCTCCGGTGATTGCGAGCCGCGGTTTCCGCTGGACTTTAAGGATCTGTTCCGGCTGCCCTTTCAGCCCTCTTTTCCGTCTTCAGTTCTCGGGACTTGCCGCACGGGACAATCCGCGCTCAATTCCCGTCTGCATGAGCATCGCCGAAAAACAGCAGCAACTTCTCGATGAACTCGCGCTCTTTCAGGATTGGACCGAGCGCTACGAATACGTCATCGGCCTCGGCAAAAAACTTCCACCGATGAATGAGGCGGCGAAAAATCCGGAGCACCTCCTCAAGGGCTGCCAGTCCCAAGTCTGGCTGGACGCCACCTTTGAGCACGGCTCCGTCCGCTACCAGGCGGATTCCGATTCACTCATCACCAAGGGCATGATCGCGCTCTTCGTGCGTGTGCTCGATGGAGAGAAACCCGATGCCATCCTCACCTCTGATATGGATTTTATCGACCGCACCGGCCTCAAGGAGCACCTCGCACCCACCCGTGCCAACGCGCTCAACCTGATGGCCACCCAGATGAAACAACGCGCGCTGGCATTCGCTTCCTGATCCCGTCATAGAAGCCCATGGTCGTTCTCAGGCGGAGGCTCTCCGCAGGCGGTCCATGATGGCGACGCCGAGGCCGGTTTCACTGACGGGTTCGGCGATGATCGCATCGAGGCCGGATTCATCTAACAGACGCATGAGATAAAACAAGCGGATGGCTGCTTCGGCGAGCTTGCCGCTGCCGGGGCTGAGGGACTCGACGATCTCCCAGTCATGCATCGTGACGTAAGGGTTGTCATCCTCGCCGCGGTAGCTGAGGAGGCCGTATTTTTTTCCGGGCTCGGGTTTGAAGTCCTCCGGTTTCTCTAACAAAATGAGCGGAGTAAGCGGCGCGTAGTGACTGGGAAGCTCGCCGGGTGCGTGCGGGAGATCGCCGGGTTTTTTCTTCACCTTCTCAACCTTGCCGAAATCCTGGAGTTGTTCCTTGGTAATGGGGCCGGCGCGATGGAGGTGGAAAATCGGTTTTTTCCCCTCGCGTGGTTCGATGGAGATGATCGTGCTTTCCACCCCTTCGGAGCAGGCCCCGGCATCGACGATGAGCGGGATGCGGCCGCTGAGTTCCTTCATCACCGCGGTGGCGGAGGTCGGCGAGATCCGGCCGAAGCGGTTGGCGCTGGGTGCGGCGATGGGCTTTCCGATTTCCTTGTTGATCGCGCGGAAAACCGGATGCGCGCTCTGCCGTACCGCCACAGTGGGCAGCCCGCTGGTGACGAGATCCGGCACATCCGGGTGCCTCGGCAGGATGATCGTGAGCGGTCCCGGCCAGAAGGCGGCGGTGAGTTTGTGTACCGTTTCCGCGATGTCATCCGGCACGATAGCTACGTTTTTCAAATCGCCGCGCGAGGCGATGTGGACGATGAGCGGATCAAACGACGGACGCTCCTTCGCTGCGAAAACCTTGGCGACGGCCGTGGGATTCAGGGCATCGGCGGCGAGGCCGTAAACGGTCTCGGTGGGCAGGGCGACGATTTCACCGGCACGGAGCAGCGCGCAGGCCTCACGCACGGCATCTGTCATTTCATCATCAGCGGCATGAACAATTCGGGTCTCGGGCACGCGCCAAGCATGCCAGAGGCGGCCGCCGGATGCGAAGCCCGTTTTTTCTCAAATCAAGCCGCGCGCATGGCACCTACGAGTTTGTGCAGGTGATCCAGCACCACCATGAATCGTTCGCGGGCATCGACGGCATCGCAATAGGGCATCGCGATATCGCCGCCTTCGACGGTGCCCTTGGTGGACATCCAGTGGAAATGGTTTGAAGTCTGCATGTTCGCCCAGACATGGATGAGTTCCGGATCGCCACTGGCCAGTATCTGTTTTTCCAAGGTGTGAACCCGGTAGAGGGCCTCGCGTTGCATGGAATTTTCCGTCCACGCGGAGAGATCGCGCTCGTGGTCGGTCCACGATGTGAGAAGCCGACAGTCATATCCGCGCGATGCGCGGTAGAGATCGACCGCTTCGGATGGCGTGACCCATTGCAGGCCCGCATCTTCCATGGCGTCCGGCAGGTTTTCCCAGAAATCACGAATCTCATCTCCGCCGGTGCGTTCAAGGCCGAGAGTCTCGTAGCCCATGAAAAGATTGACCACATCACCGGCAGTGCCATCCAGCCATGAGGCGAATTTATGCGGCGTGAGCGGGTATTGGTCCCAGTTCTTGTCGGTGAGGCGGAAACCCAGATCGTCGGAAACCCTTATGTTTCGCAACAGCGTCTTGATGCGCGCGGTTTCCGGCGCGCGATAGAGGTGATTGGGCGACATCGGCCCGAGATTTCGCTCTACCCCCTCGGCGAGTATCCCGTCGAAGCCCATCGTTTCGATCTTCGCCGCGATGGCATCGTTGTAGATCAATTCGGTGTTGCGGAAAACCCGTGGGCAAACGTGGAATACCTTCTCGATTTTCTCCAAATGCAAGTCCACCTGGCGGTCGAACTCCTTGTTGGAATGCATGAAGGCAAGCGAATGATAATAGGTTTCGGCGAGCAGTTCGACTCCACCGCCGGCGACCAGTTCGCGGAATGACTCCAGCACATCCGGCCGGTGGCGTTCCATCTGTTCGATGGCAGTGCCGCTGATGGATAGCGCCATGCTAAAACGTCCGGCATGTTTTTCAATCAGCCGTTTGAACATCCGGTTTGCCGGAAGGTAACACTCGTCCGCCACGCGCCCGAGGATGGCGGCATTCACCGCGTCGTCCTCAAAATGCAAGTCTGAAACCTGGCGGATCGCACCGCGCGGGAGCAGACGGTTCGGTTGGTGGACTTGGAAATAGAGACAGGCATCAGGCATTGGGTTTCGGCGTGGTTGGGAGGGGCCGGGCACGGCTAAGCAGACTGCGGGCCAGATTGTGCGGCACAACGATATCCGCCAAGACCACGCTTCTGGAGTGCCGCAGGGTGGCCCGCTGTCGCCACTGTTGGCCAACATCGCGCTCGACCCTGTCGACAAGGAATTGGAAACACACGGACACCAGTTTGCGAGATATGCCGACGAGTTGCCGCAGAGATTGGAAAGGTGAAGAGTTTGGCTGCTAGAAGGAGGTGGCTGATACAGCCTTGCTCACGTTCATCCTGTTCGCACCATGCCGGATTGAATTCGCTGCGCCACGAACAGCGCCTCCTTCCGCACCTTGTCCAAGTCGGTGAACACCTTCCGCACGCGGCGACCATCCCGATAGAAGCTCAGGGTGTAGCGAACCCGTCCATCCGTTTCGGTCTTATAGATCGGCACTGCGGCAGAGCCCGCTTTGACCCTCAGGAACGGTCCTTGTTTCTTGCGCCTGTTGGAACGCTTTGATTTTGAGCGGACCACACCGTTAGATCCAGCGTTTGTCACCATTTTGTCACCATTTTGTCACCAGTGCCTTCCATGAGCGAGGGAAGGCTGTCAACCAGGCCGGATAGCGTTTCCGCAAGTGGTTGATAATGAGGGTTTATATTCTCAGAAAACCCGTTGGCTGACGAGATTTGTGCAAGTAGCCTCACTAGGATTCGAACCTAGAATAACGGAATCAAAATCCGGGGTGTTACCATTACACTATGAGGCTTTTGGCGGAGCTTTGCCCTTCGGCGGGCGAAGCGTAAACCTACATCCGGCGATTTGGCAACCGGGAAAATCGTCGAAGATTCGTGCCGTAGTCACAGCATTTTAAAATGGCTAATTCAGATTATCCGTGCGCCGCAGGGATAATCCGCATGAAGTCTTGCATCAGTTTTCTAAAATTTCTCAAAAATCGCGAGCCGGATGCCAGGCGACTATGAGTGGGCAAAGCGGATTTTTCTGAGGTAAAACCACCACCCGAGCCGGGAGGGGTGTTTTGCTTGAAATTTGCGGCATTCATCAAGCCAGACTTGAACTATGCCACAAATTTCAAACATATTCCTTGCGTTCGTTTTGAATCTGCGCCATTGTTCAAGCCAGACTTGATCTATGGAGGCAAATCGAATCAAAACCCTGCAAACCAAACTGCCGCGAGGCGCCCCCCTCGGCACGGCGACACTGGCCGGTCTGGGCATCTCGTCTGCGCTCGCGCACGAGTATGTGAAAGCCGGATGGCTGGAAAAACTCGGGCGGGGAGTTTTCATGTTCGCGGGGGATGAACTGCAACGCAACGAAACCCTCGCGTTCTTGGAGCCCAGAATTCCAGGCCTCCATGTGGCTGCTAAAACCGCGCTGGCGTGGCACGGATTCAGGCACAAAGTCGCCGTCACGGAAACGACCATTCTCTGGGGAGACCGCCGGACCGAACTGCCAAGCTGGTTTCAAGACCGTTTCCCGGCACGATACAGCTCATCCAGGCTGTTCGACGATGAACTTCCCACTGGCACAGGTATCGCTCTGATGCCGGAGTTCCCAAACGGCCCCCGGGTTTCCAGCCCGGAGCGCGCATTGTTGGAGATGCTCAGCGAAGTAGGTGTCTATCAGGAATTGGTGGAGGCGCGTGCCATCATGGAGAATGTAAGGCAACTTCGCTCCCGACAACTCAGATTGCTCTTGTCCCATTGCCGCATGGTCAAGGCGGTCCGTCTTTGCGTGGCATGGGCGAGGGAGTTCGATCTTCCTTGGGCAGGGCTGGCCCGTGAGGCAGCTTCAGGTCGCATGGGGTCGGGCCGTTGGATCACCCGACTCAAGGACGGCAAAACACTCATCCTGAAATCCGAATGAACCAAGCCTAGCCGAAGATCTACACCCACGTCCACATCGAAGCGCTGCGCGAGGTCCACGCCAGCTGCCACCCGCACTGCCAACTGGATCAAAACCACGACCTCTACGGCCGCTTCAGTATTCAAGACGCACCGGAGCAGGATTTGCCTTCCCCCGGCGAGGTTGAACCGCTAAAAGCTGAAGCCGTGATGGTTACCGCCGCACCAGTTCTCGATGTTTCCGCCGCTCCGGTGACGGCTGCGAACGCGCGGTGGTTCGACCTGCCGCCCGATGAGGATTCCGATGATCCACCCGCTGGCGGAGCGCCCGTTTCCGGTCCCAAACCGCCGCCAAATGGCAGCCCGCCAGCCGGAAATCGCCCGGTTCCAAGGGTCGAGAAACGTCAGAAAACCTTGAAATCACGCGGTTTGAGGCCGCGTGTGACTGACTACCTATACCGATACCTAGACCCCGTCACCGGCAGGTGGCCATCTAGAGATCCGATCGAGGAAAGGGGCGGGGTGAATTTGTATGGGTTCGGTCCGAACTCCCCAGTTAACGGAATCGATAACAACGGTAAGATTTGGTGGTTTCTCAAAGAATGGTTGAAAAAGCAACCAGCTAAAAGGGGGCAAAAGCCATTCAAAGAGATTCCAGATTTAAATGGACCTGCTCGCCCTTTTAGAGAGCAGTTACTGAATGAAAAATTCATTGGGTGCTGTTGTGCCTGTCAAGGAGGAAGGGGGAATTTTTCTTTCCGTTAAATCGTTAGAATCTCAGCGGGCTGGCTGATGGACATTCGATAGGAGAATCCGATCTCACTTGCAAGCTCCGAACGTTCTCCCGCGCTGGGACGGGACGGTGGAGCCGATGAGGAGCGGAGCGACGAGGCGGCGGAACCGGCCCGTCCCAGCGCGGTGGCCAGTTGCCCCATCTCCTTGTGTCCCCTGACCCGCCGGAAGCCTTCCTGGGCGCGCAGCAGCGCCACTCCCATCCACCGGGTCAACTGGTCGGTCTTCGGGTTCCAGCGACACACCTTGCCAATCATCCCTCGGGAATTGCGCATCACGTTCTCGATGTGGTTGGTGCTCAGAAACGTCACGTTGAGCGTCGCCGGAACGTTGAGACGATGAAACGCCAGAATGCCGTCCTTGCGATTGGCCAGACTCTGCGCCGCCGCCGAGTTTTTCCCGCTGACGAATTGCAGCAACTCCTCAAAAGCCTCTTCTCCCGCCTCCGCGCCCTGAACCCTTCGTAACCGGTTCATGCGCTCCACCACCTCCTTCTGGTGCTTCCAAGAAAGCTTCCCGCACAGCCCGCGCTCAACATG